>NZ_CP046622.1:4388125-4701562 GCF_009755665.1 Variovorax paradoxus
CCTCCGCGCTTTGCGCTGCGGTATTCGCCTTGGGAGCGGCCCGGCGGCTCATGCGCGCGCTCCCTTCACTTCGGGCGCGAGCGGCGCATGCAGCGCCTCGGGCTCCATGCCCTGCGCGGCAGCCATGGCGCGCTGCGCTTCCTCGCGGCCGGCACTCGGTGCAGCGGGCGCCGCCTTCTCGCGGGACAGCCATTTCTTCACCAGCCCCACGATGCCGTTCGGCAGGAACAGCGTGACGGCAATGAACAACGCACCCAGAAAGTAAAGCCAGTATTCCGGGTACGCGACGGTGAGCCAGCTCTTCGCACCGTTGACGATGAAAGCGCCGATGATCGGTCCGATGAGCGTTGCGCGACCGCCCACGGCCGCCCAGATCGCGATCTCGATGGAGTTGGCCGCGCTCATCTCGCCGGGGTTGATGATGCCGACCTGCGGCACATACAGCGCACCGGCAACGCCGCACATGATGGCCGAGATGACCCAGATCGTGAGCTTGTAGGGCAGCGGGTTGTAGCCCGAGAACATCACACGCGTTTCCGCATCGCGAATGGCCTGCAGCACGCGGCCGAACTTGCTGCCGATGAGCCACCTGGCAAACAGGAAGAAGCCCAGCAGCGTAATGCCCGTGAGCGCAAACAGCGTCATGCGCATTTCTTGCGTCGCAATCGGAATACCCAGGATGCGCTTGAAGTCGGTAAAGCCGTTGTTGCCTCCGAAGCCCGTCTCGTTGCGGAAGAACAGCAGCATGGCCGCGAAAGTCATGGCCTGCGTGATGATCGAAAAATACACGCCCTTGATGCGCGAGCGGAAGGCGAAGAAGCCGAACACGAAGGCGATGAGCCCCGGCACCGCGACGATGAGGATCAGCGTGGCGATGAAGCTGTCGCTGAAGGTCCAGTGCCAAGGCAGCGTCTTCCAGTCGAGAAACACCATGAAGTCCGGCAGGTCGCTCTTGTAGTTGCCGTCGCGGCCGATCTGCCGCATGAGGTACATGCCCATCATGTAGCCGCCCAGCGCGAAGAAGAGGCCATGGCCCAGCGAGAGAATGCCGGTGTAGCCCCAGATCAGGTCCATGGCCAGCGCGCAGATCGCGTAGCACATGATCTTGCCGACCAACGCCACGGCGTAGTCGCTCATGTGCACAGGGCTGTCCGCGGGCACCCATATGTTGAGCACCGGCGCCACCGCGCACACCACGATCAGCGCAACGAAAAAGGCTGTCCAGCCCTTGCCGCTCAACAGCGGCCCCTTGGTGGGAAGTACGACCTCGCTGCTCATGCTTCTGCGCTCCGGCCCTTCATGGCAAAGATGCCTTGAGGTCTCTTCTGAATGAAGATGATGATGAAAACGAGCACCGCGATCTTCGCGAGCACCGCGCCCGCCCAGCCCTCGATGAACTTGTTGAGAACGCCAAGACCCAGGGCCGCATACACGGTGCCCGCAAGCTGGCCGACGCCGCCCATCACGACCACCATGAAGCTGTCGACGATATAGCTCTGGCCGAGGTCGGGCCCCACGTTGCCGATCTGGCTCAGCGCACAACCCGCAAGGCCCGCGATGCCGGAGCCAAGCGCAAAGGCGTAGGTGTCGATGCGCGCCGTGTTCACGCCCATGCACGAGGCAATGGGCCGGTTTTGCGTCACGCCGCGCACAAACAGGCCCAGGCGCGTGCGGGCGATGAGCCAGCCCATGGCCAGCAGCACCAGCGCCGCGAAGATGATGATGCAGATGCGGTTCCACGGCAGCGTGACGTTGCTCAGCATGGTGAAGCCGCCGCTCATCCAACCGGGGTTTTCCACGCCGACGTTCTGCGCGCCGAAGAGCGATCGCACAAGCTGCTGCAGCATCAGGCTGATGCCCCAGGTGGCAAGCAGCGTTTCGAGGGGGCGGCCGTAAAGAAATCGGATCACGCCGCGTTCGAGCACCGCGCCCACGAGCGCCGATGCCAGAAACGAAACCGGAATGGCTGCTACCAGGTACCAGCCGAATGCCGCCTCGGGCATGTACTTCTGGAAGATGCCCTGCATCACATAGGTGGCGTAGGCGCCGATCATCATCAGCTCGCCATGCGCCATGTTGATGACGCCCATCAAGCCGTAGGTAATGGCGAGGCCTAGCGCGGCGAGCAGCAGCACCGAGCCCAGGCTGATGCCGCTGAACACGGCGTTGATGCGGTCGCCCCACACCAGCGAGCCGTCGATGCTTGCAATGGAAGCGACGATGGCGGCCTTGACGTCCGCCTCGGTTTCATCGGCCAGGCGCTGGTTGAGCAGCAGCTTGGTGTCGGGGCTGCTGTTGGCGCCGAGCTCCTTCGCGGCGGCCAGGCGCTTGGCCTTGTCGGCGCTGCCGAGCATGCTGGCAGCGCGCACCAGCTGGAGCTGCGCCTTGATGCCTGGGTTGGTCTCGGCGGCCAGCGCCTTCTCGACCATGGGTACACGCGACTCGTCGGGTTCCTTGAAGAGCGCCTGCGCGGCTTCGGCGCGCACCGCATCGTCCTTGCTCGTGAGCTTGAGCGCGGCCTGCGCGGCATCGAGCGCGCCGCGCATCAGGTTGTTGTTGACCACGTCCTCGGCCGTGTCGGGCACCTTCAACTCGGCGCCGGTCACGGGGTCGTAGCCTTTGTCGTCCTTCATCACGAAGACCTTGTCTTCGGTGTACTTGACCGCGCCTTCCGACATGGCCTGGATGAAGGCCGCGGTTTTTTCGTCGGCCGTGAGCACGGCCTTGTTGAGGGCGGTGATGCGCGATTCGGATTCGCCCGAGGCAATGGCCTTGGCTTCGTCGGCGGTCAGCGCGTGGACGGCCGTCGCCATGAGCAGCAAGGCGGCGAGTGCACAGTGAAGGGGTCGTCGAAGCATTGTGAAAGTGGAAGTTGGGATTGGCTCCTTCGCCTTCCGGGGGAAGGTTGGGATGGGGGGCACGCGGCGCCTCGACAAGCGCAGTGCTCGAATCGACCGCCGTCAGCCCCCACCCCTGCCCTCCCCCGGAGGGGAGGGAGAAAGAAACACACTTACATCGACTTGCCAGCCGGCTGGTCCGGCTTCTTGTCGTTGCCTTCGATGTACGGGCTCCACGGCTTGGCCTTGACCGGACCGGGCGTCTTCCACACTACGCTGAACTGGCCGTCCGCCTTGATCTCGCCGATGAACACGCTCTTGTGCAGGTGATGGTTCTTCTCGTCCATCTTGGACACGATGCCCGAAGGCGCCGTGAAGGTCTGGCCGGCCATCGCTGCGATCACCTTGTCGGTGTCCGTGCTCTTGGCCTTCTCGACCGCCTGCTTCCACATGTGGATGCCGATCCAGGTGGCTTCCATCGGGTCGTTGGTGAGCGGTTTGTCCTTGTGGCCGGCGATGTTCTTGGCCTTGGCGTAGTCGCCCCACTGCTTGATGAACGCCGTGTTGGTCGGGTTCTTGATCGACATGAAGTAGTTCCATGCGGCCAGATGGCCGACCAGCGGCTTGGTGTCCACGCCGCGCAGTTCTTCTTCGCCCACCGAGAAGGCCACCACCGGCACGTCCTTGGCCTTCAGGCCCGCGTTGCCCAGTTCCTTGTAGAAGGGCACGTTGGAGTCACCGTTGATGGTGGACACCACGGCCGTCTTGCCGCCGGCCGAGAACTTCTTGATGTCGGCGACGATGGTCTGGTAGTCGCTGTGGCCGAAGGGGGTGTACTTCTCGTCGATGTCGGTGTCCTTCACGCCCTTGCTCTTGAGGTAGGCGCGCAGGATCTTGTTGGTGGTGCGGGGGTACACGTAGTCGGTGCCCAGCAGCACCCAGCGCTTGGCGCCGCCGCCTTCCTTGCTCATGAGGTAGTCGACAGCCGGAATGGCTTGCTGGTTGGGCGCGGCGCCCGTGTAGAACACGTTCTTGGAGAGCTCTTCACCTTCGTACTGCACGGGGTAGAACAAGAGTCCGTTCATTTCCTCGACCACCGGCAGCACCGACTTGCGCGACACCGAGGTCCAGCAGCCGAAGATCACCGAAACCTTGTCCTGGCCGAGCAGTTGCTTGGTCTTTTCGGCGAACAGCGGCCAGTTGGAAGCCGGGTCGACCACCACGGGCTCGAGCTGCTTGCCCAGCACGCCGCCCTTCTTGTTGATGTCGTCGATGGCCATCAGCACCGTGTCTTTCAACACGGTTTCAGAAATGGCCATCGTGCCCGACAGCGAGTGCAGCACGCCGACCTTGATGGTGTCGGCGGCAAAGGCCGGCGCAGCGGAGATGCTGGCCAGGGCGACGGCGGCGGTGAGCGCCTTGAGGGTGAAACGACGTTGCATGTGGACTCCTGCTCCGGGGTGGTTGAAACCTGCTCGCCGGGCTCGCCGGACGATGGAGGGGAGTCTGCGGATTCGACCGCGCGCGAGAAATACGCCGGGTGGCGTACACGGAGGTACTCAGGGCGGGAGTGTCGAGCCGCAACACAAAAACCCATTTTGGGCTTTAAAATACCCAAAATGGGCATGTCCTCGTCGCAAGTAAAACAGACCGCAAGGTCCGCCAGCCTGGCGGATGCCCTGTTCACGACCACCCAGCAGCGCGTGCTCGGCTATCTCTTCGGCCAGCCGGACCGGAGTTTCTTTTCCACCGAGCTGATCAAGTTGACCGGCGCAGGCTCCGGCGCCGTGCAACGCGAACTCAAACAGTTGGCAGACAGTGGCCTGCTCATCACATCGCGCGTCGGCAACCAGAAGCACTATCAAGCCAATGCCGCGGCTCCGATCTTCGACGAATTGAGCAGCATCGTTCGCAAGACCTTCGGACTCGCAGGTCCACTGCGCGAAGCGCTGGAACCGCTGGCCGAAAAGATCGAAGCCGCGTTCGTGTTCGGCTCTGTGGCCAAGAAGAGCGACACGGCCGCGAGCGACATCGACCTGCTGCTGATCAGTGAAGAACTTGCGTATTCGGATCTGTTTCTCGCTCTCGATGCAGTGTCGGCACGTCTGGGCCGTACAGTGAACCCGACCATGTTCACAAGAAAAGAACTGATGCGAAAGCACAAAGACGGCGAATCGTTCGTGAAGCGCGTCATGGAGCAGCCCAAGCTCTGGATCATCGGCAACGCGCATGCCCTCCCCGCTTGAAAACCTGTGCGGCCCGACCAAGCCGCTCGCCGCAGAACCTCCGGATGCTCGCGAATTCGCGGGCCTGGTGCGTTCCGGACTCGCGCGCCTGGCGGACGCTCAGGTGATGCAACTTTCCGTCGAGGGCCGATTCGATCTTGCCTACAACGCAGCGCATGCCATGTGCCTCGCGGCGCTGCGTTGGCATGGCTACCGCTCAGGCAACCGCTTCATTGTCTTTCAGGTGCTGCCTCATACATTGGAGCTGGGCCCGGAGGTGTGGCGGGTACTGGCCAAGTGCCATGAAATACGTAATCTCGGAGAGTACGAGGGCGACATGAATGTAGACGAGCGCATCGTTCGCGATCTGATCGCCGCATGCCAACGCGTCTCCTCTAAGCTTTCTGAACTGCCTCCACCCAAGCCCGACTAGACGTTCGCGGCCGAAATGAAACTCGGCGCCTCCAGCTTGAACTGCGCCGCCGCAAAGGCCCAGACCATCCGCGTCGCGTCCGGCCCGGCCGGGTCGCTGAAAAGCAGGCTGGCGGCGCCGCCGCTCCAGGCGTGGCCCAGGCCTGCAATCTCGCACAGCGTGACCAGCGTGCGGCCCTTGCGGCGGAACTGGGTCACGCGCATGGGGTGCCGTTTGCCACGCTGGAGCGTGCGCGCGAGGCCTGGCTTAGCACCTACCGCCGTGGCCCACACGGCCGCGCTATTGACGGCGTTGCTCGGCGCGACCACGGCGTCGGCATCGCCATGCAGCACCAGCATCGGTGGCAATGTCGCGAAGACGGCGGCGGCGCCCATTGCCTTGCCGACCGCGGTGGAGGGCATCGGCGGCGTGTGCTGGCCGCGCATCGCGCCCAAGGCGGTGGCCGAGGACTTCGCGGCGCCAGGCGCCACGCCTGAATGCATGACCACGGCGCGAAATCGCAGCGGGTAGCGCGTTGCCAGCAGGGCCGCCATGCTGGCTCCGGCCGAGAGGCCGGCCAGCGCAATGCGCTCGCGGTCTACCGGGTACAGCACGCAGGCCTGATCGATGGCAGCCATCAGCGTGGCGGCCTCGGCGTCGGCCTTGCCCGAGCGTCGCTCATACCAGTTCCAGCAACCTTGCGGGTGGGCCAGCCTGTCTTGCTCCAGATAAAGCACCAGAAAGCGCTGCCGTACCGCGAGCGCGTTCATGCGAGTGCTGGCCGCAAAGTCGCGCCCGGTCTGACCGCAGCCGTGCAGCATGACCATGAGCGGCAATCTCTCGCCGGGCTTCAGCTTCAGGTCGGCCGGGCGAAAGAGGTGATAGCCCCGCGCGCCGCCCGGGCCCAGCGCCATGCCGCTGAGCCAGTCGCCCCGGCCCGGCGGCGGCTTGAGGCGCTTTGCGGTGGCGCGCTGCACCTGCCCGGTCACGCGCTTGCTGTTGCTCAGCGTGAGCTTGGTCAGGGCCTTCAGGTTGCGCTCATAGGCGCGGGCAAAGAGAGAAGCAGCGGTGGAACGACGAACCATGGGCGCAGTGTGAAGGCAAAGCGCCGGCCGTCCAAACGGGCGGTGAAGGCCTGGAGCCCCGCCCCGTGCCTCAGTAGATCTCCGGCACCATCATGCTCGCCGGCACCGGCTGGCGCAGGTAGTCGGCGTGGCGCTCCCGTGCGGGCAGCTGAACCGGCGAATGCGCCACTTCCTGGTAGGGCAGCTGGCCCAGCAGGTGGCTGATGCAATTGAGCCGCGCCTTCTTCTTGTCGACCGCCTGCACCACCCACCAGGGCGCCTCTGGAATGTGGGTGCGCTCCAGCATGATTTCCTTTGCCTTGGTGTATTCCTCCCAGCGGCGGCGGCTTTCGAGGTCCATGGGGCTCAGCTTCCATTGCTTGAGCGGATCGTGAATGCGCCCGAGAAAGCGCATGTGCTGCTCGTCGTCGGTAATCGAGAACCAGTACTTGATGAGCTTGATGCCCGAGCGCACCAGCATTTTTTCGAACTCCGGCACGGTTCGGAAGAACTCCTCGTACTCGTCGTCGGTGCAAAAGCCCATCACGCGCTCGACGCCGGCGCGGTTGTACCAGCTGCGGTCGAACAGCACCATTTCGCCGGCCGCCGGAAGGTGCGCGGCATAGCGCTGAAAGTACCACTGGGTGCGTTCGCGGTCGTTGGGCGCCGGCAGCGCGGCCACGCGCGCCACGCGCGGGTTCAGGCGCTGGGTGATGCGCTTGATGACACCGCCCTTGCCTGCCGCGTCGCGGCCCTCGAAAAGAATGACCACCTTCTGCTTGCTGTGCTGAACCCAGTCCTGCAGCTTGACGAGTTCGCCCTGAAGGCGGAACAGCTCCTTGAAGTAGGCCTGCCGCGCGGCCTTGTCGGTGGCGCGGGCGGCGGGATCGAGGTCGCCGATGTCGCGGTCTTCGATCTCCAGCTCCAACTCCTCGTCATAGCTGTCGATCAAATCGCGGGCGATGCGTTGCATCAGTTCTTCGTGGTCTGGAAGTGCGCTCGTCAGCATCATGGCAAGGAAGGAGGGATGTGTGAGGTGGAGCAAGGCATGCTGCACGCAGCGTATGACCGTTGCGTGACTGTTCGGCGTCGGCGGACACGAGGTTGTCACATAGGTCGAACACCATCCGTGCACCCCTTTGGCTTTCCTGATCCAGACGCACCTTGCCGGCACTCCATGACCTGGCCGCCAACTCGTATGGCGGCGACGAAGCCGGGCTGATCTGCGGCTACCTTTTCGACGCCGCCGCGCCGGAGCCGGTGCGGGCGATCGACTCGGCGCAGGCCGCGGCGTGGTTGGACACCGGTGCGCCTCCCTCGTCGGACTCCGCATTCCTGTGGCTCCACTTCAATTTGAGCCACGCCCAGGCCGAGCGCTGGCTGCTGCGCCACGCGCAACTCTCGGGCACCTTTTATGAAGCGCTGCACGAGGGCCTGCCCTCCACGCGCATCGAGCGCGCCGACGATTCGCTGATCGCGGTCATCAACGACGTGCACTTCGAATTCAGCTTCGAGCCCTCGGACATCTCCACGCTCTGGATCAGCGTGGGGCCGCGCCTGGTGGTCACGGCGCGCGCCAAGCCGCTGCGCTCGGTCGACGCGCTGCGAACGGCCGTCAAGGCTGGAGACGCCCCGCGCTCCAGCACCGAACTGCTCGAGCACCTGCTGCGCGCCCAGGCCGACGTGCTGGTAAAGATCGTGCGCGGCGTCACTTCGCGCATCGACCGCATCGAGGACGAACTGCTGGCCGGCCGGCTCGACCACAAGCGCGCGCGGCTCGGCGTGCTGCGCCGGCTGCTGGTGCGGCTGCAGCGGCTGCTGGCGCCCGAGCCCGCCGCCCTGTTCCGCCTGCTGCAAGGGCCACCGGCCTGGATGGCCGAGCCCGATGCGCAAGAGCTGCGCGGCTCGACCGAAGAGTTTTCAGTGGTGCTGCGCGACATGCAGGCGCTGCAGGAGCGCATCAAGCTGCTGCAAGAAGAAATTGCCGCCGATGTGAACGAGGACAACAACCGCAGCCTGTTCGTGCTGACGGTGGTAACGGTGCTCGCGCTGCCCATCAACATTCTTGCGGGCCTGTTCGGAATGAACGTGGGCGGCATTCCGCTGGCCGAGCACAAGCACGGGTTCTGGATCGTGGTGGCCATCGTTGCGAGCTTTACCGCCGTGGCCGCGTGGACGGCTTTTCGCAAGAAGCGCTAAGCCGCGTCGGCTGCCGCAGTAATGCTATTTATTTAATAGCAACCACAATAGCATCCATGCGCCCGCATCGGTGTTGCAGACCCAATAGAATGATCATGTGTCCTCTATTCTCAATGCCGATCTGCACTGCCATTCCGTGGTTTCCGACGGCACGCTGACGCCCGAAGAACTCGCGGCGCGCGCCGCTGCCAACGGGGTCGAGCTCTGGGCGCTCACCGACCATGACGAGGTCGGCGGCCAGCACCGCGCGGCCGCAGCGGCGCGCGCCAACGGCCTGCGCTATCTCACCGGCACCGAAATTTCGGTCACCTTTGCCAACGAAACGGTGCACATCGTCGGCCTGGGCTTCGATCCGGACGACGCCGCCATGACGCAGGGCCTCTACGACACGCGCGGCGGCCGCGGCAAGCGCGCGCAGGAAATGGCCGAGGGGCTGGCCAAGGTCGGCATTCACGGCGCTTACGAAGGCGCGCTCAAGTTCGTGGGCAACCCCGAACTGATCTCGCGCACCCACTTTGCGCGCTTCCTGGTCGAGCAAGGGCATTGCCGCGACACCCCCGAGGTGTTTCGCAAGTTCCTGACCGAAGGCAAGCCCGGCTATGTGCCGCACCGCTGGGCCTCGCTGAAAGACGCGGTCCAGTGGATCACGGCCGCCAAGGGCATGGCCGTCATTGCGCACCCGGGCCGCTACAAGTTCACCGCCAACGAGGAATACGCGCTGTTCCTCGAGTTCAAGGCACATGGCGGGCAGGCGATCGAAGTTGTCACCGGCAGCCATACGACAGCCGAATACGTCGAATACGCCGACAAGGCGCTCGAGTTCGATTTCGCCGCCTCGCGCGGCAGCGATTTCCACAGCCCCGACGAAAGCCATTGCGATCTCGGCAAGCTGCCACCGTTGCCCGGCGCGCTCACGCCGGTGTGGGAACT
This sequence comes from Variovorax paradoxus, assembly GCF_009755665.1. Taxonomy (NCBI): domain Bacteria; kingdom Pseudomonadati; phylum Pseudomonadota; class Betaproteobacteria; order Burkholderiales; family Comamonadaceae; genus Variovorax; species Variovorax paradoxus. The sequence continues at coordinate 4,397,793 of NZ_CP046622.1, forward strand.
GCTCAGCCACCGCATCCAGCAGTGAGCCAGAGCCCCGGGCCCGGCACCGACAGCGCGGCAACCGCCGCACTGGCGAACGCCCGCGCCGCCGCACAGCAAACGCGCGACGTCGAATCTGAACGCATCCTCGCGGGCATTGGCCTGGTGCTGGTGGCGGTGGCCTGCTTTGCCACGCTCGACACGGCAACCAAGACATCGACCGCCGCCGTGCCGATTCTCATGGGCGTGTGGTTCCGCTATGCCTTCCAGGCCGTGGCCACCACGGCGGTGCTGCTGCCCAAGCACGGCACGGCGCTGCTGCGCACGCAGCACCCGCGCTACCAGTTGCTGCGCGGTGCCCTGCTGCTGGCGTCGAGCACGCTGGCCTTTTTGAGCCTGCGCTACATGCCGCTGGCAGAGTTCACCTCCATCGTGCTGATAGCGCCGCTGGTCATTACGCTCTTGGCGGCCACCACGCTGAAGGAGCACGTTTCGGTGCTGCGCTGGGCGCTGGTGGCGGGCGGCTTTGCCGGCACGCTGGTCATCTTGCGGCCGGGCGGCGATGCATTCAGCTGGGCCGTGCTGCTGCCCATCGGGCTGGTGCTGACCAATGCATGGTTCCAGGTGCTCACGAGCAAGCTGGCGCAAACCGAGAACCCGCTCACCATGCATTTCTACACCGGCTGGGTGGGCACGTTGATCGCATCCCTGGCGCTGCCGTTCGTGTGGACGGCCCTGCCCTCGTGGCACTGGTGGGCGTTGCTGTGCCTCATGGGTTTCATGGGCACGGTGGGGCACTTCATTCTTATCCTCGCCTACCAGCGCGCGCCGGCCTCCACGCTCACGCCCTACCTTTATGCCCAGATCGCCTTTGCCATGCTGGGCGGCTGGCTCGTTTTTTCCCACGTGCCCGACCGTGTCTCGCTCATCGGCATTTCGATGATTGCGGTTTGCGGCGCGGCCGGCGCCTGGCTCACGGTGCGCGAGCGCCGCGTGCCCATCGAGCCGGCAGAATCGTAATCAGGAGTCTTCTTCATGGCCCAGTACTTCGAAGTCCACCCCGACAACCCCCAGCAACGCCTGCTCAAGCAGGCCGCCACGCTGCTGCAGCGCGGCGAGATCGTGGCCGTGCCCACCGACTCGAGCTACGCGCTGGCCTGCCACCTCGACGACAAGGACGCGGTCGACCAGCTGCGCCGTATTCGCCAGGTCGACGAGAAGCACCATCTCACGCTGATCTGCCGTGACCTGAGCGAGCTGGCCAACTATGCGCGCGTCGACAACAAGCAGTACCGCCTGCTGAAGGCCGCCACGCCGGGCCCCTACACCTTCCTGCTCGAAGCCACCAAGGAAGTGCCGCGGCGCGTGAGCCACCCGCAGCGCAAGACCATCGGCCTGCGCGTGCCCGACCATAAGGTGCTGCTCGAACTGCTGGCGCTGCACGGCGCGCCGCTCCTGGCCACGACCCTGATCGCACCCGGCGAAACCGAAGCACTGAACGATGCGCAAACCATTCGCGAGCGTTTCGAGAAGCAGATCGGCGCGGTGATCGACGCGGGCGCCTGCCCTTCGCAGCCCACCACCGTGGTCGACCTCACGCCCATGGGCGCGGGCGACGATCCGGTCGTGGTGCGGCAAGGCCGCGGCGCGCTGGCGGTGCTTGGTCTCTGACGAGCGGCACCGAAGCTTTCAGTCTGTCTGACACAATCGCCCAGTGGATATTTCCAACCTGATACAGACCGTACTTATTTACGCACTGCCCGTGGTTTTCGCGATCACGGTGCACGAGGCGGCGCACGGTTATGTGGCGCGCCATTTTGGCGACAACACCGCTGAAGTCATGGGACGCGTGACGCTCAATCCCATCAAGCACATCGATCCCATCGGGACCATCCTGATGCCGTTGCTGCTGTACTTCGCAACCTCTGGTGCGTTCCTGTTCGGTTATGCCAAGCCGGTGCCGGTGAACTTCGGGCGCCTTCGCCATCCGAAACGCGACATGATCTGGGTGGCGCTGGCCGGCCCGGCGTCCAACTTTGTGCAAGCGATTCTTTGGGCCCTGCTGCTGGTCGGGCTCGTTGCAGCGGGCATCGATGAAACCTTTTTCATCAAAATGGCGCAAGGCGGCGTGCTGGTCAACCTGGTGATGTGGGCCTTCAACCTGTTTCCGCTGCCCCCTCTGGACGGCGGGCGCGTGCTCGCAGGCCTGCTCCCCAACGGCCCGGCGCAAAATTTCCTGGCGCGCATCGAGCCCTTCGGTTTCTTCATCGTGATGGGCCTGGTCATCGCCGGCATCGTCGGCACCTTCTGGCTGCGTCCGCTGATGGACGTCGGCTACACGGTCATCAACGTGCTTATTTCCCCGCTCACGGCTTTGCTGCGTTAAGTTCCTCTCCATGGTTTCGTCTTCTTCAGCTCCCCTGCGCGTCCTGACCGGCATCACGCCGTCCGGCACGCCGCACCTCGGCAACTACGTCGGCTCGATCCGCCATTCGGTGCGGCAGAGCGTGGCGCCGGGCGTGGAGAGCTTTTTCTTCCTGGCCGACTACCACGCGCTCATCAAGGTGCAGGAGCCGGCGCTCATCCAGCGCTCCACGCTCGAAATTGCCGCCAGCTGGCTGGCTTGCGGGCTCGACCCCGAGCGCGTGACCTTCTACCGCCAGTCGGACATTGCCGAAATTACCGAGCTCACCTGGTTTCTGACCTGCGTGACCGGCAAGGGCGTGCTCAACCGCGCCCATGCCTACAAGGCCCAGCTCGACAAGAACGTGGCCAAGGGCGAAGACCCGGATTCCGACGTGACCGCCGGCCTGTTCATGTACCCGGTGCTGATGGGTGCAGACATCCTGATGTTCAACGCGCACAAGGTGCCCGTGGGCCGTGATCAGGTGCAGCACATCGAAATGGCGCGCGACATGGCGCAGCGCTTCAACCACCAGTACGGCGAGCACTTCACGCTGCCGGACGCCGAGATCGACGATGCCGTCGCCACCCTGCCCGGCTTGGACGGCCGCAAGATGAGCAAGAGCTACGGCAACACCATTCCGCTGTTTGCGCCGCGCGGCCAGCTGCAAAAGCAGATTGCGAGCATCGTCACCGACTCGCGCGCGCCCGGCGAACCCAAGGACACCGAAGGCTCCGCGTTGTTCCAGATCTACCAGGCCTTTGCCACCGCCGAAGAGACCGAAACGCTGCGCAAGGCGTACGCCGAAGGCATCGGCTGGGGCGACGCCAAGCAGATGCTGTTCGAGCGCATCGACCGCGAGGTGGCGCCGCTGCGCGCCCGTTATGAAGAGCTGATGAACAACCCGGCGGAGATCGAGCGCATTCTGCTTGTCGGCGCCGAAAAGGCCCGCAAGCTTTCGCGTCCCTTCATGACCGAACTGCGCCATGCAGTGGGGCTGCGCAACCTTGCGGCGGGCCGCGACAAGGGCGGCGCACGCAAGGCGGCCAAGGTCGCCAAGCCGAGCTTCAAGCAGTACCGCGAGCGCGACGGGCTGTTCTATTTCAAGCTGCTCGATGCGAACGGCGCAGCCCTACTCCAAAGCCGCGGTTTCGCGTCGCCGCAGGAGGCCGGGCGTGCGATTGCCACCCTGCAGCAACAGCGCGGCGCGGCATTGACCGCGCTCGCCGACCAGCTGGAGCCGATTGGCACGGAAGAATTGAGCGCCGCGAACGCGGCGCTGGAAGCACTGGCGGAGGCAGCGACCGCGACCAGCGGAAGTTGATCCGGCATATGTCCATCGGCTCACCCGCCGGGGACAGACGAGAGTAGACGGGCGATCACAAAGGAAGAAAACATGAGCATTTATGTCATCGACGACCATCCCCTGATGCGCGACGCAATCGTGATGGTGTTGCGGCGCCTGCGGCCGGCCGAAAACATCGTCGAGCTCGAGCGGCTGGACAAGCTCGCGAGCTCGGTTCAGCAGCGCGGCGCACCGACCCTTTTCTGCCTCGACCTGAAGCTGCCCGACACCAACGGCGTTTCGGGTGTGGTCGCAGTCAAGCAGGTCTACCCCAACGTGCCGATCGCCGTTTACTCGGCGGCACCGGCTGCGGACATGGAAGACGCGTGCATCGAAGCAGGCGCGGACACCTACATCGAGAAGTCGGCCAGCTCGGCCGAACTGGCCGCCGTGCTGCGCGGCCTCTTGATGGCCGGTTCGGAGGAAGCGGACGAGCCCGCGCTGGCCAATAACAGCAAGCTGTCCAAGCGCCAGACGCAGTTGATCGCCATGCTTGACAAGGGCATGAGCAACCGCGACATCGCCACAGACCTGGAGATCAGCGAGCACACGGTGAAGGTGCACCTGTGGCGCCTGTTCCGCCGCCTGGGCGTGAAGAGCCGCACGCAGGCGCTGCACTACGCGCGGACCAACGGGCTGATTTCAAATAACTAGTCTCGAGACTGAGGCTCGCCCCGAGGCTCCGCGCACTTCGTGCGCTTCTCCTTCCCCCTACCGGGGGCAACACCAGAGGCCCGGCGAAGCCGGTTCCTCGGTGTTTCTGAAAGGGAGACTGGGGCGAATTGTTGGACTGCTGAAAACCGCGCTGAGGCGCGGTTTTTTTATGGCTGCAAGCCGGTCGGCAGTCAGCCGCCGCCCGAGGCGCTGACGCGGGCTTGGGCCACGGCTTCGTCGGCGTCGTGCAGTGCAACTCGGAATACGCTGCCGCTGCCGAGGCGCGAGCGCACGCTGACGGGGTGGCCGAGCACGTGGGAGAGCCGGGCGACGATGGCCAGGCCCAGGCCGAAGCCGTCGGACGTGCCGGCATGGTCGGCCACCTTGTAGAACTCCAGGAAAACGTCGCGCAGGTGTTCGGGGGCAATGCCGATGCCGGTGTCCCACACCTCGATGCGCATGCCCTCGCGCGTTTGACGCGAAGCGAGCAGCACGCCGCCGTCGGAGGTGTACTTGATGGCATTTGCGATCAGGTTGCCGATCATGCGGCGCACGCGAATGGGGTCGGTCAGAAAGCTGCCTTCCGTCACGTGCACCCGGAAATCGAGCCCCCGGCTTTCGGCGACCGGGCGGTACTGCAGCTCGAGGTCGTGCAGCAGCTCGGCCACGTCCACGCGCTCGATGTGCAGGCGCACTTGGCCTGAATCGATGCGTGCCAGGTCGAACATCGAATCGAACAATGCGTTCACCGCGTGCGTGGCGCGAACGATCTTGGGCGCGAGTTCCAGCACCAGTTCAGGCTCGTTGCGCAGCCAGTCGGCATAGAGCGACAGCGCCAATACCGGCTGGCGCATGTCGTGCGCGGCGCTCGCGAGAAAGCGGTTCTTCATGGCCACGGCAGCCACTGCGGCCTGCCGCTGCTGCGTGAGCGACTTGATCAGGATGTGGTTGTGGAACAGCAGCTCCAGGCTGTTGCGCGCCGTTTCGTGAATATGGCGGCCAGCCCGCAGCAGCAAGAACCAATGCAGGATGGGCAGGATCGGCATCAGGTAGCCGTACTGGAAATGCGGCTCCACGATGTTGATGCTCACCAGCCGGATCAGCACCGCCCCCAGCATGGTGATGAACAGCGTGTTGACGTAGCGTTTGAGCAGCGGCGGGTGCAGCGCCAGCCCGTTGAGCGGGAACGTGCCCACGCCGGCGACGATGAGCCAACTCATGAACTGGTTGACCTGCGGCGTGCGCTCGAAGAACAGCAGGATCGATGCGCCCCATACGATGGCGCTGGTGCTCCACACGAAGCCGTAGCGCTCGGTGAACTGCAGCTGCGCCGCGGCGCTCCGGCCGGCGTAGCGCACCGCATAGACCCTGGCCCCCCAGGCGCGGAAGCCCGTGGCAGCAAAGCCGAAGGCAAGCCACGTGAGCAGCTCCCAGTGGGGCACGTAGCTCCAGTTCAGGCCGACCATCAACGGCATGAGCGCCGCCGAGACGATGTAGGAGCCGCGCGCGGAGCGCATCAGGCTGCGGATCAGCTCGCCGCGCACCCACGATTCGGCCTCGTCAGCTGAAGCCGGGACCGGTGTCACGCTTGCGATCGACGCATTGGCCATGTGGCGCTTCGCCCCCTCTTTATTCGACTACAGGAATTCCCTCAGCACGCCGGGCATGAAGAGGTGGCGATCTTAACGGCCCGGTACCGCTGTTTTGAGGGAAGAACGGGGTGCGGAGCGCACGAGGGCAAAACGATTCGGCTGTCACGAAAACGAAAGTCTCCGCTTTGGGCCGCTGCTCGCACCGGTGCTGCTTCTGGCTTGGCGCCGCGTCAGTACTCCTCGGGAAACAGCAAGCGAGTGCTGGTCCTGTTCCCGCCGCGGCTGGCAGCCTCCGTGACCACCCAGACCACGACATGCCCGACCACGTGGACTCCCATCAGCTGCGCGCCTGACCGCAGGGCTCGATCATTGGCTTTCGCTTCCTTGTGGCCCACGCTACCCCAGTCGCCGCACTGGTGACGAGACAACAGAGCCGCCGGGCAGATTGCATGTTTCGCGAGAAATGCCAGGACGGCCGGCGTAATCACCACCGCGCCGGTTTCGAACAGAGGCGCGGCGGGCTTGAGGACTTCAGTGCCTTGCGCGGGCGCAGATACGCGGTCGATAGGCATCAAGGCTCCGGCGGTAGAAAGGCAAAGAAGTCGAAAGGCAAAACGGAAGGACGTACTATAGTCGCTGGCGTACTATAGTGCGCGCCCGGAAACTGCAGGCCGATGCCTCAGTCCGCAATTGATCCGTTCGAACACGCCTTGCGGCGGATGTTTGCGAACGCCATCAGCAAGTGCCGCAGGGACCTCGACCTCAGCCAGGAGGCGCTTGCCGAGCTGACCGACATGAGTACGAGCTACATCAGCCTCCTGGAACGCGGGCAACGCAATCTGACGATATTGGCCGCTTCCAGAATTGCCAACGCCTACGGCATGAAGCTGTCCGACTTTGTGGCTCTGGCGGAGACTTACAACGAAGGCGAATGAGACCTTCGCGTTTTAACCATCAGCACCTCGCCCTGAATTGCTGATCCCTGGCTTCCTTGCGCCGCTCGGCAATCCAGGACTGGGATGCGCCGCTTTGCGGCTGCCGCGCGAGCCCGTCGTAGTGCTCGACCTGCTGGTTCCAGTGCGCGCAGCGTGAAGAATCGCCGGCCGTTACGCCAGCCGTGGCCGCGCCGCGCTGCCCCATCGCCTGGCGCTGCACTGCGTACCCTTGCTGGGTTTGCTGGTCGGCAATCTGGACCCGCTCCTCCCACGAAAGGCCGCCAGGAACAGCCTCTATCCGCTCCACCAACGCACCGCGCTCCCTGCAGTGGTCCGGTGACCAGAAGCGCCCGCCGCTATTGCTCACGCAGAGAAACACCTGGGCCGAACCAGCCGAATCGAGATTGCGCACCGGCGGGGACACGTCCACAACCCGGCCCTTTTCGCACGGATCGCTGCCGTACTGGTTGCCGCAGCGGTAGACCTGCTGGGCCTCGGCCTGGGCAATGGCGCCGAGGGCCACAAACAGCAAAGCAAGGAAAGGGAGGCGCATGCCGGATGGTAGCCGCGCGTTTCAATGAAGAACAGGCAAAAAAATAGCCCCTTTGCGGGGCCATTCTTGGAGGAGAGGGAGGGATTCGAACCCTCGGTACTATCGCTAGTACGCCTGATTTCGAGTCAGGTACATTCGACCACTCTGCCACCTCTCCGGTGCTGTCGAGCCTGCGATTCTAGCAGACAAAAACGGGGGTTTTAAAGCCCCGGGCGCATCAGGCGCGCAACACTTCCAGCCCGCCCAGGTAGGGCCGCAGTGCCGCGGGCACGTTGATCGAGCCGTCTTCGTTCTGGTGGTTTTCCAGCACAGCGACCAGCGTACGGCCCACGGCCAGGCCCGAGCCGTTGAGCGTGTGGACGAGTTCGTTCTTGCCCTGTGCGTTCTTGAAACGGGCCTGCAGGCGGCGGGCCTGGAAGGCTTCGCAGTTCGAAACCGAGCTGATCTCGCGGTAGGTGTTCTGGGCGGGCAGCCACACCTCGAGGTCGTAGGTCTTGGTGGAGCCAAAGCCCATGTCGCCGGTGCACAGCAGAACCACGCGGTACGGCAGTTCCAGCGCCTGCAGCACGGCTTCGGCGTGGCCGGTCATCTGCTCGAGCGCGTCGTAGCTCTTTTCGGGGTGCACGATCTGCACCATCTCGACCTTGTCGAATTGGTGCTGGCGGATCATGCCGCGCGTGTCACGCCCGGCGCTGCCGGCTTCGGAACGGAAGCAAGGCGTGTGGGCGGTGAGCTTGATCGGCAGCTGCGCCTCGGGCACGACTTCGTCGCGCACGAAGTTGGTGAGCGGCACTTCGCTGGTCGGAATGAGATACAGCGCCGAATGGTCGGGCGCGGGCTCGCCGTCTTGCCCGCCCTTCTTGGCCGCAAACAGGTCGCCTTCGAACTTGGGCAACTGGCCGGTGCCGCTGAGCGTGGCCGCATTGACGATGTAGGGCACGTAGCATTCGGTGTACCCGTGCTTCTCGGTCTGGGTGTCGAGCATGAACTGCGCGAGCGCGCGGTGCAGCCGGGCAATCGGCCCTTTCATGACACTGAAGCGCGAGCCCGAGAGCTTGGCGCCCATTTCAAAGTCGAGGCCGAGCGGTGCGCCAAGGTCCACATGGTCCTTTGGCGTGAAGGCCAGCGGCGTGGCGTTGGCGCCGGCTCCGCCTTGGGGGCTCCAGCGGCGCATTTCGACATTGCCGGTTTCGTCTTCGCCGATCGGCACGCTGGCATGCGGCAGGTTGGGCACCGCCAGCAGCAAGGCGTGCAGTTCGGGCTGGATTTCTTCCAGGCGCTTGGACTGCGATTCCTGCTCGGCCTTGAGCGCGTTGACCTCGGCCATCAGTGCATCGACGGATTCGCCCTTGGCCTTGAGCGGGCCGATCTGCTTGTTCAGCGTGTTGCGGCGGGCCTGGATTTCCTCGGTGCGGGTTTGCAGCGTCTTGCGCTCGGCCTCGAGCGCGGTGAACGCCGATACGTCGAGGTAAGGCTGGTTCTTCTTGCGTTTTTCGAGGCCGGCCACAGCGGAGGCCAAATCTTTGCGGAGCAGGGTGATGTCGAGCATGGGGGGATTTTAGGTGGGCGTAGCATCTTGCTCCCCACAACCCGACCGAAGGGAAAGAGCGATGCAAGCCTATCTGACATTCAACGGCAACGCCGCCGAGGCACTGGCCTTCTACGCCAAGGCGCTAGGCGGCAAGATCATCTTCAGCATGACTTTCGGCGAAAGCCCCATGGGCGCCGAAACGCCCGATGCCTACAAGGGCAAGATCATGCACGCCACGCTGGAAGCCCGCGGCCACCAACTGATGGCTTCCGACATGCCGCCGGGCATGGCGTTCGAAGGCTACAAGGGCTTTTCGCTCTCGGTGCAGGGCAACAACGTGGACGAAGGAAAGAAGCTCTTCGAGGCGCTGGCCGAGGGCGGCGAGGTCACGATGCCCTACGGCCCGCAGTTCTGGGCCGTCGGCTTTGGCATGCTGACCGACAAGTTCGGCGTGCCTTGGATGGTGAACTGCGAGAAATAAACCAGAGCTGCGCCGTCAGCCGACCGTGGCCGGATCGACATTCGCCCCGCAGACGATCAGGCACACCTTCTCGCCTTCGCGCGGCACGTAGGCGCCGGTTTGCAGCGCCGCCAGCGGCAGTGCGGCGGCGGGTTCCACGGCCAGCTTCAGCTCCTTCCACAGCCACTGCTGGGCGGCGCGAATGGATTCGTCCGACAGCAGCAGCGCGTCCTTCACGTATTTCTGGGTGATTTCCCAGGAAATGGCACCGATGCGCCGCGCGCCGAGCGAATCGGCGGCAATGCCGCCCACGTCGACATCGACCGGCTCGCCGGCCTGCCGGGCGCGGAAAAGCGTGGGCGCCTTTTCGGGCTCCAGCGCCACCACGCGGGCGCGCTGTTCGAACCAGCCGGCCAGGCCGCCGATCAGGCCGCCGCCGCCCACGCTCACCAGCACTGAATCGGGCAGGCCGCCCTGCGCTTCGATCTCGACGCCCAGCGTGCCCGCGCCCGCAACCACTTCCGGCTGGTCGTAGGCATGGGTCAGCAAGGCACCGCTTTCCTTCTGGCGCACCAGGCAGGCGGCCAGCGCGTCGGGGTACAGCTCGCCGACCACGACCACCTCGGCCCCCAGAGCCCGCAACCGGGCGCGCTTGGCTTCAGGCGAGACGCCGGGCAGAAACACCTGGCAGTGCACGCCCAGGGCCTTGGCCGCCGCCGCGGTGGCAATGCCGGCGTTGCCGCCCGAGGCCACGACCACGCCGCTTTCGGGAATGTCGTTGGCCAGCAGGCGGTTCATCATGCCGCGCGCCTTGAAACTGCCGCTCACCTGCGTGTGCTCGAGCTTGAGCCACACCTCCACGCCCGGCACCTCGATGCCGAGGGCGGAGGCCGGCAGCTTCCAGAGCGGGGTCTCGCGCAGGAAATGGGCGGCACCCGCGCGCAGCCTGCGGGAGGCGCTCTCGGCTTCAAGGCGCCAGTTGGTCGTTTGATTGTTCAAGAGATGTGTCCCGGGGGAGGAATGTCGTCGAGCTTGAGGCCCTTGGGGAGCGGAAACTTGATGGTTTCCTCGATGCCGTCCATCTTGCGGACCGACACCGCGCCGAGCGCCCTCACGCGCTCGATCACCTCGCGCACCAGCACTTCGGGCGCCGAGGCGCCGGCCGTGAGGCCCACCCGCCCCTTGCCTTCGAACCACTCCGGCTTGAGCTCTTCGGCCGAATCGACCATGTAGCTTTCTGTGCCCAGGCGCTGCGCCAGTTCGCGCAGCCGGTTGCTGTTGGAGCTGGTGGGGCTGCCGACCACGATCACCAGGTCGACCTGGGGGCTCAATATCTTCACCGCGTCCTGGCGGTTCTGGGTGGCGTAGCAGATGTCCTGCTGCTTGGGCTCGCGCACCATCGGAAAGCGCGCGCGCACGGCGGCCGCGATTTCGGCAGCGTCGTCCACGCTGAGCGTGGTCTGCGTCACCACGGCGAGCTTTTCGGTCTGCGCGGGCGATACCTTCGCCACGTCTTCCACGTCTTCGACCAGATGAATGCCGCTGGAGAGCTGGCCCATGGTGCCTTCGACCTCGGGGTGCCCCTTGTGGCCGATCATGATGAACTCGTAGCCTTCCTTGGCGAGCTTGGCGACCTCGACGTGCACCTTGGTCACCAGCGGGCAGGTGGCGTCGAAAACGTCGAAGCCGCGGTCGCGCGCCTCTTGCTGCACCGCCTTGCTCACGCCATGGGCGCTGAACACGAGCGTGGCGCCGGGTGGCACGTCGGCCAGGTCTTCGATGAAGATGGCGCCCTTGGCCTTGAGCTCATTCACCACGTAGGTGTTGTGCACGATCTCGTGGCGCACGTAGATGGGCGCGCCGAATTTGGCCAGCGCACGCTCGACGATTTCGATGGCGCGGTCCACGCCCGCGCAAAAGCCGCGCGGTTCGGCGAGGATGACCTCCTCGATGCTCTTGTTCATAGCACGCCTATGAGCCGCACCTCGAAGGTCACGGGCTGCCCGGCCAACGGGTGGTTGAAGTCGAAGCGCACTGCGGTTTCGTTCGATTCGACCACCGCGCCGGCGTAGCTGCCCGTGCCATCGGGCGTAGGAAACTGCACCACGTCGCCGACCGCATATTGCTCGTCGGGGTCGCCCATCTGGGCCAGCAGCTTGCGGGCCACCCATTGCTGCATTTCGGGGTTGCGCTCGCCAAAGGCCTCGCCCGCGGGCAGTTCGAAGGTGGCATGCGTGCCCTCTTCCAGGCCCATGAGCCGCTGCTCCATGGCCGGCGAAAGCTCGCCCGTGCCCAGCGACAGGGTGGCGGGCTTGTCGGCGAAAGTGTTGATGATGTCGCCCGCCGGACCGGCCAGCCGGTAATGCAGGGTAAGGAACGAGCCGGAAGTCACGACGTGGGACATGGGTGCAGCGGAGGTAGGCAAAGACAAGGTGGGTGTCCCGATAAACTGGACTGCATTTTAAGGAGCCGGGGCTTCCACCCGCTCTTTCAAGGTTTCACCCAGGTTTTCGATGGCATTCAAGGATCTCCCCGCCCACGCCCGCCCGCGCGAAAAGCTCATCGCGCGGGGCGCCGCCGCGCTGGCCGACGCCGAACTGCTGGCGTTGCTGCTGCGCACCGGCGTGGCGGGAAAAAACGTGCTCCAGCTCGCCCAGGAGCTGCTCGACCACTTCGGCGGCCTTTCGGGCCTGCTGCAGGCCGGCGCCGACGACCTGAAGGTGATCAAGGGCATGGGTGGGGACGCCAAGCGTGCCGAGCTCATTGCGGTGCTCGAGCTCGCGCGCCGCGCCATGGCCGAGCGGCTTAGGGAGCGCGCGGTCTTCGATTCGCCCGGGGCCGTGAAGGAATATCTGCAAATGCACATCGGGTCGCGCCCGTACGAGGTGTTTGCGGTGCTGTTTCTCGATGCGCAGCACCGGCTGATCGTGCTTGAAGAACTGTTTCGCGGAACGCTCGCGCAAACGAGCGTCTACCCGCGCGAGGTGGTCATGCGCGCGCTGCACCACAACGCCGCGGCCGTGGTGCTTTCGCACAACCACCCCAGCGGCAGCATCGAGCCCTCGCGCGCCGACGAATCCCTGACGCAAACGCTCAGGGCGGCGCTTTCATTGATCGACGTGCGCGTGCTCGACCACGTGATCGTCAGCGCCGGCCAGAGCTTTTCGATGGCCGAGAAAGGGCTGCTCTGATGGCTTCCCGCACGCCGCCCATCAAGAACCTGGCAGACCTGAAGCAGGTGCAGCGCGCACTGGCCGAGACCCGCGAGCGCGAAGCGGCCGCTACAGCCACCAAGGCCGCCGCCGAACGCAAGCGCGCGGCCGAAAAAGACCTTTTCACGCGCGCCATCGGCGCCACGGAGCCGCTTCGCCGCAAGGCGGCCGTGGTGCCGCTTGCGCCGGAGCCGCCCGCGCCCATTCCAGTGCAGCACCAGCTCGACGAACAGCGCGTGCTGCGCGAATCGCTTTCCGACGAGTTCGATGTGACGACCCTGCTCGACGTCGACGACGCCATGAGCTTTCGCCGCCCGGGCATCGGCACCGACGTGACAGCGCGGCTGCGCAAGGGCGACTGGAGCATCCAGGCGCAAATCGACCTGCACGGTCTGCGCAGCGACGAGGCCCGCGAGGCGCTCGGCGGCTTCATTCGCAATGCCTACAAACAGGGCCTGCGCTGCGTGCGCGTGGTGCACGGCAAAGGCCTGGGCTCACCCGGCAAGCAGCCGGTGCTCAAGACAAAAACGCAGCGCTGGCTCATCCAGAAGAACGAGGTGCTGGCCTTCGTGCAGGCCAAGCCCGCGGAGGGCGGCGCAGGCGCGCTGGTGGTGCTTTTGGCGCCAGCGCGGCGCTGACGCTGAACGCCGCGCTGCGGCTTACGTCAGGTGGTTCTTCAGCGGAATCGCCGCATCCGCCACCGTCGCCGCATCCGGACTGCGCCCTGCTTCGAGCAGCTTGCGGCTCATCATGTGATCGACCGGCGCATTCACTGATTCGACGCACACCAGCTGTCCATCCACATAGTGGAACAGAGAGAACGCATCGGGCTTGGGTCCGGCGCGCCGCACGCTGGCCAGCCCCGGGGTGCCCTCGGCCGGCATCAGCCCGACCATCTGCAGCCGCAGCCCGCCCTGATCCGACCAGAACCACGGCACCGCGTCGTGCGGCCGCGCGGCGCCGGTCAACGTGGCCACTGCCGTGCGTGCCTGGTCGTTCGCGTTCTGCACCGACTCCAGCCGCAGCGCGCGGCCTGCGCGCCGATCGGGAAAGCGCGTGCAATCGCCTACTGCGAGCACGTCGGCCGCGCTGGTCTGCATATGGCTGTCGACCACGATGCCGTCCGCGCATTCGATGCCCGCGGCCTGCGCCAACGCGGTTTCAGGCACCGCGCCAATGCCGAGCAGCAGCAGGTCCACCGGCTGCTTCGCACCGTTGACCTGGATGGACAGCAGCCGGTCGCCTTCGACCTCGAACGCACCGGTACGCGCACCAAGCACGATGTCGATGCCCGCCGCGCGATGCGTTGCGAGCACATGAGCCGACAGCTCGGGCGACACAGCGCGGCCCAAGAGGCGCGGCGCGCTTTCGATCACCTGCACACGCTTGCCGAGCGCATTGGCGGTGGCCGCCACTTCGAGCCCGATGAACCCGCCGCCCAGCACCGTGACCTGCTGCGCATCGGCCAGCCGTTCGCGCAGGCGATGCGCCTCTTCGGCCGCGCGCAGGGTTGCGACGTTTTCAAGGCCCGGCTTCAGGTCGGGCATCTGGCGCGCACGGGTGCCGGTGGCCAGCACCAGCCGCTCCCACGGCAGAACGGCACCCGAGTGCAGCGTCACGGTGTGCGCCTCGCGGTCGATGGCCACGGCCGCATCGCCCAGGTGCAGCGTGATGCCGGCTTCGCGGTACCAGTCGGCGGCCTTGTGCGGTTGCCTGGTCTCCTCGGCGCTCTTGAGAAAAGCCTTGGAAAGCGGCGGCCTGTGGTACGGCTCGCAGGCCTCCTCGCAAACCAGGTGCACGCGCGCGCCCTGCCCGGCTTCCGCCAAGCCCGCGCAAAGCTGGGCCGCGGCATGGCCGCCGCCGATGATGACGATGGAATTCATTGAAGAGAGTCTCTTTCGGAGTCGTTGTGTGTCTTATTGCTCGCCGCGGTTTCGCATCCAGTCCGCCGTCTGGAAGAACGAATCGCGCAGCCTGGCGCGCAACCCCTCCGGCACGCCGGTTTCACCCATCGCCTGGTCCATGCAGGCCAGCCACTGGTCGCGCTCCTTGATGCCGATGCTGTGCCCGCCGATGCTCTGCGGCAGGTGCCGCGCGCGCAGCATCGGATGGCCGAAGCGGTCGGTGTAGTGCTGCGGGCCGCCGAGCCAACCGCACAGGAACCAGAAGAGTCGCTGGCGCGCGTTGTCCAGGCTGGTGCCGTGCACCGCACGCAGCTGCGCATAGGCGGGTTCGAGCTCCATCAGGTCGTAGAAGCGGTCGACCAGCGCCTGTACCTTGGGTTCGCCGCCGATCCATTCGAAGGGGGTGTCGACGGGGGGCTTTTCGTGAATCTGCATGGCGGGAGTATCCCTCCAGCCGCGGTCCGAGGCCGCACGCGGCTTGAATTCCGGCGAATCCAGTACCGTCATCAGGACCATTCGGGCACCCATATGTATATGTCGATTGAGGATTTAATAATCCACGGTTTTATTGATATGGTCCCGTCCTGTTTTCCAAGGAGAAGAACATGCGCTTGAACCTCATTGCCGCGGCCCTCGCCGCTTCCGCCCTCTTCGCGGGCATTGCCGCCCATGCAGACCAGCTTGCCGACATCAAGAAAAAAGGCGAGCTCGTGGTGGGCGTGCTCGGCACCGACGAGCCCGCGACATTCATCGACCCGAAGACGCGGCAGATCGTCGGCTACGAAGTCGACCTGGTGAACGCGATTGCCAAGAAGATCGGCGTGAAGCCGGTGCTCAAGCAGATTGCCGTGGCCGCGCGCATTCCCGAGCTCCAGCAGGGCCATGTCGACCTGGTGGCTGCGGGCCTCACGCACAACAAGGAGCGCGAGGCGCAAATCGACTTTTCGCTGACCACCTTCGTCACCGGCCAGAAGGCCATCGTGAAGAAGGACAGCGGCATTACCGACGTGCCGCAGCTCGCCGGCAAGAAGGTGCTGACCATCCGCGGCGGCACGCAGGAGCCGAACATCCGCAAGGCCGTGCCCACCGCCGAAGTGGTGACCTTCGACACGAGCCAGCAGGCCTTCCAGGCACTGCAGCAGGGCAAGGGCGTGGGCTATGTGGACGACGAGGCCGCGCTGCTGCGCAGCTACGCCAAGCTTGGCCCGCAGAAGGCCAAGTACGTGGTGCTCAAGCAGAACCTGAGCACCGAGGCGCTGGCCATCGGCATCAAGAAGGGTGAGAGCGGCCTGAAGGCCGTGGTGGACGATACGCTGCGCGAGCTCGAGAAGTCGGGCGAAGCGCAGAAGATCTTCGTCAAGTGGTACGGGCCGAACACGGCGTCGGGCTTCCAGACGCGCGACTTCAAGTTCGAGAGCGACAAGATCGACTGATCCCGCGTTTCTCCTTCCCCCTTTGGGGGAAGGCAGGGATGGGGGCTTGCGGCTTTCGAACGGCCAGCGGCGCGTTGAGTGCCGTGCCCCCACCCCGACCCTCCCCCAGCGGGGGAGGGAGAAAATCCCATTGCGGCGGTGATACTGTCGCCCCTCATGCCCCTGTTCGACTATTCGCTGCTGCTCACCGGCCAGTACCACGACATGCTGGTCGCGGGCCTGCTGCTCTCGCTGCAGCTGCTGGCCGCTTCGCTTGTTTTGGCCCTGCCCATCGCGCTGGTGGTGGCGCTGCTGCGCCTTTCTCCGCTTGCCCCGCTGCGCTGGCTGGGCTTTGCGTATGTGGAGTCGATCCGCAACATTCCGCTGCTCGCGCACATGCTGTTCTGGTATTTCGGCGCGCCCGAGCTACTGCCTGAGGGCATCAAGCAGTGGCTGTATGAAGGCCACATCGAGGCGTACAGCGCCATCATCGCGCTGGCGCTCTACACCGCCGCCTTCATGGCGGAAGACATCCGCAGCGGCATCCGCGCGATTCCCGCGGTGCAGTTCGAGGCCGGCCGTGCGCTGGGCTTCGGCTTCATGGGCACCATGCGCCGGGTGGTGCTGCCGCAGGCGCTTCGGGTGACGGTGCCGCCGCTCATCTCGCAGACGCTGAGCCTGTGGAAGAACACCTCCATTGCCACGGTGATCGGCGTGGCCGAGCTGATGTACCAGGCCGGTCAGGTCGAGAGCGCGACATTCCGCAGCTTCGAGTCGTTCGCGTTCGCGAGCGCGGCGTACCTGACGGTATCGCTCGCGATCACGGGGCTGGCCACGTGGTACCACCATCGGTTTCCGGTGCGAACCATCTGAGGCCCCACCAGATGCTCGAAATCATCAACGACTACTGGGTGTACTTCCTCATCGGGCAGTACCCGAACGGGCCACTGGGCGGGCTGGTGCTCACGCTGCTGCTGGCCTCCTGCGGGCTGGTGCTCGCGCTGCCGCTGGGCATTGTGCTCGGCCTGGCACGCGTGAGCCCGTGGCGCTGGCTGCGCTGGCCGGTAACCGGCTTCGTCTTCGTGGTGCGCGGCTTGCCGTTGCTGATGGTGATCTTCTGGGCCTACTTCTTCCTGCCCAGCGTCACGGGCGTGAAGACCGACCAGTTCACCACCATGCTGATTGCGCTCGTGATCTTCGATGCGGCCTACCTCGCCGAAATCGTGCGCGCCGGCATCCAGGGCCTGCCGCGTGGGCAGATGGAAACCGCGCGCGCGCTGGGCCTGGGCTACGGCCGCGCGATGCGGCTGGTGGTGCTGCCGCAGGCCCTGCGCAGCATGCTGCCTTCGCTGGTGAACCAGTTCGTCTCGACCATCAAGGAAACTTCGCTCGGCTACATCATCGGCCTGGCCGAGGTGTCGTTCATCGCGACGCAGATCAACACGCAGGTATTCACCAAGCCGGCCCAGATCTACCTGATCCTGGGCGGGACCTATTTCATTCTCTGTTTCGGGCTGTCGCGCTTCGCCTACTGGCTGGAGCGCCGCCTCGCGCGGCGCGGCATGTCGGTGGCCGACCCCGCCACGGCCCCCAAGGTGTCCGCATGATCGAACTTCAGAACGTCAACAAGTGGTACGGCAGCTACCACGCCCTGGTCGACATCAGCGAGACCATCCACAAGGGTGAAGTGGTCGTGGTGTGCGGGCCTTCGGGCTCGGGCAAGTCGACGCTGATCCGCACCTTCAACCGGCTGGAGCCGATCCAGTCGGGCCGCATCCTCATCGAGGGCAAGGACATCCATGCGCCGGGCACCGACGTGAACGCGTTCCGCTCGCGCATCGGCTTCGTGTTCCAGCAGTTCAACCTGTTTCCGCATCTCACCGTGCTGCAGAACTGCACGATGGCGCCCATGCAGCTGCGCGGCCTTACGCGCAAGGAAGCCGACGAGCGCGCGATGGCGCTGCTGCAGCGCGTGGGCCTGGCGCACAAGGCGAATGCGTGGCCCAGCGAACTTTCGGGCGGCCAGCAGCAGCGCGTGGCCATTGCGCGCGCGCTCGCCATGCAGCCGCCGCTGATGCTGTTCGACGAGCCCACCAGCGCACTCGACCCCGAGATGGTGGGCGAAGTGCTGCTGGTGATGCGCGACCTCACGCGCGACGGCATGACCATGGTCTGCGTCACGCACGAGATGGGCTTTGCCCGCGAGGTGGCCGACCGCGTGCTGTTCATGGACGAAGGCAAGGTGCTAGAGCGCGCAACGCCCGACGACTTTTTCAACCGGCCGCAGCACCCGCGCGCGCAGCAGTTTCTTTCGGACATCCGGTCGCCGTTCTCGCGCGGCGCATGACATGCTCTCCACACTCATGACAGACACGCAGACTCTTCCGCTGATCGATGTCGCGCCGCTCGTGGCCGGTGCGCCTGAACGCGACCGTGTGGCCGCGCAGATCGGCGCCGCCTGCCGCGCGCACGGCTTCTTCTATGTCACCGGCCATGGCGTCGACTCCGCGCTGGTGCAGCGGCTCGAAGTGCTGAGCCACCGCTTCTTCGAGCTGCCTGAAGAAACGAAGATGCAATGGCGCATGGCACTGGGCGGGCGCGCGTGGCGCGGCTACTTTCCGCTGGGCGGCGAGCTGACCTCCGGGCGACCCGATTGGAAGGAAGGCCTGTACCTGGGCACCGAACTGCCGGCCACGCATCCGCTGGTGCAGGCCAGAACGCCGGTGCACGGGCCGAACCTGTTCCCCGACGTGCCGGAATTTCGCGAAACCATCCTCGGCTACATGGCGGCCGTCACTCGGCTCGGCCATCGCCTGATGGAAGGCATTGCGCTGAGCCTCGGCCTGCCCGCAACGTATTTCGCCGAGCGCTACACCGCCGATCCGTTGATCCTGTTCCGCCTGTTCAACTACCCCTCGCAGCCCGTGCCCGAAGGCCTGGACGTGCAATGGGGCGTGGGCGAGCACACCGACTACGGCCTGCTCACCATCCTGCACCAGGACAACGTGGGCGGCCTTGCCGTGCACACGCCGGGCGGCTGGATCGACGCACCGCCAATTGCCGGATCGTTCGTCTGCAACATCGGCGACATGCTCGACCGCATGACGGGCGGGCTCTACAAGTCGACTCCGCACCGCGTGAAGCGCAACACCTCGAGGCGCGACCGGCTTTCGTTTCCGCTGTTCTTCGATCCGAACTTCGAGGCCCGCGTTCAGCGCATCGAAGGGCTGCAAGGTGCAGAGGCGCGCGACGACAGCGCCGAGCGCTGGGACCGCGCCAATGTGCACGCCTTCAGCGGCCGCTACGGCGACTACCTGCTCGCCAAGGTGTCGAAGGTGTTCCCGCAGTTGCGCGACGAAGTGCTCTGACCCTGCAGGTCAGGCGCGCTCCTGCGCTGGCGTGGGAAACCACAGCGGCACGTGCGCCATGGCATCGTGCAGCGAATCGAGCACATGAAACGCCTGCCCGATGATCGGCTCCGGCGGGTGCTTGAGGTCCGGCACGATGACGACGCGCAGCCCCGCCGCCAAAGCCGCCTTGGCGCCGTTCTCGCTGTCTTCGAAGGCCACGCAATCCGCCGGTTCCACGCCGAGGCGCTCTGCCGCAAGCAGGTACAGCGCCGGGTCGGGCTTGGCGCGGGCCACTTCGTCGCCGCCCGCGAAAGCCTCGAAATGGTGCAGCACATCGAGGCTGCCGAGACAGGCCTGGATCTGCCCGCTGCTCGACGACGAAGCAACCGCGCAGCGTGTGCCGCGTCCGCGCAAGGCGGTGAGCAACTCGGCCGCGCCGGGCTTGATGGGAAAGAGCGGCCGGAGGTCGCCGTCGGCGCGCTGCAGCTGCAGCGCGGCGGTCACTTGCGTCGCCGCGTGCTGGTAGGCGGCCGCGCCGCCGAGCAGCGCAGCAAGGATCTGCTTCGACTCAGCCATGGCCAGCCCCACGCATTGCAGGTACTGGGCGTGCGAAAGCTCGATGTCGAGCGTGCGGGCGGCTTCGATCCAGGCAGCCATGATGGGCCGCTCCGAATCGATGAGCAGCCCGTCCATGTCGAAAATTGCGGCGGCGAACATGAGGCGAATCCTAAGCCAGCCGGCGCCGCGGCGCCCGAAAAGAAAAAGGGGCCGGCGGCCCCTTTTTCAGAACACCCTCGTTTGACGGAGATCAGTCCCGCACCAGCGCCCGGTTCAGGCCCAGTGCCGCCAGCGTGCCGACCGCGCCCGAGAGCAGGTAGACGCTGACATACGCCAGCCCGAAATTCGCCGACAGCCCGAGCGCCACCAGCGGCGCAAAGGCCGCACCGATGAGCCAGGCCAGGTCGGCCGTGAGGGCCGCGCCGGTGTAGCGGTACTTGGGTTCGAAGTTCGAGGTCACAGCGCCGGCGGCCTGGCCGTACGACAGGCCCAGCAGCACGAAGCCCAGCAGAATGAAGATGTCCTGCCCGATGCGGCCGCCGTCGAGCAACGTGGGCGCAAAGCCGCTGAACACCGCGATCATCGCGGCCAGCCCACCCAGGGTGAAGCGCCGCCCCACGCGGTCGGCAATCAGGCCCGAAGCCACGATGCCGCCGGCACCCAGCACCGCGCCGATCATCTGCACCACCAAGAACTCGGTGATCGACTGGTCCGAATACAGCGTGATCCACGACAGCGGGAACACCGTGATCAGGTGGAACAGCGCATAGCTCGCCAGCGCCGCGAAGGCACCGATCAGCAGGTTGGCACCTTGCGAGCGAGTCAGCTCCAGAACGCTGGTGGGCTGCAGTTCGCGCTCCTCGAGCAGGCGCGAATACTCATCAGTAGCCACCAGCCGCAGCCGCGCGAACAGTGCCACCACGTTGATCGCGAACGCAACGTAGAAGGTGTAGCGCCAGCCCCAGTCGAGAAAGTCCTTGAGCGCCAGGCTGCCGTAGAGATACGCAAAAAGTGCGCTGGCCACGAAGAAGCCGAGCGGTGCGCCCAGCTGGCCAAGCATGGCGTACCAGCCGCGTCGGTTCTGCGGTGCATTGAGCGCCAGCAGCGACGGCAGCCCGTCCCACGAGCCGCCGAGCGCCAGGCCCTGGGCAAAGCGGAACACCGACAGCAGCACGATGGATGTGAACCCGATGCTCGCGTACCCCGGCAGGAAGGCGATGCCCGCGGTGGAGGTTCCCAGCAGGAACAGCGCAATGGTCAGCTTGGCCTCTCGCCCGAACCGCCTCTGGATGCTCATCGAAATGACGGTTCCGAACGGCCGTGCAATGAAGGCGAACGAAAAAACCACGAAGGCGTAGAGGGTTCCTTCGAGCCGCGCCTCGAACGGAAAGAACACCGCCGGAAACACCAGCACCGAGGCAATGCCGTAAACGAAGAAATCGAAGTATTCCGATGCCCGCCCGATGATCACGCCGACGGCGATTTCGCCCGGCGCGATGTGGGAATGCTCGTCGCCCTGCCGGGCGCCGTTGTCGGACGTGTTCGGCACCGGCGGTGCGCCTTGCGGAAGGATGCTGGACGTCGTCGTCATTGCGTTTTGTAATTCGGGTGTCACGTGCAGTGACAAAGGTAGACCATGAACAGGGAGGCTCCAAGCGTCTCACCGAACGGGGATTCCCGCCATAGGACAAAACGTCCAATAGCGGGGCGCAACCTTTGGTCGTAGATTGTGGGGTCTTTGCGCAGCCCCTGCACTTCTTTCTTTCGGCATGCCCACCCTCAAATCTCTTCGGCGATGGTCCTTGTTGCTTCCCCTTGCCTTGCTGGCAGGCTGCAACACGGTGCTCATGAATCCTCCCGGCGACATCGCCAATCAGCAGGGGCGGCTCATCGTCGTCTCGACCGTGCTGATGCTGATCATCATCGTTCCGGTGATCGCGCTGACGCTCTTCTTCGCCTGGCGCTATCGCCAGTCGAACAAGGAGGCCGACTACAGCCCCGACTGGGACCACTCCACCCAGCTCGAACTCGCGATCTGGGGCGCGCCGCTCCTGATCATCATCGCGCTGGGTGCCATCACCTGGATCAGCACGCACACGCTCGACCCGTACCGTCCACTGAGCCGGCTCGACGCCGAGCGCCCGATTCCCGCCGAAGCCAAGCCGCTGGTGGTCGAAGTGGTGGCGCTCGACTGGAAGTGGCTCTTCATCTACCCCGAGCAGGGTTTTGCCACGGTGAACGAAATGGCCGCGCCGGTCGACCGGCCGATCACTTTCAAGATCACCGCCTCCTCGGTGATGAACTCCTTCTTCATTCCCGCGCTCGCCGGCCAGATCTACGCCATGCCGGGCATGGAGACCAAGCTGCACGCCGTCATCAACAAGCCCGGCGAGTTCGAGGGCTTCTCGGCCAACTACAGCGGCGCCGGCTTCTCGGGCATGCGCTTCAAGTTCCACGGCCTGAGCAACACCGACTTCGACCAGTGGGTGCGGAAGGTCAAGGCGGGCAAGGACGGCGAACTCACGCGCGAGCAGTACAAGAAGCTCGAAGTGCCGAGCGAGCGGGAGCCGGTGCGGCACTACGCCACCGTGGCCCCTGACCTGTACGACGCCATCCTCAATCTCTGCGTGGACCGCAACAAGATGTGCATGAAGGAAATGATGGCCATCGACGCGAGTGGCGGGCTGGGCAAGCCCGGCGCGTTCAACATTGCCACCATGCAGGCCTGGCAGGCTGACACCCTCATCAATTCGCCAAGGCGCAAGTACGTCACGGCGATGTGCACCACCGAAGAATGACGATGCTCGAAAACCTTGACCTGACGAAGCTTGTCTTCGGCCGCCTCACGTGGGAGGCGATTCCATACCACGAGCCCATTCTGCTGGCGACCTTTGCGGCCGTGGTGCTGGGCGGCCTTGCCATCCTGGGCGCCGTTACCTACTTCAAGCTCTGGGGCACCATCTGGCGCGACTGGATCACGAGCATCGACCACAAGAAGATCGGCATCATGTACATCGTGCTCGGCCTTGTCATGCTGCTGCGCGGCTTTGCCGACGCACTCATGATGCGGGCCCAGCAAGCCGTTGCCTTCGGCGACAACGCCGGCTTCCTGCCGCCGCACCACTACGACCAGATCTTCACCGCGCACGGCGTGATCATGATCTTCTTCGTGGCCATGCCGCTGGTCACGGGCCTTATGAACTTCGTGGTGCCGCTGCAGATAGGCGCGCGCGACGTGGCTTTTCCGTTCCTGAACAACTTCAGCTTCTGGATGACCACCTTCGGCGCCGGCCTGGTGATGGCGTCGCTCTTCGTGGGCGAGTTCGCCAAGACCGGCTGGCTGGCCTACCCGCCGCTCTCGGGCATTCTGTTCAGTCCCGACGTAGGGGTCGACTACTACATATGGTCGCTGCAGATAGCGGGGGTAGGTACCCTGCTCTCGGGCGTCAACCTGCTGGCCACCATCGTGAAGATGCGCGCGCCGGGCATGACCATGATGAAGATGCCGGTGTTCACCTGGACCGCCCTGTGCACCAACGTGCTCATCGTGGCCGCCTTCCCGGTCCTCACCGCCGTGCTCGCGCTGCTGTCGCTCGACCGCTATGCCGGCACCAACTTCTTCACGAACGATCTCGGCGGCAACGCCATGATGTACGTGAACCTGATCTGGATCTGGGGCCACCCCGAGGTGTACATCCTCATCCTGCCGGCCTTCGGCATCTTCTCCGAAGTGGTGTCCACCTTCAGCGGCAAGCGCCTCTTCGGCTACGCCTCGATGGTGTACGCCACCATCGTGATCACCATCCTGTCGTACCTCGTCTGGCTGCACCACTTCTTCACCATGGGCTCCGGCGCCAGCGTGAATTCGTTCTTCGGCATCACGACGATGATCATCTCGATACCGACGGGCGCGAAGATCTTCAACTGGCTCTTCACCATGTACCGCGGCCGCATCCGCTTCGAGCTGCCCATGATGTGGACTGTCGGCTTCATGGTCACCTTCGTGATCGGCGGCATGACGGGCGTTCTGCTCGCAGTGCCCCCGGCCGACTTCGTGCTGCACAACAGCCTGTTCCTCATCGCCCACTTCCACAACGTGATCATCGGCGGCGTGCTGTTCGGAATGCTGGCGGGCATTACCTACTGGTTCCCCAAGGCCTTCGGCTACAAGCTCGATCCGTTCTGGGGCAAGTGCTCGTTCTGGTTCTGGCTCGTGGGCTTCTGGGTCGCGTTCATGCCGCTGTATGTGCTGGGCCTGATGGGCGTCACGCGCCGCATGAGCCACTTCCAGGACATGTCGCTGCAGTTCTGGTTCCAGGTCGCGGCCTTCGGCGCGGTGCTGATCGCACTGGGCATTGCGTCGTTCCTGATCCAGTTGGTGGTGAGCTTCGTGCGCCGCGAGTCGCTGCGCGACACCACGGGCGACCCGTGGAACGGCCGCACGCTCGAATGGTCGACCTCGTCGCCGCCGCCGGCCTACAACTTCGCGTTCACGCCGCGCATCCATGACAACGACGCCTGGACCGACATGAAGCGCCGCGGCTATGCCCGCCCGCTCGAAGGCTTCACGCCCATCCACATGCCCAAGAACACCAGCGCGGGCTTCATCATCGCGGCCTTGGCAGCGGTCTGCGGCTTTGCGTTGATCTGGCAGATGTGGCTCGTGGCGGGCATCGGCTTTGTCGCCATGCTGGCCGCCGTGATCATTCACACCTTCAACTACAAGCGCGACTACTACATTCCCGCGGAAGATGTCGTCCGTACCGAAGCCGAACGCACGCGCCTCCTGGCAGCAGCCCATGTCTGATACCACCGCCCTCCACTCCCCCGCGGCCGGCCACGCCCACAGCGACCAGACGGGCAAGCCGCCCGTGTTCGAGCTGTTCCACGTCGGCAACGACCACCACCCAGAGAACGGCACGCTGCTCGGGTTCTGGCTCTACCTGATGAGCGACTGCCTCATCTTCGCCTGCCTGTTCGCGGTGTACGGCGTGCTGGGCCGCAGCTACGCGGCCGGCCCCTCGGGCGCCGACCTGTTCGACCTGCCGCTGGTGGCCGTCAACACCTCGCTGCTGCTGCTCTCTTCCATTACCTACGGCTTCTCGATGCTGGAGATGCAGAAGAAGCGCATGGGCGGCACGCTGGTGTGGCTTGCCATCACGGGCCTGCTGGGTGCCGGCTTCATCGGCCTGGAGCTCTACGAGTTCGCGCACCTCATCCATGAAGGCGCGGGCCCGCAGCGCAGCGCATTCCTGTCGTCGTTCTTCGCGCTGGTCGGCACCCACGGCCTGCACGTGACCTTCGGCATCATCTGGCTGGTCGTGCTGATGTTCCAGTTGCCCAAGCACGGCTTCACCGCCGCCAACCGCCGCCGCCTGATGTGCCTGTCGATGTTCTGGCACTTCCTGGACGTGGTGTGGATCGGCGTCTTCACCTTCGTTTATCTGATGGGATCGATGGCATGAGCACCGCCCACACCAACACTGCCGCCGCGCACGGCCACGACGCGCACCACGAGCACCATGCACACGACGACCATCACGACGATGGCCCCGTGAGCCACAGCACCTTCAAGGGCTACATGACCGGCTTCGTGCTGGCCGTGATCCTGACCGCGATTCCGTTCTGGCTCGTGATGGGCAAGGTGCTTGTCAACACGCACACCACTTCGCTCATCATCCTCGGCTTTGCCGCGGTGCAGATCGTCGTGCACATGATCTACTTCCTGCACATGGACGCCAAGTCCGAGAGCGGGTGGAACATGCTGGCGCTGATCTTCACCATCGTGCTCGTCGTCATCACGCTGGCCGGCTCGCTCTGGGTCATGTACCACATGAACGCCAACATGATGCCGATGTCGGTGCACGACATGAAGAACATGCCTTGACGACGACCCTGCCGCCAGACCACAGCACCCGCAACACAATGGCCGCACGGCAGCGCTCCACGGCCGCGCGGGTGATCTTCATGGTCTGCGCGGCGCTTGCCTTTGCCGGCTTTGTCGCGCTCGGCAACTGGCAGGTCGAGCGCAGGGCCTGGAAGCTCGATCTCATCGCCCGCGTCGAACAGCGCGTGCACGCGCCGCCCTCCGAAGCCCCAGCGCGCGACCGCTGGCCGCAGATCAGCGCGGCCGCCGACGAATACCGTCACCTGCGCATCACCGGCACTTTTCTGCACGACAAGGAGACCCTGGTGCAGGCCAGCACCCGCCTCGGCGCCGGCTTCTGGGTGCTGACGCCGCTGCAGGCGGCCGATGGCACCACGGTGCTGGTCAACCGCGGCTTCGTGCCGCCCGAGGCACGCGAGCGCTCGTCGCGCACGGCCACCGAGCCCAAGGGCGAGACCGCCGTGACCGGCCTGCTACGCATCACCGAGCCCAAGGGCGGCTTCCTGCGCAAGAACGACCCGGCCGCCGATCGCTGGTTCTCGCGCGACGTGCAGGCCATTGCCGCCGCGCGCGGCCTGGACAATGCGGCGCCCTACTTCATCGATGCCGAGGCCATGCCCTCCCCCCAAGGCACGGCACCGGCATGGCCCGCTGGCGGCCTCACGGTCATCGCCTTTCCCAACAGCCATCTCGTCTATGCCATTACCTGGTACGGCCTGGCGCTGATGGTCGCGGGCGCGGCATGGTTCGTGTGGCGTGACGATCGCCGCCGCAAGCTCGCCAACTCAGCCGACCGCAGCGGCGACAATGCCTCTCATGCCGACGGAAGACACCGCCAAGACGGCCCCCGCCCCGACTGAAGTCTCCGCCGTAGCGGGGGAACTGCACGCGCCCCGCGCGGGCGTCGCAAGCCTGGACAACGCCACCGGCCACAAGAACATGCAGCAGCTGATCCAGCTGCGTTGGTTTGCGGTGGTCGGGCAGGTGATCACCATCCTGTTCGTGCACTACGGCTTCGGCATCCGGCTGCCGCTCGATCAGATGCTGCTGGTGCTGGCGTGCCTGGCCCTCTTCAACGTGGTGAGCCTGCTGCGCTCGCGCACCCTTCGCAAGGTGACCAACGGCGAGCTGTTTCTTGCGTTGCTGGTCGACGTGGCCACGCTCACCGCGCAGCTTTACCTGAGCGGCGGCGCGACCAATCCGTTCGTTTTTCTGTATCTCTTGCAGGTCATTCTGGGCGCGGTGCTGCTCAAGGCATGGTCGACATGGACCATCGTGGTCATTGCCAGCCTGTGCTTTGCAGGGCTGGCGCTTTTCTCGCGCCCGCTCGCGCTGCCGCTCGACCACGACCGCGGACTCTGGAGCCCTTATGTGCAGGGCATGCTGATCTGCTTTGCGCTCAACGCGGCGCTGCTGGTGGTGTTCATCACGCGCATCAGCCGCAACCTGCGCGCGCGCGATGCACGGCTGGCCGACCTGCGACAACGCGCATCGGAAGAAGAGCACATCGTTCGCATGGGCCTGCTCGCATCGGGCGCCGCGCATGAGCTGGGCACGCCGCTTGCCACGCTGGCAGTGATCCTCGGCGACTGGCGCCGCCTGCCGCATTTCAGTTCAGACCCCGAGCTGCTGACCGAAGTGGCCGAGATGGAGCTGCAGATCCAGCGCTGCAAGAGCATCGTGAGCGGCATCCTGCTGTCGGCTGGCGAAGCGCGGGGCGAATCGTCCGAAGAAACGACGGTGAGCACCTTCCTCGACGAACTGGTGGAGGAATGGCGCACCACACGCCCTGTGGAAGAGTTCGACTACGACAACCGTTTTGGCCGCGACCTGCCCATGGTTTCCGACTCGGCCGTGAAGCAGATGATCTGCAACGTGCTCGACAATGCGCTGGAAGCCTCGCCGCACTGGTTGCGCCTGGAAGTGGTGCAAGACGCCGATGCGCTGACGCTCACTGTCACCGATGCAGGGCCGGGTTTTCCGCCCGCGATGCTGAAGCAGTTCGGCAAGCCCTACCAGTCGAGCAAGGGCCGGCCGGGCGGCGGGCTCGGGCTGTTCCTGGTGGTGAACGTGGCGCGCACGCTCGGAGGCCGGGTGGCGGTGCGCAACCGGCCCGAAGGCGGCGCCACTGTGGCCATTACGCTGCCGCTATCGGCGGTGGTGCTGGAGGAAGAGGACGATGAAGCCATGGACGACACCATTGCCATGACTGGAACCACAAGCCCATGACGGACGCCGCCGAAGCCGAGCGCCAGTTGCTGATCGTCGAGGACGACGCGGCCTTTGCGCGCACGCTTGGCCGCTCGTTCGAGCGCCGCGGCTATGCGGTCACGCACGCAAGCAATGCCGACGAGGTCGAAACGCTGCTGCAAGGCCATTCGCCCGGCTACGCGGTGGTCGACCTGAAGCTCAACGGCGAGGCCTCGGGCCTGGCCTGCGTGCAGATGCTGCACCGGCACAACCCCGAGATGCTGATCGTGGTGCTCACAGGTTTTGCGAGCATTGCCACGGCCGTGGAGGCCATCAAGCTGGGCGCCTGCCACTATCTTGCCAAGCCCTCCAACACCGACGACATCGAAGCCGCGTTCGGCCGGGCGACGGGCACCACCGAGGTAGAGTTGACCAACCGCTCGACGTCGATCAAGACGCTGGAGTGGGAGCGCATTCACGAGACGCTTGCCGAGACGGGCTTCAACATTTCGGAGACCGCGCGGCGGCTTGGCATGCACCGGCGCACGCTGGCGCGCAAGCTCGGCAAGCAGCAAGTCAAATAGCAAGGCGACATCGACATGAACTCCGGCAAGCCGACATCCGCAGTGCGTAGCCAGACCACGCTGGAAGAGATCTTCAACTCACTGAGCCACGGCCTCGGCCTGCTGCTGGCCATTGCGTCGCTGCCTATCCTGGTCTACAGCGCCGCGCAGAAGGGGCAGGCCGCCAACATCGTCGGTGCCTCGCTCTTCGCAGGCACGGCCATCGTGCTGTATCTCATTTCGACGCTGTACCACGCGCTGCCTACCGGCAAGGCCAAGGCGTGGTTCAACCGACTCGACCACGCAGCCATCTACCTGTTCATCGCGGGCAGCTACATGCCATTTCTGTTCGGTGTGCTGCGTGGGCCATGGGGCTGGACGCTGTTCGGAGCCATCTGCGCGGCGGCGGCGCTGGGCGTGGGTGCCAAGCTGTTCAACCGGCTGCAGCATCCGCTGTGGTCGACCGGGCTCTATGTGGCAATGGGCTGGATGGCGTTGATGGCGGCGGTGCCGCTGTACGAACGCATGTCGCCGGCAGGGCTGGGTTGGCTCGTGGCCGGTGGGCTGTTCTACACCGCCGGTGCGGTGGTCTTCTTGTTCGACAACAAGGTGCGGTTTGCCCACTTTGTATGGCACCTGTTCGTGTTGGCTGGTAGTTCTTGCCACTTCTTTGCTGTGCTCTGGCATTCGCACGGCTGATCTTGTTCTTGGCGCTGTTGGTCAGGGCGCCGTTGTTCAGGGCGCCGTTGTTCAGGGCGCGTGCAAAGGCCACCGGGTACTCCCCTCCGCGAATGTCCCCCGCCTTCGGCTCCTCCTTTATTTCGCTGCGCGGAGCACCCGATGCCCTGTGCACTTGGACGCGCTGCTGGTGTACCGCTGATCAACCTCCGCTCTGTGCAACGCACCCGCTGGCGGGGTGCCTTGCGCAGCGAAATAAAGGAGGAGGCCGCAGGCCGGGGGACATTCGCGGAGAAAGGTACCCCGTCGGCGGGTGCGCCGCCCTGAACAGCAGCGCCGAAAACTGCAGGAGCAGCCCTCCTCAGTAATGCGGCGGCAACTCATCCCGCAAGCTGCGCGCCGCCCCTTCCTGCCCCGCGTTCTGGCTCTGCTGTTTCAGCTGCGTCACCTGAAGAATCAAGCTGTCGATCTGCTGCTGTTGACGATAGATCGTCATGTTCAGCTGCTCCAGCAGGTCTTCCGCGTAGCTCGACTTGATCTCGAGTTCAGTCAGCCGCTCTGCAATGTCGTCCGGTAGGTGTTCCATGCCTCTATTGGACAGGAACCGCCGCCAGAGCGCTTTCGTCGACTGATGCAGCGGCCTCGTTCACCATGCGGCTCAGCATGAGCGCGGCCCGCAATGGATACAGCGTGCGCTCATCTCCCTCTGCCTTGTTGCTCACGATGGTGCCGGTCGACGGCCCCATGCTGGCCGTGCGCACCGCATCGGGCCGATGAACCGGCACCATGAACGGCGAGTGAGTGGTGTAGATGATCTGGTTGCCGAAGTCCCGCTCGAAGTGCTCGAGCAGGTCGGCCTGCGAGCGCGCATGCAGGTGCAGGCCGGGCTCGTCCAGCAGCAGGATGGCATCGCCTGCACGGCCGCCCTTTGTGTCCGCAAAGAAGGTGACGTAGAACGAGAAGAACCATTGGAAGCCGCGGCTGCGCTCGTCGAGGTTCACTTCCACCTCGTAGGTGTCGTCGGGATCGGACACCAGCGTGTCCATGTACGGCCCGTCGAGGTTGAAGCGCACCTTGAGCTCACGGTCCTTCCACAACCTGCGGATCTCCGAAGTGACGACGGCGCCCGCGCGATTGACGAGCTGGTTGCGCGTGGCAAGGTCGTTCTTGTCGAGCAGGTCCTGCAACTGCTGCGGGTCGAGTCCGGCCACCTTGCAGAGCTTTTCGAAGCCCTGCTGCTCAGGCGCCGCCTGGCCCCAGCCCTTGCGCACCAGGTAGTCCGCAATGTTCTGGCGGCCGGGCAGTGCCGGATATTCGTCCACGTAGATGAAGCGCGGCAGCTTCTCGAGCACCCATTGCTTCGCCTTTGCGAGCGCCGGCGTGTCGTTGGCAATCGCACGGGCCATGTCCTCCAGTTCGAGCAGCATCTGCTCCTGCTTGTCGCTGAGCTCGGCATCCGCAACGGCCAGCGCCTTGCGCAAGGTTTGCAGCGCCTTGACCGCGCCTTCCGACCACCGGATGTAGTCGGGGCTCAGGATCATGGCGGCGTCGAAGGCGTCGGCCTCCTGCTCCAGCGTCGCCCTTGCCTCCTCGGCGACTTTCTCGGCCGCGGCCTTCACCGCCGGCACGATCTTGCGGACCTTGCCCTTGATGTCCGACACGTCGAGCGACAACTCCGCCAGGCCTTCGAGCCCCGTCCAGCGCGCCGTGCCGTAGCCGCGACCGGCGGTGACGTGCCGCACGTTGGCCGCGCGTGGAAGCATCTCCGTGAGCTCGGCCCGCTCGCCCTCGTCGAGGGCCCAGCGTGTGGCAACGACCGGTGTATCGGCCTGGCACTCTTCAAGGCGGCGGTGCCGCGGAAAGTCCTTGATCGGGCTGAGCTCGGTCATGCCTTCGGCGGGGTTCAGGCTGTGCAGCGCGCGCAGCAGGTTCGACTTGCCGCTGTCGTTGCGGCCGAGGATCGCGGTGAGCTGCGTGGAATCGATGGAGCCGCTGTCGTTGATCGAGCGAAAGTTGGTGATCTGGAATGACGCCAAGCGCATGTAGGGGGGTTCTCATCGAATGAATGCAGGGCCGGGGAATGTATTGCATTCCCAGGCCCTTCCCGCCCGCGACCGAAGAAAAAAATCTATTACTCGGCCGCGCGCCGCAGCGTGTCCACCACCGGCCTGCGCAACACGTCGCGCAAGCCCCACCATCCCGCGGCCAGCGCCAGCACGGCGCCCGCGAGCGCACCGGCCACCGGCACCACGGGCGATGCGGTCCAGGTGAAGTCGAACACGTAGCGCGCAAGCCCCCAACCGATAACGGAGGCCACGATGCTCGCCAGGAAGCCGGCGAGCAGGCCGACACCGGCCAGCTCCGCGCGCTGCACCTGGCGCAGCAAACTGGCGCGGGCGCCGACCGCGCGCATCACCGCGAACTCGCGGGCGCGCTCTTCGCGCGTGGCGGTGACCGCGGCAAACAGCACCACAAGGCCCGCCGCAAGCGTGAAGCCGAAGAGGAACTCGACCGCGCGAATCACCTGGTCGAGCACGCGCTGCACCTGGTTGATGGTGGCGCTCATGTCCACGTTGGTCACATTGGGGTAGCTGCGCACCAGCGCGTTGTCGAAGCCCCGGGTTTCGGGTGCGCGGAAGGCGCCCATGTAGGTCACGGGCACGTCGGGCAAAGCGGCCACGGTGTACATCACGAAGAAGTTCGCATGCATCGAACCCCAGTCGACCTTGCGCAGAGATGTGATGCGCGCATCGTTCTGCATGCCGCCGATGTCGAAGCGCAGCACGTCGCCCAGCTTGAGGCCAAGCGTTTCGGCCAGGCCTTCTTCCACGCTCACTTCGCCGGGCGCATCGGGCTTCCACGCACCCGCCACGATGCTGTTGTGCGCCGGTGCCTCCACGCTGTTGCTGAGGTTGAACTCGCGATCCACCAGGCGCTTGGCGCGGTCTTCCACGTAGTCGTCGGGCGACACCGGCTTGTCGTTGATGGCCACCAGCCGGCCGCGGATCATCGGGTACCAGTCGAACTTGCGCACGCCGGCGTCGCGCAGCGATTTCTGGAACGCGGTGCTCTGGTCGGGCATGACGTTGATGACAAAGCGGTTGGGCGCATCGGGCGGCGTGGCCCTGCGCCAGCTCGCCACGAGGTCGGTGCGCAGCAGCACCAGCAGCACCAGTGCAAGCAGGCCGACCGCCAGCGCGCTGACTTGCACCACCGCATAGGCCGGCCGCGCCGAGATCTGGCGCGTGGCCAGCACCAGCCAGCGCGGCGCGGTTGTTTCGTTGACGCTGCGGCGCAGCACCTTCACAGCCAGCCAGCTCAGCAGAGCGAACACGGCCACGGCGCCCGCAAAGCCGCCCACGGCGATCAGGCCGAGCTTCAGGTCGCTGCTGGCCGCAATCAGCAATGCGGCAAAGCCGGCGACGCCAATACCCAGCACCGCGAGCGATGCGGGCTTGAGCCCGCCGACATCGCGCCGGATCACCCGCAGGGGGGGCACCTTGGCCAGCTGCAGAACCGGCGGCAGGCCGAAGGCGAACAGCAGCGTGAGCCCCATGCCCAGGCCGAAGGCCACGGGCCACAAGGTGGCTGCCGGCAGCGCCGTTTCGACCAGCCCCGCAAGCAGCACCACGAACACGTAGTGCACGGCAAAGCCGATGGCCACGCCAAGACCGCTGGCGACGATGCCGACGACTGCGAACTCGAACGAATACGCCATGGCGATGGTGCGCTGGCTCTGGCCGAGCACGCGCAGCATCGCGCAATCATCGAGATGGTTGGCCGCAAAGCCGCGCGCGGCCAGCGCCACGGCCACGGCCGAGAGCAGCGCCGCGAGCAGCGCGACCAGGCTCAGGAATTTCTCGGCCCGGTCCAGCGTCTGCCGCATTTCGGGGCGTCCGCCTTCGAAGGAGTCGAGCCGCACGCCGCGCATTTCGCCCTTCTTGATGGTGGCCTCGGCCCAATCGGAAAAGCGCTTGACGTCTGCATCGTCGCCCGCGACGGCATAGCGGTAGCCGACACGGCTCGCGGGCTGCACGAGCCTGGTGCGCGGCACGTCGGCCTGGTTGAGCATGACGCGCGGCGAAAAGCTCATGAAACCCGCGCCACGGTCGGGCTCGAGCGTGATCACGCGTCCGATGCGCAGGCTGCTGTCGCCAAGAAGAAGCATGTCTCCCACCTTGAGCGCGAGCGAATCGAGCAGCGAGGCATCGACCCACACCTCGCCCGCCGGGGGAATGTCGCGCGTGATGCTGCCGGACGCATCGGCCGCATTCGCAGTTTGCAGGTTGCCGCGCAACGGGTAGCCCGCGGTCACGGCTTTCAGCGCCACCAGCTTGCTGGCGCCGCCCTGGGCGTCGTCGGCCCGTGCCATGGTGGGAAAGCCGTAGGTGCTGGTGCCCTGGAGGCCGTACGCGCGTGCCTGCGCAATGAAAGCCTCAGGCGTGGGGTTGTCGCTTACTACCACGGCGTCGCCGCCGAGCAGCTGCCGCGCGTCGCGCTGCAAGCCTCCCTGCAATCGGTCGGCAAAGAAGCCGACCGCCGTGAGGGCGGCCACGGCCAGCAGCACGGCAACGATCAAGAGGCGCAGTTCGCCGGCGCGCAAATCGCGCCAGAGGGTGCGCCAGCCAAGGCGGAGGGAGGCATTCATGGGCGAGACGATAGCCGACGCGGGCGCGCCGGCGCCTTTCAGGGACTTACCGCGAGTAGGGAGAACAGCCCTTAGGCCGGACTGCGGCGCGCGAGTTCCGGCTGCAGCACGAGCCGGTCGACCCCTGCATAGCAGACAAAGTGCCGGTTGGTGGCACGGCCGATGGCGCAGAGGCCGACGCGCGTGGCCACCTCATGGCCCATTTGCGTGATGCCGCTGCGCGAAACCACGATGGGCACGCCCATTTGCGCCGACTTGATCACCATTTCGCTCGTGAGCCGGCCGGTCGTGTAGAAAACGCGGTCGCCCGCCAGCGCGCCAGCCGGCTGCATGGCGCACCAGCCCGCAATGGTGTCGATGGCGTTGTGCCGGCCCACGTCTTCGACGAAGCAGTGCATCGTGGCCTCGGTACCGCCGGGCTCGAGCGTGAACAGCGCACAGCCGTGCACCGAGCCGGCCGACTTGTAGGTGCTCTCCTGGAGCCGGATGGCATTGACCAGCGCATAGAGCTGCGCCTGTGTCATGCGGGTGGGCGGCAGCTGGAGCTTGTCGATGTCGGCCATCAGGTCGCCGAACACGCTGCCCTGGCCGCAGCCGGTGGTCACCACCTTCTTTGCGGTGCGCTCTTCGATGCGGTCGATGCCGGCGTGCGTCTTGACGGCCGCGGCGCCCACCTCCCAATCGACCGTGACCGACTCGACGTCGCTGGCCGATTCGATGAGGCGCTGGTTCAGCAGGTAGCCCAGCACCAGCAGTTCGGGCTGGGCGCCGAGCGTCATCAGCGTGACCAGCTCGCGCCGGTCCACATACACGGTGAGGTCGCGCTCGGCCGGAATGGAAACGGTGCCGCGCGCGCCATGCTCATCGACGACCTCGACCTCGCGCGTGAGCGCGGCGCGGGCCTCGGTAAGACGCGGAAGCTGCAACGGCAAACGCGTCGTCACTGCGCCTTGGGCGTGGGATTGACGGTGGCCGCCGGCTGGTTGGTGCTGGGCGGCGATGCGGCCGTGGGGGCGGGCGAATGCGCGCCCGAAACCTCGAGCGGCTTGGCTTGCTCCACCGGCGGCGTATAGGCGAAGGGCCCGGGGTCGGTGCAAGGCGGCATTGCGGCGGCCGTGGGCACCGGCTTGCCGGCGGCGGCCGCACTGGCGCGGTACCTTGCGGCCACGCGGTCCTGCGCCAGGCAGAGCTTGTAGGAGTCGACCTTTCCGCTCCACGCCGTCTTGGCGGCGGCTTCAGCGGCCTTGGCCTTGGCCTCAGGCGTGGCGGGCGGCGGCGGCAGCTTGGCCCATGCGATGGGCGCGGCCAGCGCAAGCACCAGCGCGGAAAGCTTCAACGATACAGACAGCTTCTTCATGAGGACGTTCCTTCGGCGGGCCGCGGCGCCCGCACTGCGACAGGTGCCGACGCATCGGCCGGAACCGTGCGCTGCGCGGGAATCTTGCCCGCGGCAATGTCGTCGTACCAGAGTTCGTGGTGTTCCTTGGCCCATGTCTCGTCGACATAGCCGGTGCGCATGGCCTTGTAGGCGCCCGTCATGCCGAGCGTGCCGATGTAGATGTGGCCCATGATCATCGCCATCATCAGCAGCGTTGCAACGCCGTGGATCATGTGCGCCACCTGCATCTCGCCGCGGGTGTAGACGAAGCCCGGCAGCAGCTTGTCGAGGAAGAGCCCCGAGCCGATGACGAAGAGCCCAAGGAACAGCACGCCGCCCCAGAAGACCAGCTTCTCGCCCGCGTTGAAGCGGTGCGAAGGCACTTCCTTGCCGCCGAAGAGGCCGCCGAAACGCGCAAGCCATTTCAGGTCCATCGCGTGCGGAATGTTGTCGCGGATGAAGGTGAACACCATGAACACCGTCGTTACCACGAACAGCGGGCCGACAAAGTTATGGACGTTCTTGAGCGCGTAGGTAATCCAGCCGAACAGCGTCAAGCCCATCCATGGCAAGAGGAAGAACTTGCCGAACGCCATCACGATGCCGGAGATGGCGAGCGTGACGAACGCGAAGGCGTTCGACCAGTGCGTGGCCCGCTCGAACGGCGTGAAGCGCTCGATCTTGCGGCCAGTTTCCTGGCCGTGCAGGCGAATGGGCCCGCGCGTGAAATAGAAGATGGCCAGTGCCAGCAGCGTGACGAACAGCAGCGCCGCGCCGTAGGGAATGATCCAGTCGTTGCGCACCTGGCGCCAGGCTTCGCCGGCATTGGTGAAGCGCGACCCGGGGTACTGCACGAACGGCTGGATCAGGTTGCCGGCCTCGGGCGCCTCGCTTTTCGGCAGGCTGCTGTAGCCGTTAACGCCCTGCCCCACCTGCCGCCACATGGGCGCGTTGTTGCCGGGCTGCACCTTCATGCGCTCGCCGTTGGTCTGGTTCGGGTAATTCGGGTCGGCGCTCGCTTCGGGCTTGACCTCGAAGATGTTCTGGCCGCGAATGCCGCCTGCGGCGGGCGCCGGTGCGGCGGCTGCGGCAGGTGCCGGTGCGGCCGTGGTTCCCGGTGCGGCCGGCGGCTGCGCCTGCGCAAGGGCCGAGCCCAGCGCGGCGGAAAGAACGAGAGCGGTCAGCGCTTGCTTCATGGGCTCTCCGTTCAGTTCTCTTTGTTGTATTCGTTCTGCCCGTTTTGCGTGCGGGTCTTGAGCTGCTGCTGCCAGGCGGTCTTGTCGCCGACCTTCCAGTCGGGCGCGGTGAACACCGTGCCGGCGTTCTCCTTGGTGCCGGTGCCGCTCCACGGAACGGCGTCGTGCTTCACGCCCTGCGCGTTGGTCTGCGGCTTTTCGCCGCAGGCCGCCAGGAAGGTTGCGACCAGCGCAACGCCCAGGACGACGAGGCCCTGCCGCTTCACTTCTGCACCCCGTTCGCCGGCGGCGTGCCTGCTTGCTGCGAACCGTAGGCGGTGCCCCAGCCCCACACTTCGGCGCCCTTGCCGCGCTGCACGACGCGGGTGCGGAAGATGTCGGCGACCACGTCGCCGTCGCCGGCCAGGAGGGCCTTGGTCGAGCACATCTCGGCGCAGGCCGGCAGCTTGCCTTCGGCCAGCCGGTTGCGGCCGTACTTTTCAAATTCGGCTTCGGAGCCGTTGGCCTCGGGGCCGCCGGCGCAGAAGGTGCACTTGTCCATCTTGCCGCGCACGCCGAAGGTGCCTTGCGAGGGGAACTGCGGTGCGCCGAACGGGCAGGCGTACGAGCAGTAGCCGCAGCCGATGCACACGTCCTTGTCATGCAGCACCACGCCTTCGTCGGTGCGGTAGAAGCATTGCACCGGGCACACGGCCATGCAGGGTGCGTCGGAGCAATGCATGCAGGCCACCGAGATCGACTTTTCGCCCGGCACCCCGTCGTTCAGCGTGACCACGCGGCGGCGGTTAACGCCCCACGGCACTTCATTTTCGTTCTTGCAGGCAGTGACGCAGCCGTTGCATTCGATGCAGCGTTCCGAGTCACACACAAATTTCATTCGCGCCATGGTGCTTCCTTATGCCTTTTCCACATTGCAGACCGTGGTCTTGGTCTCTTGCATCATGGTCACGCTGTCGTAACCGTAAGTCGTTGCGGTATTGATGGCTTCGCCGCGTACCACCGGGGCAGCGCCCGCCGGGTAGTAGCCGAGCATGTCGACGCCCTGCCAGCGGCCCGAGAAGTGGAACGGCATGAAGACCGTGTCGGGCCCCACGCGCTCTGTGACCAGGGCCTGCACGTTGAGCTTTGCGCCGGTGGGCGTGTGCACCCAGGCGCGCTCGCCGTTGCGAATGCCCTTCTCGGCCGCGACCTTCGGGTTGATCTCGATGAACATCTCCTGCTGCAGTTCCGCGAGCCAGGGATTCGAGCGGGTTTCCTCGCCGCCGCCTTCGTACTCGACCAGTCGGCCCGAGGTCATGATGTACGGGAATTTCTCGTGCACCTTGTCGGCGATGTTCTTCTGCTGCACGGTCTTGTAGAGCGTGGGCAGGCGCCAGAACGCCATCTTGTCGTCGTGCGTCGGGTACTTGGCCATCAAGTCGGGCCTGTTGCCGTACAGCGGCTCGCGGTGCTGCGGAATCGCGTCCGGAAAGTTCCAGACCAATGCGCGCGCCTTGGCATTGCCGAACGGGTGGCAGCCGTGGTTCTTCATGAACACGCGAATCATGCCGCCCGAGCTGTCGGTCTTCCAGTTCTTGCCCTCGGCCTTCGGCTTCTCGGCCTCGGTGAGTTCGTCCCACCAGCCCAGCTTCTTGAGCAGCACGTGGTCCAGCTCAGGGTAGCCGGTGGTGATATCGGCACCCACCGAATGCGAGCCGTCTTCGGCCAGCAGGTTCTTGCCATCGCGTTCCACGCCGAAGTTCGCGCGGAAGTTGCCGCCGCCGTCCATCACGTGCTTGGAGGTGTCGTAGAGATTCGGCGAACCCGGGTGCTTGAGCTCGGGCGTGCCGAAGCAGGGCCACGGCAGGCCGAAGTAGTCGCCCGTCATGTCGTAGCCGTTGACCTTGTCCTTGGTGCCGCCCTTGGCCTTGAGCGTGCGCACGTCGAAGGCGCCCATGTTGCGCATGTGAGCCTGCAGCCGCTCGGGGCTCTGCCCCGTGTAGCCGATGGTCCAGACGCACTTGTTGATTTCGCGCAGGATGTCGTCGGGCACGGGCTCGTCCATGCCCTTGACCTTCTGCATCTTGTAGTTCTTGCTCAGTTCCTTGCCGAAGCCCAGGCGGTCGGCGAACTGCTGCATGATCATGTGGTCGCTGCGGCTCTCCCACAGCGGCTCGATCACCTTCTCGCGCCACTGGAGCGAGCGGTTGGACGCGGTGACGGAACCGCTGGTCTCGAACTGCGTGCAGGCCGGCAGCAGGTAGACGGCGCGGCTCGGATTCTGGTCTTCCGGCCGGCCCGGCATCGCGGCCATGGCCGCCGTTGCCGAAGGGTACGGGTCGACCACCACAAGCAGGTCGAGCTTGTCCATGGCGCGCTTCATCTCGAGACCGCGCGTCTGCGAGTTGGGCGCATGGCCCCAATAGAACACGCCGCGCAGGTTCGAGTCCTGGTCGATCAGCTCGTTCTTCTCGAGCACGCCGTCGATCCAGCGCGACACGGTGATGCCGGGCTTGGTCATCATCGCGGGCGATGCGAAGCGGCCCTTGATCCATTCGTAGTCGACGCCCCATGCGGAAGCAAAGTGCTTCCAGGAGCCATCGACGATGCCGTAGTAGCCGGGCAGCGAATCGGGGTTCGGGCCCACGTCGGTGGCGCCCTGCACGTTGTCGTGGCCGCGGAAGATGTTGGTGCCGCCGCCCGACTTGCCGACGTTGCCGAGCGCAAGCTGCAGGATGCACGACGCGCGAACCATGGCATTGCCGATGGTGTGCTGGGTCTGGCCCATGCACCAGACGATGGTGCCCGGGCGGTTTTCGTTCAGCCAGGTCGCTACCTTGAGCACCTGGGCTTCAGGAACGCCGCAGGCCTCCTCGACCTTGTCCGGCGTCCACTTGGCGAGCACGTCCTCGCGCACCTTCTCCATGCCGAAGACGCGGTCGTTGATGTACTTCTTGTCTTCCCAGCCGTTCTTGAAGATGTGATGAAGCACGCCGAACAGGAACGGAATGTCCGAGCCCGAGCGGATGCGCACATATTCGTCGGCCTTGGCCGCGGTGCGCGTGAATCGCGGGTCGACCACGATCATCTTGCAGCCGTGCTCCTTGGCATGGAGCATGTGCAGCATGCTGACGGGGTGGGCCTCTGCGGCGTTGGAACCGATGTACAGCGCCACCTTGGCACCGCGCATGTCGTTGTACGAATTGGTCATGGCGCCGTAGCCCCATGTATTCGCAACGCCCGCAACGGTGGTCGAGTGGCAGATACGCGCCTGGTGGTCGCAGTTGTTGCTGCCCCAGAAACTCACGAACTTGCGCATCAGGTACGACTGCTCGTTGCTGTGCTTGGACGAGCCGATCCAGTAGATCGAATCGGGACCGCTGGCCTGGCGCAGTTCCTTCAGCCTGGCGGTGATTTCGTCGAGCGCCGTGTCCCAGCTGATGCGCTGGTACTTGCCGTCGACCAGCTTCATGGGATAGCGCAGCCGGTACTCGCCATGGCCGTGCTCGCGCAGCGCGGCGCCCTTGGCGCAATGGGCGCCCAGGTTGATGGGCGAGTCGAACACCGGCTCCTGGCGCACCCACACGCCGTTCTCCACCACGGCGTCGGAGGCGCAGCCTACCGAACAGTGGGAGCACACGGTGCGCTTGATTTCAACCTTGCCGGCGCCCACCGCGGTGGGTCGGGCATCGCCCGCCGCCTCGGCCTTGCGCATCAGCGTGAGCTGGCCCGCGGCCAACCCGACGCCTACGCCGAGGCCGGAGCGGCGCAGGAAGGCGCGCCGGTCCATGGTGGGCAGCGCGCCGGAAAGGCCGCGCCGCAGGCTGTGAATGAACGCGGAAGACTCGCGCTCCCCTTGCCGCGACACACTGTTCGCGGCGGTCGTTTTCTTGGTCAGCAACATCGTGGGTGTCCGCCTTAGGCCGAAGCGGTCTTGTAGTAGTGCTTGACGTGTTCGCTGAGCGAGTAGCCGCCGCCTTTTTCAGGCGCGGGCTTCAGCTCGGGAGCGGCAGCTTCGACGGCTGCGGGGGCCTCGGCCACCTTGGGAAGCACCGAAACCGCGGCGACCGCGGCACCTGCGGTGGCGGCGCCAAAAAAGAAACCTCGACGCGAGGCCGGCTTGATACCGGCCGCTTGGCTGTCCTGCATGTGATCTCCAGGAGTGGCTGGGGGCAAATCAGATGTGAACTGATCTTCGTACATCTGGATACTAGTCTAGACCCTAATTTCTAACAATCGTATTTCTACGGAGCAAAAAGCTCAGTCGAGCATGTCGAAGCCCTGGACTTCGACCTCGGCAAAGGCGCGGGTGAAACCGGCCAGGGACGCGTAGAAATGCGCCTTGGGATGCTGCGCGACGGCGTCGCACAAGACTGGCAGCCAGGACTGCAGGTGCGCTGAAAAAAACGCCTGCTGCTGCGCGAGGTTGGACACCGCCGCGTCGTCCCCTGCAATCAGGTAGCGCATCACTTCGAAGAGGCAGGCGACGTGGTCTTCGCTTTCGGACACGGCCTCGTCCCGCGCGAGGCCCAGCCGCGCCAGATCGGTGCGCAGCTGCGCCAGCGGCTTGTCGTTGAGAAAGCCGCTCAGGTAGTGCGAGCCGAACAGGTAGATCTCGGGCTTGCCCATGCCGCCGAAAAGCGCGTCGTATTCGGCATGCACTGCGGCGGCGTCGGTGCCGCGCGCCGTGCCAACCAGCTGGCGCCAGGGCTCCTCAAGGAAGGCACCGGCCGCCGGCGCCTCGGTGGGCGCCACGCTGAAGGCGCCGAGCAGCTCGGCGTCGGGCGCGGCATACCAGAGGCGCGCAAGCAGGCCGTAGACCTCGGCACGCGCAATCTCCTCGTCAAGCGCGGAGGTCATCGGGGGAAACTGGCTCATAGCTGCGTGATCTTCATTTCGTTCTGCGCGCTGTACAGGTCGATGACCCGGCAGTCGCTGCACATCTTGAGCCGCTCGAGCGCCTCGCCCTGGAACATGGCGTGGCCCGCCAGCTTGCCGAGCATCGCTTCGATGGCCTTCTGCGTGCCGAAGGGCTTGCTGCAGCGGATGCAGGCCCAGGGCTTGGCCTCGTTGAGCACCACGGGCTGCTTGCGCTCGGGGGCGGCCAACAGGCGCGGCACGAGCGCAATTGCGTTCTCGGGGCAGGTGGTTTCGCACAGGCCGCACTGCACGCAGTTCTTTTCGATGAACCGAAGCTGCGGCGCGTTCTGGTTGTCTTGCAGCGCGCTGGCGGGGCAGGCGCTCACGCAGGCCAGGCAGAGCGTGCAGGTGTCCTTGTTGACCGTGATCGCGCCGAAGGGGGAACCGGCGGGCAGCGGAATTGCGAGGGCTGGGGCGAGGGGTGCGGCCGCATCGTTCGACGGTGCCGCAAGCACTGGCGCCTGCGCCATCAGGTGGTCGAGGGTCATCTCCAGCGTGCCGCGCTTTTCCCCACCCACTGCAAAGCGTGCCGCGGCGGCCGGCACGCGCTGCCGTGTGGCGCGCAGGCCGGCCAGGGCCGCATCGAGCGCGGCCGGCGTGGCGGCCTCGACCAGGTGGAAATGCGTTCCGGTGTAGCCCAGGCCCATGAGCAGCGCCTGCGCAACGGCCATCTGCTTCTTCAATGCGTCGAGGTATTGCGGCGCCTCTTCGCCGGTGGAAAGCACCACCACTTGCGAGGCACCGAAGGCAACGGCGCTGAGCCAGAGATCGATGCCGGTGCTGGCGACATGCATCAGCGCCACGGGCAGCACATGCGCGGGCACGCCGGCCAGGCCGTCGCGCCTGCCGCGCGAGAGCTGCGCCGCACGGCCGAGTTGTTCGACCAGCGCCT
This sequence comes from Variovorax paradoxus, assembly GCF_009755665.1. Lineage (NCBI taxonomy): Bacteria > Pseudomonadati > Pseudomonadota > Betaproteobacteria > Burkholderiales > Comamonadaceae > Variovorax > Variovorax paradoxus. The sequence goes on from NZ_CP046622.1 coordinate 4,440,013, forward strand.
GCCCGCCCTCTTCGTTGTGCAGCAGCACCGCGGCGTCGCGGCCGCCGGCCCCGGTGTAGGTGGACAGCAGCGTGCGCAGCTTGCGGCCCTGGTCGGGCGTGCGCGGATAGGTGTAGCCCAGCGCGCCGGTCGGGCACACGGTGGTGCAAGCGCCGCAGCCCACGCAAAGCTGCGGATTGACGACGATGCGCTGGCGTTCCTTGTCGCTGGAGATGGCATGCGCCGAGCACACCTCGACGCAGGCGTTGCAGCCCACCACCTCATTGCGGCTGTGGGCACAGAGCTTCTGCTTGTAGTCGAAGAACTTCGGCTTCTCGAACTCGCCCACCATTTCGCGCAGGCGCAGCAGGGTCGACAAGCCTTCGGCATGCGCGAGCCCGCCCGACAGGTGGAAATACCCCTGCGGCGCCGCATGCCAGTCGATCAGCGCGCTCACGCCCAGGTCGAGCACCAGGTCGAAATCGGCATCGAGCGCCTCGGGCGCGCGGCTGAAGTTGATGGCGCCGGCCACGGTGCAGGCCTTTTCGCAGTCGCGGTGCGAGCCGCATTTCGCCAGGTCGATCTGGTAGTCGAGCCCGATCGCCTGATCGGGGCAGGCGCCCAGGCAGGCGTTGCAGCGCGTGCACAGGTCGAGGTCGATGGGGTTGTCGCGCGTCCAGCGCAGCGAGAACTTGCCCAGCCAGCCTGTGAGCGCGCCGATGCGTCCCGCCATCACGGGCCAGCGGCGCTCCTGTCCGCCGCCGGCGGCGCCCGGGCCGGTGGAAAAGATGGAGACCTGCAGCGAATCCGCCACCAGCGCCGCGGCCTTCTCTGCCTGGTCGATCGGGCCGACGATGAGCAGGCGGCCCTGGCTCACGTAGCTCACGGTCGAAACCGGCTCGGGTTCGGGTAGGTGGGCCAGCGCCAGCAGGGCAGCAATCTTTGGGCTGGCGTTCTTCGCGTCGCGGCTCCAGCCGCCGGTCTCGCGGATGTTCACGAATCGGATCGGCGAGGTCGCGCCTTCGGTCTGTTCGGCCAGCTCGGTGAACAGCTTGCGCTCCTGCGTGCAGGCAACCACCACGTCGTCGCCCGAACGGATGGCGCGCTGGAAAGCGGGCGCCTCGCGGCGGCACAGGGTGGAGTGAAGGGGCAGCGACTCAGCCAGCGCCGCGCCGAGCGTCTTCGGCTCGAGCGGCATCGTCTGGTTGCAGTCGCAGATCAGCGTTGTGGTCATCGGTCTTCTGGCTTGCGGGCTGCGCATCGGCAACCTGCTGGCTGGGGAGGGAATCTCCCGGGTGCTCTGACTGTGCCACGTCCGTGGGCGCAGCGTCTTGCGGGGTTTCCGCTGATTTTCCGGCAGTTTCCTGCGCTTCTTTCTCTTCTTCCTCGTCGTCGAACAGCTTCAGGAACTTGGCGCTCGCCATCTGGCGCAGCACGTTGCCCGGAATCGGCGTCGACTGGGAGTAGTCGTCTATATAAGTGTCCATGCCGTCCATCACGTTGAACTGCGGGTCGGCAAAGAGCTTCTTGAAGGCGGTGTTCTTCACCTCGGGCGCGACGTTCCTGCCAACGAAGGGGCGGAAGTCGGACTCGGGCGTGAGCGCCTCGGCGTCGGCCAGCGTAGGCTGGGGAATCTCGGGCTGGGGGATCTCGGGCTGGCCTTCGGCGGGAAGCGCTGCCGCTGCCTCGGGCGCAGCGGGCATGGGCATGGCGGTTCCGGCGAGCGCATCCGCCGGGTTTTCGGCCTCTTGCGCAACAGCAGGAGCCGGCGCTTCTTCACGGGCTTCCTTCTTGCGCCGCGACCACCGGTCGAAAAAATTCTCAGGCATCGCCTGCTCCGCGTCCGCGCTTTTTCTCGGTCGACACGCTGGCCGCATTGCCGAAGCGGTCGACCAGCGGACGGAAACTCTCGGGCCGCTTGCGGCGCTTGGGCTCGATCACGTAGTGCGCCTGCACGAAATCGCGCATCCACTCGATCACCTCTTCGGGCGCGGGCACCTGCTCCACGGTTTCCTGCGCGTCGAGCCAGCGTCCGGCTTCGTTGTAGCTGAGGCTTACCACCACCGGCCTGGCCAGCGGCTCGTCGGCGATGGTGGGCTCTTCGTCCATGCGCCACAGCACGAACCAGCACGGCGCGGGCGTGGTGGCGTTCAGGTGGTAGCCCTCCACGTCATCGCGGAACAGTTCGGCCTTGAAGCCCGGGTGCAGCCAGCGCTGCGTGTTTTCGCCCGCTTCGAGCAGGCGCGGTTCGGTGCCGAAACCGGGCTGGTCGGGGCCGACGCTTTCGAGAATCCAGCGCCAGGATTGCCAGCGGCTCTCGACACGCTCGCGGCGCATCACGACGGCAACATCAATGGAGGGATTCATCCGCCAATCGTAGCGCCGCGGCATGGCGCTTCTGGTTTGAGGGTCATCCGCGGCGGCGGCGGCGGGCCGGCTCCGCGTTGCTCAGGCGCCCTGCGCGCCTTGCATCAGCAGGCTGCGCAGTTTGCGGTGCAGGGGCGTGGATTCGGCGGCCGGCACGCCGCCCGCTTCACGCAGCGCAATGTCGCGGCTCTCGGCGTTGTGCAGGTCGATCTCGCGCACCACCCGCCCGTTGTCGTAGACAAACGCCACGTCGGCCAGGGCCAGCACGTCTTCGATGTCGTGGGTGATCATCAGCACCGGAATGCCCCACTGGCGGCGCACCTGGGCCAACTCGCTGCGCAGTTCGCTGCGTAGCATGGGGTTGAGCGCGGCAAAGGGTTCGTCGAGCAGCAGCACCTGCGGCTGGCAGGCCAGCGCGCGGGCCAGCGCTACGCGCTGCTGCTGGCCGCCCGAAAGCTTTTGCGGCCGGCTGTCGGCCAACGCGGCCAGGCCGAAGCCTTCGAGCAGCGACTGCACCATCTCCGCCTCGCGCGGCGGCAGCTTGCGCCGGTGCCACGCGGTCAGGCCGAAGGCCACGTTCTCGCGCACCGACAAATGCGGAAACAGCGCGTAGTTCTGGAACAGGTAGCCGATGCGCCGCTCCTGCGTGGGCACCTCGATGCCGCGCGCGGAGTCGTAGAGCGTGCGGCCGTCGAGCCGCACATGGCCCGCGGACGGATGCAGCAGCCCCGCAATGGCCTGCAACGTGAGTGTCTTGCCCGCGCCCGAGGGGCCGTAGAGCGCGGCAAACGGCACGTCGGTGGCGAAGCGCGCCGCGAGATCGAAGCGGCGGGCGCCGTCAGTGACCGAGAGCTGCAGGTCGACGTCGATCATGGCTTGCCGAAGCCGTAGCGCGCCAAAACCTCGCGCGCGGCGTCGCTGGAAAGAAAGGCCACGAAATCACCGGCCAGCGATTTCTGCCGGCTTTCGGCGACCACCGCGACCGGGTAGGTCACCGGCGAGGAACCCGTGGGGGCGAAGGCGACCCGGACCTTCTCGCTCATCACGGCCGCATCGGTACGGTAGACAAAACCGGCCTCGACCTCGCCGCGCGCCACGTAGTCGAGCACCTGGCGCACGCTGTCGGCCTGCACGAACTTCGGCTCCAGCACGCTCCAGAGGCCCGCCCCCTCCAGCACCTGCCGCGTGTAGCGGCCGACCGGTACAGTGGCGGTCTTGCCGACTGCGATTTTCCTCACGCCCGCGCCGGCCAGGTCCTGCAGCGATTTCACGCCGACTGCGCCCTGGAGCGGCTCGATCAGCACCAGGCCGTTGCTCGCGAAGTCCCGGCGCGTGGCCGGGTCGATGAGCTTCTGCCCGGCGGCGCGGCCCATCGTCTCCTGGTCGGCGCTCGCGAACACATCGACCGGCGCGCCCTGCCCGATCTGCTGCAGCAGCACGCCCGAGCCCGCGAAATTGAAGCGCACCGTAGCGCCCGGCTTCGCGGCCTCGAACTTCGGCCCGAGCTCCTTGAACGCGTCCGTCAGGCTGGCGGCCGCGGACACAGTGATCTGCTGGGCCGCCGCGCCAAGCGGCAGCACCATGGCAAGCACAAGGGACAGAAAAGGGCGCAGCGAATACATGGACGGGGTTCCTGGTTTCTTGGAATGGATCGCTCAGCGCAGCGAGAAGAAGCGGTTCGACAGCACCAGCACGGTGATCGACAGCAGCGAGGTCACCGCCACCAGCAGCAATGCCAGATCGTCGTTGCCGGACTGCGCGGCGTCGTAGATGGCCATCGAGAGCGTTTGCGTCTGCTTGGGAATGGACCCCGCCACCATGAGCGAGGCGCCGAATTCACCCATGGCCCGCGCGAACGCGAGCAGCGTGCCGGCCAGGATGCCGGGCCAGGCCAGCGGCAGCGTGACGCGCACGAAAACAGAGAACGGCGACTGGCGCAGCGTGCTCGCCGCCGCTTCGAGCGAGCGGTCCACGCCCGCAAAGGCGGCGCTGGCCGACTTGAGCACCAGCGGCAGCGCCACCACGGCCGAGGCCACGACGGCGCCGTGCCAGCTGAAGATGATGCTGTAGTCCAGGTGCTCGCGCAGCCAGTTGCCCAGCGGGCTGCGGCGCCCCGCGGCCACCAGGATGGCGTAGCCGATGACGGTGGGCGGCAGCACCAGCGGCAGCATGCACGCCGCTTCGAGCACCGAGCGGCCCGGGAAACGCTTGCGCGCGAACACCCAGCCGAGCGCCACGCCGGCAACGAGCGCCAGCAGGGTCGCGACCGAGGCGACCTTCAGCGACAGCACCAGCGGGAACCAGTCGGTCGAGGCGATGAGGGCGTTCGTCGTATTCATGAAGATACAACGCAATTGTTGCACGAACGCCCCTCCCCCTCGACAAGGCTTCTGTGGAAGGTGAGGAAAGGTGGCGCCGATATCCTTCCGGATACAGCGCGGGAACGAATCAGGGCGCGAGCAGGCGCGTCAGTGCGCGGACGTCCGCCGCCGTGGCCAGGCGCGCGGCGTTCTCGATGGCACGGTAGTGCTTGACGATTTCCTCACCCACGGGCGTGAGCGCGGTGCCGCCGCCGCGCGAGCCGCCGGCCGCGGTGTTCACGGCGGGGGAACTGAGGGCGTTGTTCATCTCGTCGATGAGCATCCAGGCCCGCCGGTACGACATGCCCAGCTTGCGCGCCGCCGCCGAGATCGAGCCGGTCTCGGCCACGGCTTCCAGCACGTCGATCTTGCCGGGGCCGAAGGCGATGCTGTCGTCCCTGTAGATGCGAAGGCGGAACTGGACTCTGGTTTTCATGCCGGTGGTGATGAGCGGTGCGGGAGAGATGAGCGCAAAGGTTAAACCATGCCCGCGCCCACACCCTCACCGCCCCGTGTCAATCCACCTTTGCCAGCACGCCTGAACCGGTTCCGTACCCAGCCGCAGCGATCGGCTGGCCGCCGCGCGCAATGCGCACCGCGCAGTACTTGAACTCCGGAATCTTGCCCATCGGGTCGAGCGCGGCGTTGGTCATCAGGTTGGCCGCCGCCTCATAGTAGGCAAAGGGCACGAACACCGCGCCGCTCGGCGTGCCGTCGTCGCGCCGCACGTGGATGGCCACGTCGCCGCGCCGCGACTGCACCGTGATCACGTCGCCGGCCTGGAGCCCCAGCTTCAGCAGGTCGCCCTGGTTCATCGACGCAGTCGCCATGGGCTCCAGTGCGTCGAGCACGGTGGCGCGGCGCGTCATGCTGCCGGTGTGCCAATGCTCCAGCTGCCGGCCCGTGATGAGCACGAACGGGTATTCGGCATCGGGCCGCTCGTTCGCCGGAATGATGTCGGCCGGCACCAGCTTCACGCGGCCGTCCGCGGTCGGGAAGTCGTCGATGAACACCGTGGGCTGGCCCGGGTCTTCCTCGCTCAGGCACGGGTAGGTCACGCTCGAATCGCGCTGCAGCCGCTCCCAGCTGATGCCGCTGATCACCGCATGCATGGCCTGGCGCATTTCCTCGTAGACCGCTGCCACGCCGGACTCTTCGCCCTGGTAGTTCCACTGCAGGCCCATGCCCTTGGCAATCTGCTGGATGATCCAGAGATCGGGCCGCGCATCGCCCGGCGGGTTGAGCGCGCGCTTGCCGAGCTGCACCATGCGGTCGGTGTTGCTTACCGTGCCGGTCTTCTCGGGCCAGGCGCTTGCGGGCAGCACCACGTCGGCGAGCCATGCGGTTTCGGTCATGAAGATGTCCTGCACCACCAGATGCTCGAGGCTTGCGAGCGCATGGCGTGCATGGTTCAGGTCGGGGTCGCTCATGGCCGGGTTCTCGCCCATGATGTACATGCCGCGCACCTTGTGCGGATCGGTGTCGGGCGCCAGCGCCTTGTGCATGATCTCGACCACGGTGTAGCCCGGCGTGGCGTCCAGCGGCGTGCCCCAAAAGTTCTCGAACCACGCATGCACCGCCGGGTTGTCGACGCGTTGGTAGTTGGGGAACATCATCGGGATCAAGCCCGCGTCGCTCGCGCCCTGCACGTTGTTCTGGCCGCGCAGCGGATGCAGGCCCGAGCCCGGCTTGCCGATCTGCCCGGTGACGGTGGCCAGCGCAATGAGGCAGCGCGCGTTGTCGGTGCCGTGCACGTGCTGGCTCACGCCCATGCCCCAGAGAATCATCGAGCCCTTGGCGGTGGCAAAGGCGCGCGCCACTTCGCGCAGGGTTTCGGCCGGCACGCCGCAGATGGGTGCCATTGCCTCGGGGCTGTAGCCCTTCACGTTCTCGCGCAGTGCCTCGTAGTTGCTGGCCCGCGTGCGCACGAACTCCTGGTCGACCAGGCCTTCGTCGATCACCGCATGGATCAGCGCATTGAGCATGGCCACGTCGGTGTCGGCCTTGAACTGCAGCGTGCGCCAGGCGTGCCGGCTGATGTCGGTGCGGCGCGGGTCGGCCAGCACGATCTTCGCGCCGCGCTGCGCCGCGTTCTTCATCCAGGTGGCGGCCACCGGGTGGTTGGCCGTGGGGTTGGAGCCGATGACGAAGATCAGCCCCGCATGCTCCACGTCGTTGACCTGGTTGCTCACCGCACCCGAGCCCACGCCTTCGAGCAGCGCGGCCACGCTCGATGCGTGGCACAGCCGCGTGCAGTGGTCGATGTTGTTGCTGCCGAAGCCGGTGCGCACGAGCTTCTGGAACAGGTAGGCCTCTTCGTTGCTGCCCTTGGCCGAGCCAAAGCCCGCGAGCGACTTGGCGCCGTAGGTGTCGCGCAGGCCCGAGAGCTTGCCGGTGGTGAGCGCGAGCGCTTCTTCCCAGGTGGCCTCGCGGAAATACTCGCTCCAGTCGTCCGGACGCGGCGTATCGCCGAAGTCCTTCGGCGCGCCGGCCTTACGGATCAGCGGCTTGGTCAGGCGCTGCGGGTGGTGCGCGTAGTCGAAGCCGAAGCGGCCCTTCACGCACAGGCGGTTGTGGTTGGCCGGGCCGTCGCGGCCATCGACGCTGACGATCTTCTCGTCCTTCACGTTGTAGGTCACCAGGCAGCCCACGCCGCAGAACGGGCACACCGAATCGACCTTGCGATCGACCTCCTGCGAGCCGATGTGGCTCTTGGGCATGAGCGCGCCCGTGGGGCAGGCCTGCACGCATTCGCCGCAGGCCACACAGGTGCTGTCGCCCATCGGGTCGTCCAGGTCGAACACGATCTTGCTGTCCGCGCCGCGCATGGCATAGCCGATGACGTCGTTGACCTGCTCTTCGCGGCAGGCCCGCACGCAGCGGTTGCACTGGATGCAGGCGTCCAGGTTGACGGCCATGGCCGGGTGCGAGATGTCGGTCTTGGGCTGCTCGCGGCGCAGGGCCTTGAGCTCGGGCCGCACCGCGATGTCGAGCTTCTTGGCCCAGGCGCTGAGCTCGCCATGCTGCTGGGTGGCGTCGTCGCCGATCCACTTGTAGCCCTGGTCGGGCATGTCGGACAGCAGCATCTCGACGACCATCTTCTGGCTCTTGAGGGCGCGCTCGCTGGTGGCCTTTACCTCCATGCCGGCCGTCACGTTGCGGCAGCAGCTGGGCGCCAGCGTGCGCTCGCCCTTCACCTCGACCACGCAGGCGCGGCAGTTGCCGTCGGCGCGGTAGCCATCCTTGAAGCACAGGTGGGGAATCTCCACGCCGTGGCGCTCGGCCGCCTTGTAGATGGTCTCGCCGTCGAAGGCCTGGATGGGCTGGCCGTCGAGCGTGAATTCGATGGTTTGCGGCATGAGCTCCGCGAGCTTGGAGGGGGCGTTCATGTCAGACCGCCCGCCGGGCCGCCCCAAGGGCGGTCTGCGCCCCCACGGGGGGCAGTGAATACACGCAGTGATGAACGTGGGGGCTCATGCGATTTCCTCCGGAAAATATTGCTGGATGCAGCGAATCGGGTTGGGGGCCGCCTGTCCGAGTCCGCAGATGGAAGCATCGCCCATTACCTGCGCCAGGTCTTCTAGCGTGGTGTTGTCCCACGTGGGGGCCTGCATCAGCGCCGCGGCCTTGGCGGTGCCCACGCGGCATGGCGTGCATTGGCCGCAGCTTTCGTGCTCGAAGAAGCGCATCACATTGAGAGCGGCATCGCGTGCGCGGTCGTGCTGGCTCAGCACCATCACGGCGGCCGATCCGATGAAGCAGCCGTAGGGCTGCAGAGTATCGAAGTCGAGCGGAATGTCGTTCATTCGCGCCGGCAGAATGCCGCCCGACGCGCCGCCGGGCAGGTAAGCGTACAGCGAGTGGCCGTCGAGCATGCCGCCGCAGTATTCGTCGACGAGCTCCTGCACGGTGATGCCGGCCGGCGCGAGCTTGACGCCCGGGTGCTTCACCCGGCCGCTCACGCTGAAGCTGCGCAGCCCCTTGCGGCCGTTTCGCCCGAAACCGCTGAACCAGGCCGCGCCTTTTTCGACGATGTCGCGCACCCAGTAGAGGGTTTCGAAGTTGTGCTCCAGCGTCGGGCGGCCGAAAAGGCCCACCTGCGCGATGTACGGCGGGCGCATGCGCGGTTCGCCGCGCTTGCCTTCGATGCTTTCGATCATGGCCGACTCTTCGCCGCAGATATAGGCACCTGCGCCGCGCCGCAGCTCGATGCGCGGCAGCGCGCACGGCGGATCGGCCTGCAGCCGGGCCAGCTCCCGTTCCAGCAATGCGCGGCAGTCGTGGTATTCGTCGCGCAGGTAGATGTAGCACTGCTCGATGCCGACGATCTGCGCCGCCACCACCAGGCCTTCGAGAAAGCGGTGCGGATCGCGCTCGAGATACGTGCGGTCCTTGAAGGTGCCGGGCTCGCCTTCGTCGATGTTCACGGCCATGAGCCGGGGCGCGGGCTGGTCGCGCACGATGCGCCACTTGCGCCCGGCCGGAAAGCCCGCGCCGCCCAGGCCGCGCAGGCCCGAGTCTTCCATCGTCTTGATGATGGTCTCGGCGTCTTTCTTGCCGTTGACCAGCGCCGAAGCGAGGGTGTAGCCGCCGTTTGCGCGGTAGGTGGCGTAGTCGGTAAACGCCGGCATGCGCTCGATGGCGCCGGGCGCCGGGGATACGCTTTTCAGGGCGAACTCAGCCGCGTCGAAATACGCGACCGTGGCTTCATCGGGGTCGGACTTCAGGGCCTGCAGCACCTTGGCCGTGGTCGCGAGCGGCACGGCCTGTCGGTCGACGACCACCGCTGGCGCCTGCTCGCAACGGCCGACGCAGGGTGCCGCAATCACGCGCACGTCATCGCCGTCCACGCCAAGCAGTTCGGGCAGGCGCGCCAGCAGATCCTTGGCGCCGGCCAGTTCGCAGGCCAGGCCGTCGCATACGCGCACCGTGAGGCCCGGCGCTTCGTCGCCGCCGCGCACCACTTCGAAGTGGTGATAGAACGTTGCGACCTCGTACACCTCGGCCATGGGAATGTTCATTTCCCGCGCCAGCGCCACCAGGTGGCGGTCGTGCAGGCAGCGGAAAGCGTCGTTCAGCTTGTGGAGGTGCTCGATGAGCAGGTCGCGCCGGTGGCCCTCGGCGGGTCGCGCGCCGATGAGGGTGCGCACTTCGAGCAGCGCCGCCTCCACGGGCTGCCGGCCCTTGAGCTTGCTCTTGCGGCGGATGCGCTCGCGCATCTCGTCGGCTGTGGCGAGCGGCACGATGGTGTGCGTCGGGGCCGCCTTGGTCGTCTCGCGGGTCGTGGCTGGGTGGTTGTTCACTGCCTGGGCCTTTTCTCGATGTCTCGGAACTGCCCCCAATGCTTGAGGGCTGACCGAGTGTGTGGGGCGGCCCTGGGCCCGTCAAATTCGATCGGAGCATCGATCGATTCAATAACTAAATGGTGCGCCGGCCCGAGCCGGCCGCGCCAGCCGGCCGGTTATTCGCCGAGTGCGCCGCTGTGCAGCCGCACCTGCTCCCGCCAGGCCGGCGTCTGCAGGAATACCAGGGCGGCATCGAGCGCCCGCGAGGGGCGCACGCCGGTCTGGGTCATGAAGCCGAGCGGCGTCTTGACCTCCGGACCCACGAGCGGCAGCGCCTCCAGCTCGCGATAGCTGCGCACGGCCGCGACCATGGCGCCGGGCAGCACACTGCTCACGGTGCCCGCGAGCACGGCCAAGGCAAGGGTAAGTACCGAGTTGGTCTCGATGGCCGGCGCCACGGCGGTGTCGGCTTCGCGCAACGCCTGGTCGATGATGGAGCGGTTGTGCATGTCGGGCGTCAGCAGGCACAGCGGCAGCTTGCCGGCATCGGCCCATGACATCGGCTGGCCGATGCGCAACCGGTCGGCCGAGGGCCGCTCGGCGCGCCGCAACAGGTAGTAGTGCTCCACACTTTGCGGCCAGGCCGTGAGCTTGATGCCCGGCAAGTGCATGCGTTCGGTGTAGCCGAGCGCCAGATCCACCGAAAGGCTTTCGAGCCCCGTTTCCAGCTCTTGCGAGCTCATCGACAGCACCGCCGGCACGATGCCGGGGTGCAACTCGTGCAGCATTGCGGCAAAGCGCGACAGCATGGGAATGGCGGTGGGCACGGCCGCCATGCGCAAGCGTCCGCGCGGCTGGCCCTCTTCACTTCGCAGTTCCTGCAGCAGCACCTCGTTGTCGCGCAGCATGCGCTGCGCCGTGGCGAGCACCCGCTCGCCCTCGTGCGTGAGGCCCACGTACACGCGCCCCCGCTTCACGATGACCACGCCGAACTCGCTTTCGAGCGAGCGCAGCGCGTTCGACAACGCCGGCTGCGTGATGTGGCAGGCCTGCGCCGCGCGCCCGAAATGCTTGTGCTCGCTCAGCGCGACCAGGTAGCGCATCGACGCCAGCAGATTCACTTCGCCTGCTCCGGCACGTGCTCGCTAAACCTGGGCGGGCGCAGCATTCTTCAGGTGTTCTTGCTGATCGAGATGGTCGGGAACTTCGACGAGAAGTCCTTGGCCTTTTCGGCAATGCCCACGGCCACTTGCCGCGCAACGGCCTTGTAGATGCCTGCCACTTCGCCGTCAGGGTCGGCTACCACGGTGGGCTTGCCGCTGTCGGCCTGCAGGCGGATGTTGATGTCCAGCGGCAGCGCGCCGAGGTATTCCATCTCGTACTGCGCGGCCATCTTCTTGCCGCCTTCGGAGCCGAAGATGTGCTCGACATGGCCGCAGTTCGAGCAGATGTGCACCGCCATGTTTTCGACGATGCCCAGGATCGGCACGCCGACCTTCTCGAACATCTTGATGCCCTTCTTGGCGTCGAGCAGCGCGATGTCCTGCGGCGTGGTGACGATCACGGCGCCGGTCATGGGCACGCGCTGGCTCAGCGTGAGCTGGATGTCGCCGGTGCCGGGCGGCATGTCGACGATCAGGTAGTCCAGGTCTTTCCAGTTGGTCTGGCGCAGCAGCTGCTCCAGCGCTTGCGTGGCCATGGGGCCGCGCCAGATCATCGCTTCGTCCTGGTCGACCAGGAAACCGATCGACATGACCTGCACGCCGTGGTTCTCCAGCGGCTCCATGGTCTTGCCGTCTTCGCTCTCGGGCCGGCCTTCGATGCCCAGCATCATCGGCTGGCTCGGGCCGTAGATGTCGGCGTCGAGCAGGCCGACGGCGGCGCCTTCGGCCGCGAGGGCCAGCGCCAGGTTGGCCGCCGTGGTGCTCTTGCCCACGCCGCCCTTGCCGGATGCCACCGCAATGATGTTCTTCACGTTGGGCATCAGTTGCACGCCGCGCTGCACGGCATGGCTGATGACCTTGGTGACGATGTTGACGGAGACGTTGCTCACGCCCGGCACCGTCTTGGCGGCCGCCACCAGCGCTTTGCGCAGGGCCGCATGCTGGCTCTTGGCCGGGTAGCCGAGCTCGAGGTCGAACGACACGTCGCCGTCCGATATCTGCAGGTTCTTGAGCGACCGCGTCGCCACGAAATCCTTGCCGGTGTTCGGGTCCTGGACGGCCTTGAGCGCGTCCATGAGCCCTTCTGGGGTGAGTGCCATTGATCTAACTCCTGAATGGCGGGTAGTCTAGTGGCTCGCCCGGTGCCTCCGCGCACTTCGTGCGGCTTCGCCTTCCTGCACCTGGGGGCAACGCCGGCGGCCCGGCAAGGCCGAATTCCTGAGAACCCGGGAGCGCAAGCCCCTTTTTCAACAGACAACAGCAACAAGAAGATGCCCGAGACACCCCCCGCCACCGGTCTCCTGCTCACCGGCGGCGGCGCCCGGGCTGCCTACCAGGTCGGCGTGCTCGAAGCCATCTCCGAGATGCGGCGAACCGCCGGTTTCGCGGACCAGCCCAATCCCTTTCCCGTGATCACCGGCACTTCGGCCGGGGCCATCAACGCCGCCGCGCTGGCTTGTGGCGCCGACGATTTCGAAGGAGTGGTCGCGCACATTGCCCAGGTCTGGCGCGACTTCCGCGCCGGGCAGGTCTACCGTGCCGATTCGCTCTCCGTGCTCGGCAGTGGCACGCGCTGGCGCATGCTGCTCGGGCTGGGGCGCTTTGCGGCCAACTGGATGCGCATCAAGCCCCGCTCCCTGCTCGACAACGCGCCGCTGGCCGACCTGCTGGCCCGCATGGTGCCGCTCGACCGCCTGCCGCAGCTCATGCAGCAAGGCCACTTGCGCGCGCTGGCAGTCACCGCGTCAAGCTACAGCTCGGGCGAGCACGTCACCTTCTTCGAAGCCGCCACACCCATGGAGCCGTGGGTGCGCTCGCAGCGGCTTTCCGTGCGCGACCGCATCAGCCACGCGCACCTGCTGGCATCGTCGGCCATTCCCTTCGTTTTTCCGGCCACGGCGCTGCCGATGCAGGGGCACACCGAATACTTTGGCGACGGCTCGATGCGGCAATCCGCACCCATTGCCGCGGCAATCCACCTGGGCGCCGAGCGCATCCTGGTGATTGGCGCGGGCCGCATGCACGAGCCGCGCGACACCGACGCGCCCAACACCTACAGCGGCTATCCCACCATGGCGCAGATCGCGGGCCATGCGCTATCGAGCATCTTTCTGGACGCGCTGGCGGTGGACATCGAACGCCTGCGGCGCATCAACCACACGCTCGGCCTCATTCCCGAAGAAGCCCGCAAGTCGAGCTCGCTACGGCCTTTGGACCTGCTGGTGATTTCTCCGTCGGAGCGGCTAGACGTCATTGCGGCGCGCCATGTCGATGCGCTGCCCGGCGCGGTGCGGCATCTGCTCGGTGGCTCCAAGGTTGCGGCCGACGTGAAGGGCGGCGCGCTTGCGAGCTACTTGCTGTTCGAATCGGGTTACACGCGCGAGCTGATGGCGCTCGGGCGGGCCGACGCGATGCGGCAGAAGGACGAAGTGCTGCGCTTCTTCGGGTGGGACGCCGCCGCCTGAGGCAGGTCAGCGCCGGCCGCTGCCGTTCGCGGACAGGCCCGTCAAAAGCAGATCCAGGCTCGCGTGAAATTCGCCGTCGGCCGTGCTGCCTGCGGCCGCATTCGCAACGTCGATCAGGTGTGCGAAGCGGTCCTTTGGCAAGGCCCTGAAACGCGCGATGGTGAGCTCCGCCGACTCCGTGGCCTGCAGCGCCAGCGGGCCGGCCAGCTCGGCTTGCGCAAGCCCCGTGATCAGCGCCGACACCGCGCGGAACGCGACGAGCAGCCCCTCCCCCGAGCGCCCGCTGCGAGCCAGCGCGCGCAGCATCGCCTCGGTCACCTCGAACACCGCCGGCGACCGGCTTCGGCGCGTAAGGATCAGCGGAATGGCATGCGGATGCGCCCGCACCGCCTGCCACAAGGCGGTAGCGATCGCACGGACTTCGTCCTGCCACTGCGGGTAGGCGTCGGGCGCCCAGCGAGCCTCGCCGATCACCGCCTCCACCACCAGCAGATCGATGTCCTCGCGCTGCTTCACGTAGTTGTAGAGCGTCATGGCGCCTGTGCCGAGTTCGGCGGCAAGCGCGCGCATGGAAAGCCCCGCAAGGCCTTCCCTGTCGACAAGGGCCAGTGCGGCGGCCTGGAGCTGCGAATGCGTGAATTTGGCGGGTCGTCCCATGGAAGCGAATGTTGACGCAGTTTGAAAGAGGCGAGCATATTTGAATACGTACATCGTACGTTAAAGGAAATTCAGATGAAACTCGCGTCCGGGGATGTAGCCCCCGTCATTGCTGCAAGCACGATCCATGGCAAGCCGGTCGACCTTCCGGACCCGATGTCGCGCCATGTGCACCTGCAGTTCCGTCGGTTCGCGGGCTGCCCCGTGTGCAACTTCCACCTGCTCACGATGAGCAGGCGCCAGGCGGAAATTGCCGACGCGGGAATTCGCCAGGTCGTCTTCTTTCATTCGTCGCGCGAAGAAATGCTCAAGTACCAGGCACAGTTGCCGTTCGATTGCGTTGCTGACCCAGGCAAGAAGTACTTCAAGGCGTTCGGCGTCGAAACGTCCGTGCGGGCGCTGCTGAACCCGCGCGTCTTCTGGAGCGGGCTGCGGTGGGTGCTGACCGCCAGGCGCTTCTACACAAAGGCGGAGAACGGCATCCTTGGCCTGCCCGCTGATTTTTTTGTGGATGCAGAGGGCCGCATCGTGGCCTGCAAGTACGGTGCGCACGCGGACGACCACTGGGAGGTCGACGAATTGCTGCAGCTGGCCAGCAAAGCGCGGCAGCCTTCGCAAGCGGCGCCGCTCATGGCGCCTGTAGCGCCCGGCTAGCCGTTCACCGCCCGCACGATCGCTTCTTCGACCGGGCAGCGCGCCTGCGGCGGCGCATCGAGATTGAACGGTTGTGCGGGAAGCAATGGCGGCTGCGCCATGAAGCGCGGCTGCGTGCCGCGGTGCGGCTGGGCCGAATGCACCAGGAATGGATGGCACAGGTACACGGTGCCCGCCGCGCCCGTCGCCAGCACCTCTGGCCGCGAGGCGGATTCTGCAAAGCCGTTGCGCACAAGTTCACCGAGCGACAGGCCTTCCTCGCCCGCCGGCGCCAGCACGCGGGCAATGTCGGCATGCGAGCCGGCGCGAATGCGCGTGGGCGCGTCGTCCTCGCCCACATCCGAGAACAGGAAGAGCATCAGCAGCGCCCTACCTTTGGAGCGCATGTTCGCGCGCCATGACATGAAGTCCGGGCTCTCCAACCCGAAGCTCACGTCGATATGCCAGCCGGCGTCGCCTGGATCTTCGGCCGAGGGAAAGCGCACGGGAAAGGTGCCCATGCTGCGGCACGGCTGCCATCGGCCCGGGCCGACGAGCAGGTTGAAGGCATCGTGTAGGAGCGGTGTATTGGCGGCCTCGACGAAGGGCCGTTGCGGGTACATGCCGAGCCTGACAACGGGCTTCGTCCACGTCGACGGATCGTCTGGATTGCATCCGGTATCCCGCCAGAGAATCGTGCGGGCCTCCTCTGCGAGTTCGCGTGAAAAGGCGTTGTCGATGCGAAGGAAGCCGTCTCGGATGAAGGCTTCGGAGCGCGGGTCGTTCGCCGGAAGAATCGAGTATTCAGGCATGTCGGTTGATTGATCGGGGCCGAAACAAAGATGTCCGCGAGGCGCCAGCCCGTTCGCCGGCTACCCCGCCTCGGAAATCCCGAGCTCCGAGCACACCCGCCCGACCAGCGCCTTCAGCGACGCAAGCTCGGCCTCGAGCCGCGCCACATTGGCCTTGAGTGCCGCAACCTCGCCGAGCGATGCATCGTGCGACGCGTACGCTCCATCAGCCGAAGCGCCGCCAGGTCCGGCGACCTCTTCTGCCGGCGCACCGCTCAGCAGATGCGCCCAGCGGCTTTCGCGCGCACCGGGCAGGCGCGCGAGCTTGACGACCAGCGCACCGGCCGGCCGTTCGGCGAGTTCGTCAAGGAATCCTTCGACCGACGAGATGTCGGCGAAGTTGTGCATGCGGTCGCAGGCAATGCGCAGCTCGCCGGCCGTTTGCGGGCCGCGCAGCATCAGCACGGTGAGCAGGATGACCGACTGGGACGGAATGCGCAGCACGCGATCGATGTTGTGCTCATAGCGAAACGCTCGGCCGCCGCTGGTTTCCGCCACCAGGCTGTAGCCCTTCAGGCTGTCGATGGCGGCCTGCACCTGTGCCTCGCTGAGGTCGAGCACCGGGTTGCGGCTGGTCTTCTGGTTGCAGCCCGATACCAGCGAATTGAGCGTCAGCGGATAGCTGTCGGGCACCGTGCGCTGCTTTTCGGCCAGCACACCGAGCACGCGGGTTTCGACGAGCGAAAGAATGGGTAGGGCCTGGGTCATGACTCGGAAATTCTGGATGAAAACGTTGGCGGCAACTGCCGGCTCATGGTGCGGTCACGCCGAATATCGGACCCAGCTCCCTCGTGAGGTCGCTGCGCCGCAACGCAAGCGAATACAGCGCCGACACGGTGCCATCGAGGTAGAGCGCATCGCGGCAATGCAGCACGTCGCGAAAGTAGAGCGCGAACTCGTAGAAGTTCACCGGCTGCTCGCTGATCACGAAAATTGCCGTGTGGCCCGACACGCCCACGCCGTTGCGGATCTTGCGCGAGTCCGAATTGGGAATGAAGGCCGGATGCACCACGCCGTGGCGCAGCAGCAGCGGGCCCGATTGGGTCGCCAGCCGAACGCCCTTCTTCGAAAGCGCCGGATATTCCGACGATTCGACCACGCGCGGCCCGGCATCGGACACCAGGAACACGCCGTTCGGCTTGAGAAAGAAGTTGCCGGCGCCCGCCGACAGGTTGAGCGGCGAAACCTCGCGCCCCTCCTGCACCAGCAGCCCCACGGGCGAAAAGTCGGCGTGGTACATGCCGGCATTCATCGCGAACAGCAGCTGCCGGTTGCGGCCCGCAAGCCAGGCTTCGAGGCGTTCGAGGCTCTTGAACTCGACGCCGGTGTCGTCGCGCAGGAACAGTTCGAGCCGCTCCGTGCGCAGGTCGACCCTGACGACGGTGTAGCGCGGCGGATCTTCCGCCGCGGCTGCCGTGGCGGCCATGCCGGCCGCACTGGCCACGCCGGCTGCGCACAGTGCCAGCAGAAGCAGCAGCTTTCTCATGAAGCGATGGAAAGCCGCCTGCGCTTCAGCCGTTCTGGATGCGGCTGACCAGCGCCTTGGTGAACGCCGCCGTGTTGGCGGTGCCGCCGAGGTCGCCGGTGCGCACCTTGTCGATGTTGAGCGTGTCGTCGATGGCCTTGCGCAGGCGCGTGGCCAGGTCGGGCAGCTTCACGTGCTCGAGCATCAGCGCGGCGGCCAGCAGCAGCGCCGTCGGATTGGCGATGCCCTTGCCGGCGATGTCGGGCGCGGAGCCGTGTACGGCCTCAAAAATTGCAGCGTCGGCGCCGATGTTGGCGCCCGGTGCCATGCCCAGGCCGCCCACCAGACCGGCCACCAGGTCGGAAAGGATGTCGCCGAACAGGTTGGTGGTCACCAGCATGTCGAACTGCCACGGGTTGAGCACCAGCTTCATTGCGCAGGCGTCGACGATGATCGAGTCGAGTTCGAACTTGCCCTTGTACTTTCTCTCGTACAGGTCGAGACCCGTCTCCAGGAACAGGCCGGTCAGCACCTTCATGATGTTGGCCTTGTGGACCAGCGTGACCTTCTTGCGGCCCGTGGCAATGGCGGTCTCGAATGCGTATTCGAGCAGGCGAAGGCAGCCCTGGCGCGTGTTGATGCCGGTGGCCATGCCCACGGCATGCGGGTCTCCGTCGATGCGCACATAGTGCTCGTGGCCGATGTAGAGGCCTTCGAGGTTTTCGCGCACGACCATCAGGTCGATCTTGTCGAAGCGGCCGCCCGGAACGATGGTGCGGGCGGGGCGCAGGTTGGCATAAAGCTGGAATTCTTCGCGCAGGCGCACGTTCGACGAGCGGTAGCCACCGCCCGACGGGGTTTCGAGCGGGCCCTTGAGCGCCAGGCGGGTGCGGCGGATGCTGTCCAGCGTGGCCTGGGGCAGCGGATCGCCCGAGGCCTTGACGCCGCCGAGGCCGGCAATCTGGCGGTCCCACTCGAAGGGAGCCTTCAGCGCATCGAAAGCGGCCAGCGTGGCGTCGACGATTTCGGGGCCGATGCCATCGCCGGGAATCAGGGTTGCGGGAATGGGGGTGGTCATCGGAAAACTCGCTTTCTGTGTATCTATCTTGTATATCTCTTCGCCATATCAGGGGGAGCGTTGGCGAAATGCGCGGGGTGGAGCATACGTCGCGCGGGAGACACCCCGCGGGCTTTCGGGTCACTTGGGACGCGGCGAAGCGGCAAACCGGGTAGCCCGGGGGAAATTCCGGCAAGTGCGGGCGGTGAGATCGGGGGCATTCGGCAGGGTGCAATACAGCCACCTAAAATGCCCGGTTCCCGGAAGCGGCCGCAGGCTGCCTCCGAAGCCAGTCAGCCACTCCCGAAAGCGCCCTCCCCGATGTCCGCCCCGCGCAAGCTCTTCGTTACCACCGCCCTGCCGTATGCCAACGGCAAGTTCCATATCGGCCACATGATGGAATACATCCAGGCCGACATCTGGGTGCGGAACCAGCGAATGAATGGCGCCGAGGTCAACTTCGTCTGTGCCGACGACGCGCACGGCGCGGCCATCACCATTGCGGCCGACAAGGCCGGCGTGACGCCGCAGGCCTTCGTGGCCGAGATCGCGGCGGGCCGCAAGCCCTACCTCGACGGCTACTACATCTCGTTCGACAACTGGCACTCGACCGACGCGCCCGAGAACCACCAGCTTGCGCAGGACATCTACCGCGACCTGCGCGCCAACGGCTTCATCAGCACCAAGAGCGTCGAGCAGTTCTACGACCCGGCCAAGGGCATGTTCCTGGCCGACCGCTTCATCAAGGGCGAGTGCCCGAACTGCCACGCAAAAGACCAATACGGCGACAACTGCGAGGTGTGTGGCGCCGTGTACGCGCCCACCGAGCTGATCAACCCCTACTCGGCCCTCTCGGGCGCCAAGCCCGAGCTGCGCAGCTCGGACCACTTCTTCTTCAAGCTCTCGGACCCGCGCTGCGAGGCCTACCTGAAGGACTGGACCGCGGCCCCGGGGCATGTGCAATCCGAGGTGCAGAACAAGATCCGCGAGTGGCTCTACAAGGACGACGAGGGCAAGGGCGGCCTGGGCGACTGGGACATCAGCCGCGACGCGCCGTACTTCGGCATCGAGATCCCGGATGCGCCGGGCAAGTACTTCTACGTGTGGCTCGACGCGCCCGTAGGCTACCTGGCCTCGCTGAAGAACCTGCTGGACAAGCGCTGCATCGAACTCGGCGGCGACGGCATCTCGTACACCGAGTACATGGCCGACCCCGACCTGGAGCAGGTGCACTTCATCGGCAAGGACATCATCACCTTCCATACGCTGTTCTGGCCCGCGATGCTGCATTTCAGCGGCCGCAAGGCGCCCGATGCGGTGTACGTGCACGGCCACCTGACGGTGAGCGGCGAGAAGATGAGCAAGAGCCGCGGCACCGGCATCGATCCGCTCAAGTACCTTTCGATCGGCCTCGATCCCGAATGGCTTCGCTACTACATCGCCGCCAAGCTCAATGGCCGCAACGAGGACATCGACTTCAACCCCGAAGACTTCGTAGCGCGCGTCAACAGCGACCTCGTGGGCAAGTACATCAACATTGCGAGCCGCGCGGCGGGCTTCATCGGCAAGCGCTTCGGCGGCAAGCTGGGTGAAATTTCGGCCGACGGCGACGCACTGCTGTTTGCGCTGCGCGACGCGGCGCCGCAGCTGCATTCGCTGTACGACGGCCGCGACTACGCCCGCGCGCTGCGCGAGGTGATGGCGCTGGCCGACAAGGTGAACGAGTACGTCGACCAGAACAAGCCCTGGGAGCTCGCCAAGAAGGAAGGCCAGGAGGCGCGCCTGCATGACGTCTGCACGGTGTGCATCGAGGCTTTCCGCCTGCTCACGCTGTACCTGAAGCCGGTGCTGCCGGCACTCGCCGTCAACGTCGAGGCCTTCCTCCAGATTGCACCGCTGACCTGGGCCGATGCCGCGCAGGCGCTGCCCGTTGGCCATGCCATCGGCGAATACAAGCACCTGATGCAGCGCGCCGACGCGAAGATGGTCGACAAGCTGTTCGATGCGCCCGAGCCAGCGGCAACAGCCGCCGCGGCCGTGGAGGCCGCGGCCGGTGCGCTGCCCGGCGGCGAAGCCATCGCGCCCACCATCACCATCGACGACTTCGCGAAGATCGACCTGCGCATCGCGAAGATTGTGGCCTGCGAGAAGGTCGAAGGCTCGACCAAGCTGCTGCGCCTGACGCTGGACGCGGGCGAAGAAAAGACGCGCAACGTGTTCAGCGGCATCGCCTCGGCCTACCAGCCCGAGCAGCTCGTGGGCAAGCTCACGGTGCTGGTTGCCAACCTGGCGCCGCGCAAGATGAAGTTCGGCATCAGCGAAGGCATGGTGCTGGCCGCCAGCCATGGCGACGAAAAAGCCAACCCTGGCATCCATGTGCTCGAACCCTGGCCCGGCGCCACGCCCGGCATGCGGGTTCGCTGATTTTTCGAGAGGACCGCACCATGCTGAAGCGAGCCATCCTTCTGTTGTCATTCGCGGCCATGCTGAGCGGCTGCGCGGTGGTGACCGTGGCAGGTACCGCCGTGAGCGTGGGTGCCGGCGCGGTGGGCCTGGCCGCCGATGCCGCCATCGGCACTGCGCGCATCACCGGCAAGGCCGTGGGTGCGGCGGCCGACGCGGTGATTCCCGACAGCGACTGAACCGCGCGGCCGGCCATGCCGGCATGGGGTACACAATGGGTGCCCCATGCATTCACCGCTGAACATCACCCGCTTTCGCCCGCGTCTGCTGGACGCCATGGCGGGCTACGACCGGGGACGCTTCTTCAAGGACCTGGGCGCAGGCGCCACCGTCGGCATCGTCGCGCTGCCGCTGGCCATGGCCTTTGCCATCGCCTCCGGGCTCAAGCCAGAAGCGGGCATCTGGACGGCGATCATCGCGGGCTTTCTGATCTCGCTCCTGGGCGGCTCGGCGGTGCAGATCGGCGGACCCGCCGGCGCCTTCATCGTGATCGTCTACGGCATCGTCGAACGCTACGGCCTTGCCAACCTGCTGATCTCGACCGCCTGCGCCGGCGTGCTGCTGTTCGCGGCGGGGCTTTTCGGGCTCGGCCGGCTGGTGCGCTTCGTGCCGCTGTCGATCGTGGTCGGGTTCACCAACGGCATCGCGGTGCTCATTCTCCTGTCGCAGCTCAAGGACCTGCTCGGCCTCACGGTGGAGAAGATGCCGGCCGACGTGTTCTCGCAGCTGCACGCCATGGCGCTGCAGATCGGCACCTTCAATCCCTATGCCTTTGCACTGGGGCTGGCCTGCGTGATCGGCCTGATGATCTGGCCGCTGCTGCTGCAGGGTGAATCGAAGGTGGGCCATGCGGTGCAGCGGCTGGCGGGGCGCCTTGCACGAACACGCGCGGTGCAGGTGGGCGCGCGCATGCCGGGGCCCATCGTCGCGCTGGTCACGCTCACGCTGGTGTCGTGGGGTTTCGAGCTGCCGGTGGAAACCATCGGCACGCGCTTCGGCGGCATTCCCGAAGGCTTGCCGACCTTCGCGCTGCCCGACTTTTCATGGGAAACGGTCAAGCAGCTGGTCACACCCACGCTGACCATCGCGCTGCTGGGCGCCATCGAGTCGCTGCTGTGCGCCCGGGTGGCCGACCAGATCAGCGGGCAGCCGCGCCACGACCCGAACCAGGAGCTGATGGCCCAAGGCATCGCCAACCTGGTGACGCCCTTCTTCGGCGGCATGCCGGCCACCGGCACCATTGCGCGGACCGTGACCAACATTCGCTCGGGCGGCAACTCGCCGGTCGCAGGCATCGTGCATGCGGTCACGTTGATGGTGGTCGTGCTGCTGGCGGCACCGCTCGCGCGCCATGTGCCGCTCGCGGTGCTGGCGGGCATTCTGGTGTTCGTGGGCCTCAACATGGGCGAGTGGCGCGAGTTCACGCCCGGCCAGCTGCGGCACTTCAGCCGCCACTACCGGCTGCTGATGCTCGGCACCTTCTTTCTTACCGTCGTATTCGACCTGACGGTGGCGGTGCAGGTGGGCATCGTGCTCGCTTGCGCGCTTTTCATCCGGCGCATGAGCGGGCTTTTCAGCGTCGAACTGGTCACCATGCAGCCGCCGGTGCTCACCTACCGGCTGTATGGCGCGCTGTTCTTCGGGGCTGCGGCCAAGCTGGACGAGGCCGTGAACGCGGCCGAGAGCGCCCCGCGCGGCATGACGGTGGTGCTGGACGCCACGCACCTCATCTACCTGGACGCGACCGGCGTCGACTCGCTGCGGCAGCTGCATCGCGCGGTGCTGGCGCGCGACGGGCTGCTGCGGCTGGAGTCGCTGCAGCCGCAGCCGCTCGAGGTGATCGTGCGCTCGGGCTTTGCCGACGAGCTGACGAGCGGCCGGCCGCACGACGCGGAAGGCTAGTTCGCCTCGGTGCTCCGGTCGGGCGAGGAGCCGCTGCGCACCACGCGCTGGTCGTCGTTGAGCGTGGCGGTAAACACCATGGGCGAATTGGGCGGCTGCACCCAGCGCCATTCCCATTCGGTTTCGCGCTTGAGCGCGTAGGGCGTGACCTTGGCGGGCTTGCCGAGCAGCTTGCGCAGGTCTTCCATCATCATGCCGGGCTGCACCTTGGCAAAATTCTCGGGTGTGAGCACCTGGCGCAGCGCGCTCATCTTGCCGTCGGCGCCGATGGTGATCATGTAGTTTTTCTGGCCCTGCGGCTGGCGGTTGTACTCAAGCACGCGGCCGTTGGGCACGTCCCAGATGTTCTCGGGCTCGCCGAACCGGGCGCGCACATCGGCCTCGGTGGACACGCCTTCCTCCAGTTCGCTAATGCGCTGCGGGTCGCATCCCGCAAGCCCCATGACCGCCGCCAGCAAGGCCGCTGCCGTGCCGATCCGCCACTGTTGTCGTCGCTTCATGCCATCCCCGGTAAAATTCGCGCTACAAAGGTCCAGTCTATGTCCATCTTCCGCCGCCCCCACTACACCTCCGAGATCACCAGCTTCATCGAGGAGATGAAAGAAAAGAAGCCGACGCTGGAAGCCGAACAGCGCGCCGGCCGCGCCCTGCTGTGGGACAAACACCTCGACCGCAGCCTGCTCGAGGAATACAGCGAAGCCCGCGTGCCGCAGCAGCCGTACGTCTACCAGACCCAAAGCAAATAATGGTGCCCAGCCGGCATCCATCGTTGGCCATCATCGCGCCCGCAGCTATTGAAATGATAGCAAGCGCCCGATGAAGGACAACGAGGACAACGACACGCTCGTGGCCAGCATGCCCGACGTGGTCGACCAGGTCGCGCTCGCCAGGCTCTATGGCGAGCCGTTGTTCGCGATGCCGAAGGACCTGTACATCCCGCCCGAGGCGCTGCAGGTCTTTCTCGAGGCCTTCGAAGGCCCGCTGGACTTGCTGCTCTACCTCATCAGGAAGCAGAACTTCAACATCCTCGACATCCCGATGGCGGGGCTCACGCGGCAATACCTGAGCTACGTCGACGAGATTCGCCAGACCAACCTGGAACTCGCGGCCGAGTACCTGCTGATGGCCGCGATGCTGATCGAGATCAAGTCGCGCATGCTGCTGCCGCCCAAGAAGGTGGCCGACGGCGAAGAGGCCGAAGACCCGCGCGCGGAGCTGGTGCGCCGCCTGCTCGAATATGAGCAGACCAAGCTGCAGGCCGCCGCCATCAGCGCCATGCCGACCTACGGGCGCGACTTCTGGAAGGGGCAGGTCTACATCGAGCAATCGCTCAAGCCCCGCTTCCCCGACGTGAACGTGGTCGAGCTGCGCGACGCATGGGCCGACATCATGAAGCGCGCCAAGCTCGTGCAGCACCACAAGATCTCGCGCGAAGAGCTCAACGTGCGCGAGCACATGAGCATCGTGCTGCGGCACTTGCAGGGGCAGCGCTTCGTGGAATTCGAAAAGCTGTTCGACGTGTCGCGCGGCGCGCCGGTGCTGATCGTCACCTTCATCGCGATGCTCGAGCTCGCGAAGGAAACGCTGATCGACATCACGCAGGCCGAGGCCTTCGCGCCCATCTACGTCCGGCTGGCGTACTCGCCGGCCTGACCTTTCCGGCTCTTGCGCCTGTGAATTCCGCCGTGCGCGACTTCGACGTCCTCATCGTCGGCAGCGGGCTTGCAGGCCTCTCGGCGGCGCTGCACCTGGCGCCGACGCACCGGGTGGCGGTGCTGACCAAGCGCGCACTCAACGACGGCTCGAGCGCCTGGGCACAAGGCGGCATTGCGGCCGTGCTGGCCGCGGGCGACAGCTTCGATGCGCATGTAGACGACACGCTGGTGGCCGGCGCCGGGCTTTGCGACCCCGAGGCCACGCGCTTCGTCGTCGAGCATGCGCCCGAGGCCATCGACTGGCTGCGCGAATTGGGCGTGCCGTTTTCCGCCGAAGCCGACGGCGGGCTCCACCTGACGCGCGAAGGCGGCCACAGCCAGCGCCGCATCGTGCATGTGACGGACGCCACCGGCGCGGCCGTGCAGCAGACGCTGATCGAGCGCGTGCGCCGCACGCCGAGCATCACCCTCTTCGAGCACCACACGCTGGTCGACCTGATCACCGGGCCCAAGCTGGGGCTGGACGACCCGGCTTGCCTGGGCCTGTACGCGCTGGACGATGAGACCGACGAGGTGCTGAGCTTTCGCGCGCCGCACACCATCCTGGCGACGGGCGGCGCGGGCAAGGTCTACCTGTACACGACCAACCCTGACACCGCCACCGGAGACGGCATTGCCGCGGCCTGGCGCGCGGGCTGCCGGGTGTCGAACATGGAATTCATCCAGTTCCACCCCACGTGCCTCTACCACCCGCATGCCAAGTCGTTCCTCATCAGCGAAGCGGTGCGCGGCGAAGGCGGGGTGCTGAAGCTGCCCGAATCTGCGGGAGGCACCCGCTTCATGCCCCGGCACGACGAGCGTGCCGAGCTCGCGCCGCGCGATGTGGTGGCGCGCGCCATCGACTTCGAGATGAAGAAGCACGGGCTCGACTGCGTGTACCTGGACATCTCGCACCAGAGCCCGCCGTTCCTGAACGAGCACTTTCCCAACATCCTCGCGCGCTGCGCCGAGCTGGGCATCGACATCACGCGCGAGCCCATTCCCGTGGTGCCGGCCGCCCACTACACCTGCGGCGGCGTGCTGAGCGATCTGGCCGGCCGCACCGACGTGCCGGGCCTCTACGCCATTGGCGAAACTGCCTGCACGGGCCTGCACGGCGCGAATCGCCTGGCGAGCAACTCGCTGGTCGAATGCATGGTGTTCGCGCGCGCCGCGGCCGGCGCGATTGCGGCAACGCCTGGGCGCACCGGCATCGCGTTGCCGCAGTGGGACGACAGCCGCGTGACCGACGCCGACGAGGCCGTAGTCATTTCCCACAACTGGGAAGAGCTTCGGCGCTTCATGTGGGACTACGTGGGCATAGTGCGCACCAACAAGCGGCTGGAGCGCGCAAGCCACCGCATTGCGCTGCTGCAGGCCGAGATCCACGAGTTCTACGCCCACTTCCACGTCACGCGCGACCTGCTGGAACTGCGCAACCTGGTGCAGGTGGCCGAACTCATCGTGCGCTCGGCGCAGGCCCGGCATGAAAGCCGCGGGCTGCATTTCAGCCGGGACTATCCTTCGCTTGCCGAGCCCACCGCACCGACGGTGCTGACGCCGCCGGGGCGCTGACACCCCACCGCTTTCAACTTTCCTCACTCAAGGATGCCCGGCCACCGACGCCCGCAGGGAGAAACCCAACCATGTCGAACACCAACGCAATCCCTTCTTCCGAAACGCCGGCGGCCGGCACGCCCTACGGCACGCTGCCCCCGGCATCGCCGCCCGCATCGCGCAAACCGGTGAGCCTGCCGCGCCTGGCCGACATGCATGCGCGCGGCGAGAAGATCTCGATGCTCACCGCCTATGACGCCACCTTTGCGGCCATGGCCGACGCGGCGGGCGTCGACTGCCTTCTGGTCGGCGATTCGCTCGGCATGGTCTGCCAGGGCCTGAACAGCACCGTGGGCGTGAGCCTGGACACCATGCGCTATCACACCGACAGCGTCTCGCGCGGCCTGCGCCGCGTGCAGGGCACGGCCTGGCTGATTGCCGACCTGCCCTTCGGCAGCTACCAGGAATCGCGCGAACAGGCCCTGCGCAGCGCCACGGTGCTGATGCAGTCGGGCGCGCACATGGTCAAGCTCGAAGGCGGCGGTTGGACCACCGAGACGGTGCGCTTTCTGGTCGAGCGCGGCATTCCCGTCTGCGCCCACCTGGGCCTCACGCCGCAGACCGTGCATGCGCTGGGCGGTTACCGCGTCCAGGGCAAAGGCGATGCGGCCGGCGCGCTGCTGAAGCAGCATGCGCACGCATTGCAGGATGCCGGCGCCACCATGCTGGTGCTCGAGATGGTGCCGGCCGCGCTGGCCGCCGAGCTCACCGCCGAACTGAAGCACTGCGCCACCATCGGCATCGGCGCGGGCAAGGCCACCGCCGGACAGGTGCTGGTGCTGCACGACATGCTGGGCATCAATCTCGGCAAGATGCCGAAGTTCGTGCGCAACTTCATGGCCGATTCCTCGAGCATCGCGCAGGCCCTCGAGGCCTATGTGCGCGCGGTGAAGGACGGCAGCTTTCCCGACGACCGACTGCACGCCTGGTAAGGAGCACAGACCATGTACATCGCACACACCATCGCCGAGCTGCGCGAGCACCTTTCGGCCTTCGAGCGCCCGGCCTTCGTGCCCACCATGGGCAACCTGCACGACGGCCACCTGGCGCTGATCGAACAGGCCAGGCCGCTGGGCGACGTGACGGTCGCGAGCATCTTCGTCAACCGGCTGCAATTCTTGCCGCATGAAGATTTCGACACCTACCCGCGCACCTGGGACAGCGACTGCGAGAAGCTGCGCGCGGCCGGCTGCAACGTGCTGTTTGCGCCCGACGAAAAAGCGCTCTACCCCGAGCCGCAGACCTGCAAGGTGCACCCGGACCCGGCACTGGCCGACATTCTCGAAGGCCATTTCCGCCCCGGCTTCTTCATCGGCGTGTGCACGGTGGTGATGAAGCTCTTCCAGTGCGTGCAGCCGCGCGTGGCGGTGTTCGGCAAGAAGGACTACCAGCAGCTGATGATGATCCGCCACATGGTGCGGCAGTTCGCGCTGCCCATCGACATTGTCGGCAGCGAAACCTTCCGCGCGGACGACGGGCTGGCGCTGTCGTCGCGCAACGGCTACCTGAGCGAGACCGAGCGCGCGGAAGCCGTGCAGCTCTCGAAGGCGCTGAAGGCCATGGCCGCGGCCGTGCAAGCGGGCGAACGCGATTTGGCCGCAATCGAAGCGCGGGCAATGCAGACGCTCACAGAGCGCGGCTGGCAACCGGACTATCTTGTGCTGCGGCGGCGTGCCGACCTGCAGGTGCCCACTTTCGGCCTGGCCGGCGAGCCACTCGTGGCGCTGGCCGCGGCGCGGCTGGGCGCTACGCGGCTGATCGACAACCTCGAGATCGAGAACGTGGCGTCTTCATGACCTACAGCGTCAAGGAAATCTTCTACACCCTGCAAGGCGAAGGCGGCCAGGCGGGCATGCCGGCCGTGTTCTGCCGCTTTGCGGGCTGCAACCTGTGGACGGGCCGCGAGGAAGACCGCGACACGGCCGTCTGCCGGTTCTGCGACACCGATTTCGTGGGCACCGACGGCACGCTCGGCGGCAAGTTCAAGACCGCCGATCTGCTCGCCGACACCATCGCCGCGCAATGGCCGGCCGGCGATGTCGAGCACCGCCTGGTGGTGCTCACCGGCGGCGAGCCGCTGCTGCAGGTGGACGCGGCGCTGGTCGATGCGCTGCATGCCCGGCGCTTTCGCATTGCAGTGGAAAGCAACGGCACGGTCGTGGCGCCCGAGGGCATCGACTGGCTCTGCATCAGCCCCAAGGCCGGTGCGCCATGGGTACAGCAGCGCGGACAGGAACTGAAGCTGGTGTGGCCGCAGACCGAGTTCGACCTCGACACCATGGCACGCACGGGCGAGTTCACGCACCGCTTTCTGCAGCCGATGGACGGGCCCGACCGCTTGGCCAACACCGAACTATGCATTGCCGAATGCATGCGCCAGCCCGCATGGCGCCTCAGCGTGCAGACCCACAAGATCACCGGAATCCGCTGAGCGCGGAGAGACTTTTCAGATGCGATTCACCATCAGCCAGCGCTTTTTCTTCGATGCCGCCCACACGCTGAAGCGCGACATCGAGGTGGAAGGCAGCCGCCGTATTCACGGCCATACGTACCACGCCGAGGTGTGGCTTGCGGGCCAGCGCGATCCGGTCACGGGCATGGTGGTCGACCTGGGGCTGCTGCGCCGCCGACTGGATGACGTGCGCGAGCTGCTGGACCATCACCTGCTGGACGACGTGGAGGGGCTGCATCCGCCGACGCTGGAAAATTTGTGCCTGTTCATTGCGGATGCGCTGCCGGACTTTCGCGCTTCGCTCGCGCGGGTGCGCGTGTGGAGAGAGGCGCTGGGGGACAGCTGTACGCTGGAGTTTTGAGGTTTTGCTCCCTCGCCCCTTGGGGAGAGGGTTGGGGTGAGGGCCGCGGCAGCAAAGCCGGCGCGATGTTGTGAGGCCGCTGCCCTCACCCTAGCCCTCTCCCGGAGGGAGAGGGAACAAGACTTCAGGCGGCGCCGATGCCTGCAATCAGGCTTCCGGCCGCCTGGCCATTCTTCAGGCCCGCAGTAAACGCCAGCATCCGGTCAATCGGCACCCGCGCCCGCAGCCCCAGCGCAGGGTCGACATGAATTTCGCCTGCCCCCGTTTCCAGCGCATTCGCCAGCTCCACCAGCCCGTTCATCGCCATCCAAGGGCAATGCGCGCAGCTCTTGCAGGTGCCGCCATTGCCAGCCGTGGGCGCCTCGATGAATGTCTTGCCCGGATTCAGCGTGCGCAGCTTGTGCAGCATGCCGCTGTCTGTAGCAACGATGAACTCGTTCGCGTCCATGCGCTGCGCCGCGTTCAAGATCGCCGAGGTGGAGCCCACCGCGTCGGCCAGCGCAATCACGTCGGCCGGCGACTCAGGGTGCACCAGCACCTTTGCGGCGGGATGCGCCTTCTTCAGCAGTTCGAGTTCCAGCGCCTTGAACTCGTCATGCACGACGCAGGCGCCGTTCCAGCTGACCATGTCGGCGCCCGTCTGGCGCTGGATGTAGTCGCCCAGGTGGCGGTCGGGGCCCCAGAGAATCTTGCGGCCCTGCGCGTGCAGCGCGCTCACCACGTCGAGCGCGCAGCTGGAGGTCACGAGCCAGTCGGCGCGCGCCTTCACGGCCGCGCTGGTGTTGGCGTAGACGACCACAGTGCGGTCCGGGTGCTGGTCGCAGAACACGCTGAACTCGTCGACCGGGCAGCCGAGGTCGAGCGAGCAGTTGGCGTCCAGGTCGGGCATCAGCACGCGCTTCTCGGGCGAGAGGATCTTGGCGGTTTCACCCATGAAACGAACGCCCGACACCACCAGCGTCTGCGCTGCGTGGTCGCGGCCAAAGCGCGCCATCTCGAGCGAATCGCTCACGATGCCGCCGGTTTCCTCGGCCAGGTCCTGCAGGTCGGGATGCACGTAGAAGTGCGACACCATCACCGCATTGCGCTCGCGCAGGAGGCGGCGAATGCGCTCCTTCAAGGCGATGCGTTCGTCGGGCGAAGGTTCGGGCGGCACGCGCGCCCATGCGTGGCGGGTGTCGCAGGCCGAGCCGGCTTCGGCCGCCGGCTGTTCGTAGTCGACGTCGATGACGAAAGAAGAAGCCACGGCCGCCGTCCTCAGCCTTCCTGGAAGCGCATCGAGAAATCGATGGCCTTCACGTCTTTGGTGAGCGCACCGACGGAAATACGGTCCACACCGGTTTCGGCCAATGTGCGCAGGCCTTCGAGCGTGACGCCACCCGATATTTCGAGCACCGCCTTGCGTGCGTCGCCGGCCGCGTCGTTGATGCGAACGGCTTCGCGCAGCGTGGGCAGGTCCATGTTGTCGAGCAGCACCATGCGCGCGCCTGCGTCCAAGGCCTCACGCAGCTGCGCCAGCGTTTCGACCTCGACTTCGACGAACGCAGCGCGATCGGCCACAGGTGCCACCGCACGCAGCGCCGCAGCCACGCCGCCGGCCGCCGCAATGTGGTTTTCCTTGATGAGCACCGCGTCGTAAAGACCGATGCGGTGGTTCACGCCGCCGCCGGTGCGCACCGCGTATTTCTGCGCCAGGCGCAGGCCCGGCAGGGTCTTGCGGGTGTCGACGATGCTTGCGCGCGTGCCGCGAACGGCGTCGGCATACAGCGCCGTCTTGGTGGCGACCGCACTCAGCAGCTGAAGAAAGTTGAGCGCGGTGCGCTCGGCCGTCAGCAGTGCGCGGGCCGAGCCTTCGATCTCGAGCACCGTCTGGTCAGCCGCGCAGAGCTCGCCCTCGGCGCACAGCCACTCGATGCGGGCTTGCGGATCGAGTTGCCGTACCGTGGCTTCGACCCAGGGTGCACCGCACAGCACGGCCGATTCGCGCGCCAGCACGCGGGCGCGGGCCCTGCGGCCCGGGTCGACCAGCGAGGCGGTCAGATCACCGTTGGCCACGTCTTCCTGCAAGGCGCGGGCGGCGTCGGCCTGGGCCAGCGCGGCCAAGGCCGGCGCCGAAAAATCAAAGCGAGGGCTCATGGCTCTTTTTTGTCTCTTCAGTCTTGTCAGGGTGAACCGCGGGACCCGGGGGTCCGGACGGTTTCAGGCACCGGATCGCGGCCGGTGAGCGAGGCGACGGCTTCCTGCGGGCTCACCCGGCCATCGAGCAGCGCAACCACGCCTTCGGCGATGGGCATTTCCACCCCCAGGCCCCGCGCACGCTGCACCACGGTGCGCGCGCAATACACGCCTTCGGCCACGTGGCCGAGCGAGGCCACGGCCTGCGCCAAGGTTTGCCCTTGCGCCAGCAGCAGGCCCACCTTGCGGTTGCGCGACAGGTCGCCGGTCGCGGTCAGCACCAGGTCGCCAAGGCCTGAAAGGCCCATGAAAGTCTCGGCCCGCGCGCCGAGCGCCAGCCCGAAGCGGGTCATTTCGGCCAGGCCGCGCGTGATGAGCGCGGCGCGCGCATTGAGCCCCAGTGCCAGGCCGTCGCACAGCCCGGTGGCAATGGCCAGCACGTTCTTGACCGCGCCGCCCACCTCGACGCCGACGATGTCCTCATTGGCATAGACGCGCAGCGCCGGGCCGTGGAACGCCTCGACCAGCGCATCGCGCACCACGGCATGCGGGCTCGCGGCCACCAGCGCCGTGGGGCGGCCTTCGGCCACTTCTTGCGCGAAGCTCGGTCCGCTGAGCACGCCCGCTATCAAATCTGGAGCAACCTGCGCCCAGATCTCGTGGGCGAGCAGGCCGAAGGAGGTGGGAGAAGAAGGGTCGAGCGCAGGCTCCACGCCCTTGCACAGCCACGCGACCGGCGCGATGCAGCCGCGCAGCGCAATGAGCTGTTCACGCAGGGCCGCCATGGGCGTGGCCACGATGACCAAGTCGGCGCCAGCATGCGCCTGGCCGATTTCGCCGGCCCGCACCGCGAGCGAGGCCGGCAAGGCCAGCCCCGGAAGGTAGCGGGTGTTTTCGCGCGCCTTTGAAATGGCGTCGGCCTGGGCGGCATCGCGCGCCCAGAGCGTGACCTCGTGGCCAACGGCGGTGTTGAGGGCCGCATTGACGGCCACTGCCGTGCCCCAGGCACCGGCGCCATGAACGCAGATCTTCACCGGCGTTGGCGGCGTTGTGCCGGTTTACTGTGCGAGGGTCGGGGCGGGCTGACCAGCGGCCTGTGCCTGCTGCTGCTCGTACATGGCCTGGAAGTTGATTTCCGCCAGGTGCACGGGCGGGAAGCCGCCGCGCTGGATCACGTCGGCCACGTTGCCGCGGAGGTACGGGTAGACGATCTGCGGGCAGGCAATGCCGAGGATCGGGCCCATCTGGTCTTCGGGCAGGTTGCGGATCTCGAAGATGCCGGCTTGCTTGGCTTCGACCAGGAACACGGTCTTGTCCTGGATCTTGGTCTGCACGGTGGCCGACACGGTGATCTCGAAGATGCCTTCAGCCACGGGCTGGGCGTCCACGCCGAGCTGGATGTCGACGGTTGGCTGCTCTTGTTCGAGCAGGATGCCGGGCGAATTGGGCTGTTCGAGCGACAGGTCCTTGAGGTAGACGCGCTGGATCTGGAAAACGGGATCTTGGGCTTGCTGGTCGGCCATGGCTGAACTTTCGAGAATCAAAACAATGCCCGCCGGGGAGAGGTTCCCGCAGCGGGCTGCAGATGAATGAGCAGGCGATTATCGCCCGGCGCCCGGAACCGCTTCCGTGACACCCGGCTGATTCGTTTTCAGGCGGCTTGCAGCAGGGGCACCAAACCGCCGCGGCTGTCGAGCGCCATCAGGTCGTCGCAGCCGCCCACGTGGGTGTCGCCGATGAAAATCTGCGGCACCGTGCGGCGCTGGGTGATTTCCATCATGGTGCTGCGGGCCTCGGGATCGGTGTCGATGCGAATTTCTTCGATCTCGTCGACACCCTTGGATTTGAGGATCTGCTTCGCACGAACACAGTACGGGCAGAACGCGGTGGTGTACATCTTTACGGCTTGCATACGCTGTACCTTGGGAAGACTTTAGGCTTTTTCAACCGGCAGGTTAGCCTCTTTCCAAGCCTTGAGGCCGCCGGAGACGGCTTGGGCCTGCTCGTAACCGAGTTTCTTGGCCATGGCCACGGCGCGCTGGGCGCGGGCGCCGGTGGCGCACACCAAGAGCAGCGGCACGTTCTTGTTCTTGACCGCGCCGGTCAGCTTTTCTTCCAGCAGGTTCAGCGGCACGTTCTTGGCGCCGATCATGTGGCCGGTGGCGAACTCTTCGGGATCGCGCACGTCGACCAGCACCGCGCGCTCGCGGTTGATGAGGTGCACCGCCGCCTGTGCCGTGAGGGTGCCGCCACCGGCGCCGCCGCGAATCAGCGGCCAGGCCAGCATGCCACCCGAGCTGAGTGCGATCAGGATCAGCATCCAGTTTGCGGTGACGAATTCGATCAATTTCACGGGGGTTCCTTGGATGGCAAACCCGGGATTTTAGAATGCTGGTTTTCCCAAGCGCTGCCAAAGGCCTCCCACATGCACAAACTGGTACTGATCCGCCACGGCGAATCGACCTGGAATCTCGAAAACCGCTTCACCGGCTGGACCGACGTCGACCTGACCGAAACCGGCATCGAGCAGGCCAAGCAGGCCGGCCGGCTGCTCAAGGCCGAGGGCTATGACTTCGACGTGGCCTACACCAGCGTGCTCAAGCGCGCCACCCGCACGCTCTGGCACACCCTCGACGAACTCGACCGCACCTGGCTGCCCGTGGTGCACTCCTGGCGCCTGAACGAGCGCCACTACGGCGCCCTGCAGGGCCTGAACAAGGCCGAAACCGCCAAGAAATACGGCGATGAGCAGGTGCTGGTCTGGCGCCGCAGCTACGGCACCCCGCCGCCAGCCCTGGAGGCCGACGATCCGCGCAGCGAACGCAGCGACGTGCGCTACGCCAAGCTCTCGCCCGAGCAGATTCCGCTGACCGAGTGCCTGAAAGACACCGTGGCGCGCGTGCTGCCGTTCTGGAACGAATCGATGGCGCCAGCCATCCGCACCGGTCGCCGCCTGGTGGTGGCCGCGCACGGCAACTCGATCCGGGCGCTGGTCAAGTACCTCGACGGTATTTCGGACGACGCCATCGTCGGCCTGAATATTCCCAACGGCATTCCGCTGGTCTACGAACTGGACGACGATCTCAAGCCGCTGCGGCACTACTACCTGGGCGACGCCGCGGCCGCCGAAAAGGCTGCAGCAGCGGTGGCCTCGCAAGGCAAGGCCTGAAGAATTAAAACCCCTCGGCGGCGCTCCCCCGTGGAACCCCGGCAGGCAATTTGCTTCCAAGCTGTGTATATTGGTTCGACAGCCGACAAGGACAATCACTCATGATGGGCCACAAATTGAAGATTACCGGCTGGGTCGCCGCCGGCGCCGTTGCCGGCGTCTTGACCACCGTCTCATTGCAGACGGTCGCACGCGGCTCGCTCGCGCCGCTCCCCCTCGAGGAATTGCAGCAACTCGCAGCCGTTTTCGGCATGGTCAAGAGCGACTATGTCGAACCCGTCGATGAGAAGAAGCTCATTTCCGACGCCATTTCCGGCATGGTCGCCGGCCTCGACCCGCATTCCCAGTACTTCGACAAGAAGTCCTTCAAGGAATTCAGGGAAGGCACGACCGGCCGCTTCGTGGGCGTCGGCATCGAAATTTCGCAGGAAGACGGCCTCATCAAGGTGGTGTCGCCCATCGAGGGCTCTCCGGCCTTCCGCGCCGGCCTGAAGCCGAACGATCTGATCACCAAGATCGACGACACGGCCGTGCGCGGCCTGTCGCTCAACGAGGCCGTCAAGCGCATGCGCGGCGAGGCCAACACCAAGGTGCTGCTGACCATCTTCCGCAAGGACGAAAGCCGCACCTTTCCGGTAACGATCACGCGCGAGGAAATCCGTACCCAGTCGGTGCGCGGCAAGGTCGTGGAACCGGGCTACGGCTGGATCCGCCTGTCGCAGTTCCAGGAACGCACGGTGGACGACTTCGTGAAGAAGGTCGAGGACATCTACAAGGAAGACCCCAACCTGAAGGGCCTGGTGCTCGACCTGCGCAACGACCCGGGCGGCCTGCTCGACGCGGCGGTGGCCATCTCCGCAGCCTTCCTGCCCGAGAACGTGACCGTGGTCTCGACCGACGGCCAGCTGGCCGAAAGCAAGTCGGTCTACAAGGCGGCTCCCGAGTTCTACCAGCGCCGCTCCGGCAGCGACCCGCTGCGCAACCTGCCCGCGGCCCTCAAGACCGTGCCGCTGGTGGTGCTGGTGAACGAAGGCTCGGCCTCGGCCAGCGAAATCGTGGCCGGCGCATTGCAAGACCACAAGCGCGCCACCATCATGGGCAGCCAGACCTTCGGCAAGGGCTCGGTGCAGACGGTGCGCCCCCTGGGACCGGACACGGGCCTGAAGATCACCACCGCGCGCTACTACACGCCGAGCGGCACGTCGATCCAGGCCAAGGGCATCGTGCCCAACGTGCTGATCGACGAGAGCGCCGAGGGCAGCCCCTTCGCCGCCTTGCGCATGCGCGAGGCCGACCTCGAAAAGCATCTGGCCAGCGGCCAGGGCCCCGAGACGAAGGACCCGGAACGCGAGAAGGCACGCGACGAAGCCCGCAAGCGCCTCGAGGAAGAAGCCAAGAAGCCGCCGCAGGACCGTAAGGTGCCCGAGTTCGGCACCGACAAGGACTTTCCGCTGGTGCAGGCGCTCAACCGCCTCAAGGGCCAGCCGGTGCTTGTCAGCAAGACGCAGGTCATTGTCGACAACAAGGAAGAGAAAAAAGAGAACTGATCGGGAGCTCGGCGCTTTCAGATCCGGAAATACCGCGGAACCGGCGCTGCCGGGCCGCGGTATTTTTTCGTTTGGCAAAGGCCTGGGGTGAGCCACCATGAATGACGACGACCTGCTGCGCTATTCGCGCCACATCCTCCTCGAAGAATTCGGCATCGACGGCCAGGCGCGCGTCAGTGCCGGCCGCGCGCTGGTCATCGGCGCGGGCGGCCTGGGCTCCCCGGTGGCGCTGTACCTTGCCGCGGCCGGCGTCGGGCATGTCACGTTGGTGGACGACGACGAGGTCGACCTGACCAATCTCCAGCGCCAGGTGGCCCACACCCATGCGCGGGTGGGCGGCCTGAAGGTCGAATCGGCCGCACAGGCCATGCGCGACATCAATCCCGGCATCTCCATCGAAACGCACGCCACCCGCGCCGATGAGGCGCTGCTGTCGCGCCTGGTCGAGGCGGCGGACGTGGTGATCGACTGCTGCGACAACTTTGCGACGCGGCACGCAGTGAACCGCGCCTGCGTGGCGCACGGCAGGCCGCTGGTGGCGGGCGCCGCCATCCGTTTCGACGGCCAGCTGAGCGTCTACGACACGCGCGACGAGGCCTCTCCCTGCTACGCCTGCATTTTTCCGCCCGACGCGGCTTTCGAGGAAACGCTCTGCGCGGTGCTTGGCGTGTTCGGTCCAGTGGTGGGCACCATCGGCACGCTGCAGGCGAGCGAGGCGCTGAAGCTGCTCGCGGGCATCGAGCCGTCGTTGGCAGGCAAGCTGCTGATGTTCGATGGGCGCCGCACGGCGTTCGATACGCTGCAGATTGCGCGCGATCCGCATTGCAGCGTGTGCGCGCACCGCACGTGCGCCGCCTGAGGGCACCTCCTCCTTCGGCCGCCCTCCTCGTCCGGTTGCGGCCTCAGCGCTGCTTCGCGCCCTTGGCCTTGGCCGCGCCGCTGGCCGCAGCGCCGGTGCCGGGCTTGTTGGCCTGCGACAGCACGCCCTTGCAGTCCGCATCCTCGCCCGGCCCGGTCTCGATGGTCGCCGCCAGCGCCAGCAGCGGGTTGAGCGCGCCCAGCACCAGCGCTGCCAGGCCGCGCTCCGCCAACGGAACCACCTGAACGCCGCCGGACGGCGAGCCGAAGGTGCCGCCGATGACGAGCGGCGTGCGCAGCGACAGGAAGCTCGCGTCCTTGGGCTCGGGGCGCACCACGAAGTCGAGCTTTTCGGTTGCAAGGTTGGCCTGGCCGGTGGCATAGAAAACTGTGTCGACGGTGTCGAGCACCACACTGCGGCTGGTCATGACGCCCTTGTTGACGTCGAACGCCATTGCGGCGCAGCGCAGTTCGACGTTCTGGTCGCCGCGCAGCAGGAACTTGATGATCTCGGCGCCGTCCAGCCCCATGAACTCCAGCAGCAGGTTGCTGAACCGCCCTCGTCCGGTCAGGGCCGCCACGTCGCCCGACGCGCCGCCGAGCCAGCTGGCCACCGAGTTGCCCCGCCCCGAGAGATTGACCCGGCCGTCCAGGCGGCTGAAGCTGCTTCGCATGGTCTCGATCTTCGGCACCACGCGGTTGAGCTGCATGTTGCGCAGGTCGAGCGAGGCGCGAATGTCCGCCGGGTTCTGGGTGGCGTCGATGCGGATGGCGCCGGCCAGCTTGCCGCCGGCCACGCCCAGGTCGAGCGGGTCGAGGGCGAGCACGCCGTCGGTCAGCTTGACCTGCACGCTGCCGCGGTCGAGCGGCACGTCGCGCACGTTGCGGATGCGATCGGCCGTGTACTTCACGTCGGCGTTCATCGCGCGCAGGCGGTCGAAATCCAGCGTGGCGGTAGGCAGCACCTTGTCGCCCGCCGCCCGCTTGGCCTGCTTGATGGTGGGCGGCGGTGCCACGCCTTCGACCGCCTTGGCCGAGCGCTCGGTCGGCGGCAAGCCGATGAGGGGGCCCAGGTCGTCCATGTCCATCAGGCGCGAGCGCAACTCGCCCGCGAGCCGCGGCAATTGTCCGGCCTGGTCGAAGCGCATGTCGCCGGCAATGTCCGAAAGGCCGAGCCTGCCCTTGAGCCCTGCCACCTCCCACAGCTTGGCGCGCTTGCGCAGGTCGCCGCTCAGCGCATAGGGAGAGGTCTCCGGCAGCGCGATGCCAAGCAGCGGAAACAGGGCACCGAGCGTCTGGCCCTTGAGTTCGAACTTGGCATCGATGCCGTCGAGGTCAGCGAAGTCGGTCACGGTGCCTTCTGCCTTGAAGCGGGTCTGGCCCGCCGCAGCATTGATCTCCATCGGAAAGGGCTCCTGGCCCGCCGACTTGAGCTGGAGCACATTGCCCGTGCGGCCCTCGGCCGTGAGCGGCTGGCCCTTGTAGCGACCCTTGATGTGGTAGCTGAGCGGCAGTGTGCCGCGGCTGGTGTCGTAGCTCACGTCGGCGTGCAGATCGACGCCCAGGTGCGTGGCCAGGAAATCGATCGTGCCGTTGTCGACCTGCATCAGCCCGATGACGGGAACGGTTCCGGGATCGGAGGTGTCCTTGCCGAGCGCCCATGTGCGCCGCCCGTCCGGTTCCATCTGAAGGCCCAGCGTGGGCGAGAACAGTGCCAGGCGCGGAATCACGATCTTCTGCGTGAGCAGCGGCCACAGCCGGATGTCGAACTCGGCGCGCTCGGCCTTGACCAGGTACGGATCGCGGGCCCAGGGGGGATTGGCAAACTCGATGCCGTCGAACTTCACCGTGGCGCCACGCAGCCCCACACCCACATCGAGCCGCCGGGTGATCTCGAACTTGCGACCGGTCTTCTCGCTGACGTAGCGGTTGATGGGCTCGCGCAACGTGTCCCACGGAAAAAACGCGACCACCACCGCCAGCGCCGCGAACAGCAGCACGAAAGCTGCAAGCAGCTTGAGCCAGAGCGGCCGGTTGCGAAGGACGTTCGTCGCCATGGAACGTGGATATACCCGCCCTTCGATTGCCCGGGTCGGCAATAAACCGCAGAAACCGTGCGGCATTGCCTACGGAAGGGCTCGCGAGGCCGGGTCGTCAGAACCCGCCTACAACACCCATCCTCCGAACCCTGCATGATGCGTTTCGGCGACGCCTCAATCTTCGATGCGCAGGCAATCGCCAGCAGGGGCATTCGCGACACCTGCCAACAGAGGAAGCGCGGTTCGGCATGGATACCAGATTGCAGACATACATCGTCGAAGACAACCTCACGATCCGTGAAAACCTCATCGGTACCCTGGAAGAACTCACCTGCACGACGGTTGTCGGCTTTGCCGAGACCGAGGCGCACGCGCGCCAATGGCTGCAGGACCACAGCGACGAGTGGGACCTCGCGGTGGTCGATCTTTTTCTCAAGCAGGGAAGCGGGCTGGGCGTGCTCCAGGCCTGCACCTCGCGCCGGCCGAACCAGAAGGTGGTGGTGCTCAGCAACTATGCAACGCCCGACATCCGGCGGCGCTGCGCCGAGTTCGGAGTGGATGCGGTGTTCGACAAGTCGAACGAGATCGACGCGCTGGTCGACTTCTGCATCCTGGAGGCGGTGGCTCATCGGCCCGCCGCCGGCACGGAATGAAAAAGAGGCCGGAGAAGCCGCGCCGGACTTCCCCGCCCTCTTCTTCTTCAGCCGCTGGCCGGTTCCAATCTCAATCGATCAGCTTGTTCTTCAGCGCGTAGTAGGTGAGGTCGCTGTTGGAAGACAGGTTCATCTTTTCCATGAGGCGCGTGCGGTAGGTGCTCACGGTCTTGACCGAGAGCGACAGCGTCTTGGCGATGTCGCCCGCGGTCTCGCCCTTGGCAAGCTTCAGGAACACCTGGAATTCGCGTTCCGACAATTGCTCGTGCGGCGCGGCGTCGTCCTTGCGGTCGAGCTGGCGGGCGAGCAGTTCTGCCACGGCCGGCGTGATGTAGCGGCGGCCGAGCGAGATGGTGCGGATCGCGTTGACGATCTCCATCGGATCGCACTCCTTGTTGAGATACCCGCTCGCGCCCTGGCGGATGAGGTTCATCGCGTAGTGCTCTTCGGGGTAGCCGCTGAGGATGAGAATGCCGACGTCCGGCGCCTTGGCGCGGATCATGGCAAGCGCGTCGATGCCGCTCTGTCCCGGCATGGAAAGGTCCATTACCAGCACGTCGAGTTCCGTAGTGCGCACCAGCTCGATGGCCTCGCGTCCGCTGGCGGCCTCGCCGGCCACGCGCAAGTCCACGTGCTCGGAGAAGAACTGCCGCAGGCCCGAACGCACGATAGCGTGGTCGTCCACAATTCCAATTTTGATCATCTGTTACTTTCTTCGTTGTGTTGCGACCTAGGAAGCCGCAACATGCCGATCCCCTGGTTGTTGTCAATTATTCACGAACTTGTGCTGAAAGCACCTTTGAAAGTTTCATGCACTGGCTAGCTCCTCCAAAAATGGCCGTGAGCCTGCTGCTCGCGGCGCTGGCTGCGCTGGCCCTCGTCGGCATCAACGAGGCCGGCTACCGCCAGTCGACCCAGGCCCTGGCGAACATCGACGAGGCACAAAAAGTGCGCGCCACGATCAACCTGATCCTGCAGAGCATGCTCGATGCCGAAACCGGGCAGCGCGGCTACCTCCTGACCGGCGAAACCAGCTACCGCCAACCCTACGACATTGCCGTGAAGCAGGTCGATGGATACCTTGCCACATTGCGCCAACTTTACGCCGAACGGCCCGCCGAGCGTACCCAATTGGCGGAGCTCTCCAAGCACGTGCTGCGCAAGATAGCCGAAATGGACATGAGCGTACGCTTGCGGCAGGACGGCAAGGAGGATGCCTGGAAGTTCGTCATCACCACGGACGTGGGACGCGAGGAAATGGAAGCCATCCGCAAGAGCGCCTACGACCTTGTGGCGGCCAGCAACAAGACCCTGCAGGAAAGCCAGGTGCAGGTGATGAAATCGCTGCAGCTCGCGCGCCTCGGCACCGCCATCGTGGCCATCGCCGCCCTCATCGCGTTCTTCCTGTACCTGCGGCAGACCCATGCACTTCGCTCCATCGGCGAGCGCCAGCAGGAAACGCTGCAGCGCGAGCGCAACGCGCTCGAAGACGAGGTGCGCGAACGCACGGCCTCCCTGGCCGAGCTGGCCACCCACCTGCAGGACGTGCGGGAGACCGAGCGCGGCTTTCTCGCGCGGGAGCTGCACGACGAGCTCGGTTCGCTGCTGACGGCGGCCAAGCTGGACGTCGCCCGCCTCAAGTCGAGGCTGCTGGAAGCGCCTGACGCCACCCAGCGGCTGCAGCACCTGACCGAGCTGCTGAACAGCGGCATCGCGCTCAAACGCCGCATCATCGAGGACCTCCGGCCGTCGTCGCTGTCCAATCTCGGACTGGTTGCGTCGCTCGAAATCCTCGGGCGCGAATTCGCCGAACGCTCCGGCATCCAGGTGCAGATGGCGCTCGAGCCCGTGACCATGGACGAATCGCGCCAGCTCACCATCTACCGCATGGTTCAGGAAAGCCTCACCAACATCGGCAAGTACGCCGAAGCCAGCGAGGCGACCATCGTGCTGAAGAACTACGAGAACCACGTGATCGTGGAAGTTGCCGACAACGGCAAGGGCTTTGACCCCCACCGCATCCACCCTTCGACGCACGGCCTCGCGGGCATGCGGCACCGGGTGGAGGCCGCGCGCGGCAAGCTCACGATCTCTTCGACGCCGGGCCGGGGCACGCGCCTGAGCGCGATGCTGCCGGTCGTCAAGCCACTCTGAGGCACAGCCGATCGCGCGCCGGGGCGGACGCCCATGCACGGCAAGTGAAGGGGGAACTCGGTCGTCTCCTACGTTCCGCGCGCCCAGCCGCTGACAGGGCCTTGCAGGGGCGCCACTTAAGGTTGCTCCTGTGCCGTTCATTTCACCTTTTTGAACGCGCAATCCCACAACAACGAGCGAAGTCTCGAAGGAGTCCACATGTTGCATTACACGGTGGTGTTTCTGGTCATTGCGCTGATTGCCGCGGTGTTCGGCTTCGGCGGCATTGCCGCCAGCGCGGTAGGAATCGCCAAGATCCTTTTCGTGATCTTCGCCGTACTTGCCATTGCCAGTTTCCTGGCCGGCTTGCTCAGGCGCAAGTAGCGTAGTTACGATCAACGGGCTCCCGCAATTCATCTCCCCGGAAAGGAAATTCTCATGAACACGACCAAGACTCCCTCGCAACTCGCCGACGAGGCACGCCAGACCGCCAACGAGGCTGTCGAGTCCACCCGCGCCTACGC
This sequence comes from Variovorax paradoxus, assembly GCF_009755665.1. Taxonomy (NCBI): domain Bacteria; kingdom Pseudomonadati; phylum Pseudomonadota; class Betaproteobacteria; order Burkholderiales; family Comamonadaceae; genus Variovorax; species Variovorax paradoxus. Next base: position 4,481,882 of record NZ_CP046622.1, read on the forward strand.
ACAGAACGCGGTGAATGCGGCCGGCGAGAAGGTCCGCGAACTGCGCCGCGACGCGGAACCGGCGGTCGAACAGCTGGCAGCGCGCGTGCAGCAAGCCGTGCAGCGTGGCCTCGACGCCGCCTCGACCACCAGCGCACGCGCACAACGCCGCCTGGAGCAGGCAGCGGACGTCACCGGCCGCTACATCTCCGACCAGCCGGTTCGCTCGGTGCTGATTGCCGCCGCAGCCGGCGCCGCAATTACCGCACTCATCGTGCTGGCCAGCCGCAGCCGCCGGGACGAATACTGATCCGCTGACGTCCCGTTCCACCGATTCCGCGCACCATGCTTCATCCGATTTTTTCCACGGTGCTCGGGCATCCGGAACTCATCGCCGAACACGCTGCCAACTACGCCGCTCTTGTCAGGCAGGAAGCCTCCGAGGCGGGGCGCGGGCTCGTCGCCCGCATCGTTGCGGGCGTGGTCGCGGCGGCGAGTGCCATGCTGGCGCTCGGCCTCATCGGGGTTGCGGTATTGATGGGCGTGCTGCATGGCAGCTTCCATTGGGTGCTGGTGGCGGTGCCGGGCGTTGCGCTGGTGATTGCCGGCATTTGCGCCTGGGTGGCGAGCCGTCCGTTCCCGGGCTACGCGTTCGACGATCTTCGCGCCCAGGTCGAGGCAGACTTGCAGGCGTTGCACGAAGCAGGAGCCCGCCATGAACGGCACTGACCGCAGCTCGCTCACGCCGCAGGAACGCCTTGCGCTTTCGCGCCGCGCGCTCGTGCGGCATTTGAACGGCGAAGACGACGAGCCGCGCGAGAGCCGCCGCAGCAGGAGCTACGCGGGGCAAGAAGACCATCCGGAGATGTACGCCGCAGAAGGCGCGCAGCAAGAGGCGCCGCCGCGCAGCAGCCGGCATCGGTGGACGTCCGTGGCGCGCAGCATGACCGAGCGCTGGTGGCGCCGGCATCCGGCCCATGCGGTGGGCCAGCTCGCACGCCCCTTGCTCGAGCACTATGCGCGCAGGGAGCCGGCCAAGCTCATGGCCATTGCCGCCGCCACGGGCGCTGCCATCGTGCTGATCAAGCCGTGGCGCCTGCTCTCGTTCACGGCGGTACTGGCTGCTCTGCTCAAGACATCCGATGTGGCAGACGTCGTCAACACATTGATGCATCAGAAAAACACCAGCCCACGAAAGGACCCCCCATGAATGCGAATTCCCCGGGTACCAACCCGGCAAGACACGAGCACCTGGTGCTCGATGAAAAGGCCATCGAGGCGGCGGCCAACAGCCTCGACGAAGGCGCGGTCACGCCGAGCTACGGCCCCTGGCGCGACGACGTCGTGAAGCTGCTGAACGATGCGCTGGCCACCGAACTGGTGTGTGTGCTGCGCTACAAGCGCCACTATTTCACCGCCAGCGGCGTGTCGTCGCCTGCCATTGCAGAAGAATTCCTGGTGCACGCAAACGAAGAGTCGGCCCACGCCGACCGCATTGCCGAACGCATCGTGCAGCTGGGCGGCGAGCCCGACTTTGCTCCCTCGCACCTCCTCGAACGCAGCCACGCCGGCTACGACGAATCGACAGACCTGCAGGCCATGGTGCGCGCCAACCTCGTGGCCGAGCGCATTGCCGTGGAAACCTACCGGCAGATGATCGCGCTGATCGGCGACAAGGACCCGACCACCCGGCGCATGCTGGAAGACATTCTTTCCGACGAGGAAGAGCACGCGGACGAGCTCAAGGACTGGCTCGGCCACTGATTGCTGCCTCGATAGCTCCGCCCAGCAAAAAGCCCGGTTGAACCGGGCTTCTTGTTTTGGATCGGCAAAGCGCGCTCAGCTCTTCACTTCGAGCTGGTTGTCCACCGAGGTCACCCCCTGTACGCCCTTGGCGATCTCCTCCGCGCGCGCCTTGGCGGCGGCCGTGGGCGCGGGCCCCTTCAGGCTGACTGCGCCTGCCTTGGTGTCCACGTCGATCTTGATCGCGCTCAGGTCCGGGTCCTTGGCCAGACCCGCGGCCACCGATGCAGTGATCGCGGCATCGTCCACTGTCGCGCTCGCGGCTGTACCGGCTCTCTTTGCGGCGTCCGTCATGTTGGCCATGCCGTCCTTCACCTCGGCGGTGGTGCCGGAGGCATCGATCTTGGCCTTGGCGTCCTTGACGGCTTCCCCTGTCTTGGCGGCGGCCGTCTCGGCCGCCTTCTCGGTCTTTGCAATGGCGCTGTCGAGTTTCTCGCCCGCAGTGCGGTTGTCCGAAGCGTCGCACGCGGCAAGCGTCAACGCCGCGCCCGCCAGCAACAGCATGGTGAACCATGAGCGCGAAAACGGCATGGCGATAGTCTGACCAGTTCTTTTCATTGGAATCCTCCGTTTCGCTCCGAAGAGCGGGTGACGCGCGCAGCTTGCGCGCAGGGGGTCCGGACAAGGCCGAACCGCCTTTTCAATCTAGCTTTCGGTCTAAAGACGCGGCAGTCGTGGCCGGCGCGAAACCCTGTAGGACAAGGAGGCTCAGGCCGTGACGATCCATCCCTCGATCGGATCGAAGTTCTCCGGCAAGCCGAAACCCGGCCCGGGCGTGGAGGCGCGTTGAGCACTCCACGCAGCCTGTACAAGGCAAAGCACCGCATCGATGTGATCGCCGCGCGCGTCGCCCAGCAATTCGGTGCGTTGCGCCTTGCTGAGCGCCACCCGCAGGCCCAGGCGCGTGGTGCCCGCGTCGAGCGCGGCGAGCAGGCTCGTGCGCGCCGCCAGGCGCTCGGGCGTCTGCTTGGCCGCCTCGTCGCTCTTGTAGCTACGGCGGCCGATCAGCTCGCGGGCCAGCAGCCCGGGGTAAGCCTCGAGCGCGATTCGGTCCTTGTTGCTGCCGATGTGCAGCCCCGGAAGGCTCGCGCCGGCGGCAAGGAGCGGAGGCACGCCCGCATGGAGCATGAAAGCCACTGGCGGATTGACCCATTTCATCGACGTGCTCGAACCGGCGGGCGCGTCGGTGGCGCGGTGCGCAAACTTGCCACCGACCGGGCGGGCGGCACAGAAGGCGGCAAAGGTGGCGCGAATCTCCGCGCGGCTCAGGCTCGCATAGTGGGCCATGAGCGCATTCCATTCCCGCGGCCACCGCAATTGCTCGACCAGTTCACGCGGCAGGCCGAACGGAAAATCGAAGCCGCCGATCCACGCCGGCTCGCTGCGCAGCCACTCGGCCCAGGCGTCGAGGGTGGTGAAGCACTGGAGCCCCGCCAGCGCCAGATCTCCCGCTTCGCCCATGCGGCCGCTCGCAATGACGATCGGCTTGCGCGACGTGGGCGCGCAGGAAAAATCGCATCCGAACAGCAGCGGCGCGTTCATCTCACCCCAGCGCGAGCGCCACCACCCCGGCGGCGATGAAGGCGGCGCCCAGCAGCCGCAGCAAGCGGTCGCCCTCGCGCAGCAGATGGCCGCCGATCAGCGCGGCGAAAAGCATCGAGACCTCGCGCGCCGGTGCGACATGTGAAATGGGCGCCTGCTGCACCGCATAGAGCACCAGCACATACGAAACGGGGCTGATCACCGCCACCAGGAGCGCGTATTTCCACTGCGCGCGCCACATCCGCGCTGTTTCGGCGCGGTCGTGCAGTCCGGCGGGCAGCAGCAGGCCCACGCGCACCAGGTTGCCGAAGTAGTCGAGCAGGATCGGGGACATGGCCAGGAATTTCACCGCATAGCTGTCGGCCACCGTATAGGCCGCGATGAAGGCCCCCGTCAGAACACCGTAGCGGACGCCCTTCTGAACGCGCGCCCGCTGGGCCGGGTCATGCTTCTTTCGCCACAGGCCGGGTCCGCCGGCCACAAGGAACACGCCCAGCACCACGCCCGCAATGCCCGCAACGCCAATCAGGCTGATGCGCTCGCCAAGGAACAAGATGGCCACCAGGGACGACAGCAGCGGTCCCGAACCGCGCGCCAGCGGATAGACGACGGTGAGATCGGACTTGCGGTAGCCGCGCAGCAGAATGACGTAGTAGATGACATGCAGCACGCCGCTCAGCGCGACGAAGCCCCACTCCGTGAAACCCCAGGTCGGCACCACGCTCCAGCCCAGCGTAAGGCCAACGGGGGCCCACACAACGGCCATGAAGACGCCGCTTTGCAAAGCGAAACGCGCGTCGCCGTTCGCCTTCTTGGCGGCGATATTCCAGCTGGCGTGGATGATCCCGGCGAGCAGGATCAGCGCAAAGGCAGAGAGCGGCACCCCGGGTTATGCGAGGCCGGGGGAATGCGAAGTACCGAGCGCGGGCACCACGATCTTCAGTGGCGGCCGACGATGGCCGCGGTGGCCATCAATTCCTCGAGCAGCGCCAGCGAGACCTTGCCCGACACCGCGTACGGATTCAGCTCGGGCTTTTCCGAGTATTTGAGCAGCGTCGAGGCATTGAGCTTGGAGAGGTTGACCTGCCCCATGGTCCAGCCGCCGAAGCGGCGCTCGGAAATTTCTTCGTAGTGCAGCAGCACCACGTCCTTGTGGCGCGCGTCGCGCTGGATGTGGCCGTAGAGCTCGCTCACGGCCATGCGCCCACCTTCGATGGCCTGCAGGAAGGTGCCCGCGCCGTAGCAAAGAATGCCCGTGATGCCGCAGGAGGGGTTGTGCGTGCGCGATTGCGCGAGGATGGCGTCGATGGCCTCGGGACTGGTATCGACGGCGCGGCTCGCGTAGAGAAGTCGGACCAGCATGTTCAGCTCTTTCTCGGCAGCAGGGAGAGGAATTCGCGGCGCAGGCTCGGGTCTTTGAGGAACACGCCGCGCATCACGGAGTTGATCATCTTGCTGTCCATTTCCTTCACGCCGCGCCAGGCCATGCAGAAGTGCTCGGCTTCCATGACGAGCGCCAGGCCGTCGGGCTGGGTTTTTTCCTGGATCAGGTCGGCCAGCTGCACCACGGCCTCTTCCTGGATCTGGGGCCGGCCCATGACCCATTCGGCAAGTCGCGCGTACTTCGACAACCCGATCACGTTGGTGTGCTCGTTGGGCATGATGCCGATCCACAGCTTGCCGATGATCGGGCAGAAGTGGTGCGAGCAGGCGCTGCGCACGGTGATCGGGCCGACGATCATCAGCTCGTTCAGGTGCTCGGCATTGGGAAACTCGGTGAGCGAAGGCGGCGCCACATAGCGGCCCCTGAACACTTCGTTGAGGTACATCTTGGCCACGCGGCGGGCGGTGTTGCCGGTGTTGTGGTCGTTCTCGAGGTCGATCACCAGGCTTTCGAGCACGCCCTTCATCTTCACTTCGACTTCGTCGAGCAGCGACTCGAGCTCGCCAGGTTCGATGAACTCCGCGATGTTGTCGTTGGCGTTGAAGCGCCTGCGCGCGGCAGTCAGGCGTTCGCGGATCTTCACCGAGACAGGGGTGCCCTCGTCGTCGTTGTTTCCGTCAGGGCGCGGTTCCACGTCGGTTTTCCTCAGCATCCGCGCATGGTATCAGCGAACGCATTTAGCGGGCCCAGCAGGGAGAAGCCAGCGAAAGCGCGGCTCATGCCAGCGCAAAATCGGCGACCAGCGGCAGGTGGTCGGACATGCGTGCCCAGATCGGGCCTCGCGGCACCGAGCAGGCGACGGGCTCCAGTTGCCGCCCATAGACGAAATCGAGCTGAGCCACCGGCAGGCGCGAAGGATAGGTGAGCGTTCGCGCCCCGCGCAGGTCGCTGGTGTCGCGCAGGCCCATGGCGTTCATGGCGTAGCGCATGCGCGCGCCCCAATCGTTGAAGTCGCCCGCAACGACCACCGCCTCGCCGGCCGGCACTTCGCGTTCGATGAACTCGCGCAGCCGTGCGACCTGCCGCACGCGGCTGCCCTTGATGAGCCCCAGGTGCACGACGATGGCGTGCACGGGCCGGCCCTCCACCTCGATGACGACGTGCAGCAGCCCGCGCTGTTCGAAGCGATGGTCGGAAATGTCCTGGTGGCCGGTGCGGATCACCGGCCAGCGGGTGAGCAGCGCATTGCCATGCTCGCCGTGGCGGGTAATGGCATTGGTTTCATAAACGGCGGTGTAGCCCTCGGGCGCGAGGAAATCGGCCTGGGGAAGCTCAGGCCAGCGCTCGAAGCGGAGCGCGGCCTGCCGGTTCATCTTGCGCACCTCCTGCAGGCAGACGATGTCTGCGTCGAGCTGCTCGATAGCGTGCCCCAGGTTATGAATCTCCAGGCGCCGCGCCGGGCCGATGCCCTGCACACCCTTGTGGATGTTGTAGGTTGCGACCCGGAGTGTGTGTGCCGGCAGGTTCATCCGGCAAATTCTGGCAGCAACAGAATGGCTTCGGCGTTCGACGGAGAAAAGCACGCGTCGGCCGCCTCGCGGTAGGGCAGCCACTTCCAGTCGGTGTGCTCGCGTGGCGACAGGGTGGGCACCAGGCGCTCGGGCACGCACAGGCCGAACAGGTGCTCGGTGTTGTGCGTTACGCCCGGTTCATAGCGGGCACGCCAGCCCGGGTAAATTTCGTAGACGTTGCTCAGTTGCCAATCGACCAGCCGCGCGGCCAGGGGCGTGCCCTCGCCGCACTGGATGCCGGTTTCCTCGGCCACCTCGCGCGCGGCGGTGAGCATGAGCGGCTCGTCGGCCAGGTCCTTGCTGCCGGTGACCGATTGCCAGAAGTCGTTGGCATCGGCGCGCCGGATCAAGAGCACGTCGAGCGCCGGCGTATGAATGACGACCAGCACCGACTCCGGGATCTTCCAGGGCCGGGTGCTCGTCGTCATGCGCGCATCAGGCGGTTTGGGGCGTGTTGCGCAGCTTGATGTGCAGCTCGCGCAACTGCTTCTCGTCGACCGGGCTCGGCGCCTGCGTGAGCAGGTCTTGCGCGCGCTGGGTCTTGGGGAAGGCGATCACGTCGCGGATCGACTCGGCGCCGGTCATGAGCATGACGAGGCGGTCGAGGCCGATGGCAATGCCGCCGTGCGGCGGGGCGCCGTATTGCAGCGCGTCGAGCAGGAAGCCGAACTTGAGCTGGGCGTCCTCGGCGCTGATCTTGAGCGCGCGGAACACCTTGCTCTGCACTTCCTCGCGGTGGATACGCACCGAGCCGCCGCCCATCTCGATGCCGTTGAGCACCATGTCGTAGGCCTTGGCAATGCACTTCTCGGGCGCGGTGTCCATGAGGTCTTCATGGCCGTCCTTCGGTGCCGTGAACGGGTGGTGCACGGCGCTCCAGCGCTGGCCTTCCTCGTCGAATTCGAACATCGGGAAGTCGACCACCCACAGAGGCGCCCAGCGGTCGTCGAACAGCCCGGACTTCTTGCCGAAGGCGCTGTGGCCGATCTTCACGCGCAGCGCGCCAATGGCGTCGTTGACGACCTTTTCCTTGTCTGCGCCGAAGAACAGGATGTCGCCGTTGCGGGCACCCGTGCGGGCAATGATCTCGGCCAGCGAGGCGTCGTCCAGGTTCTTGACGATCGGGCTCTGCAGGCCTTCGCGGCCGGCGGCTGCGTCGTTGACCTTGATGTAGGCCAGGCCCTTGGCGCCGTAGATCTTGACGAACTCCTGGTACGCGTCGATTTCGCCGCGCGACAGGCCGCCTTCGGCGCCGCCGCCGGGCACGCGCAGTGCAACCACGCGGCCGCCCTGCATGGTGGCGGCGTTGGAGAACACCTTGAACTCCACGCGCTTCATGAGCTCGGTGAGTTCGGTGAACTCGAGCTTCACGCGCAGGTCGGGCTTGTCGGAGCCGTACTTGAACATGGCGTCCCCGTACGTCATGGTCGGGAACACCGGCAGGTCGATGCCCGCGGCATTGCGGAACACGTTGCGGATCATGCCTTCGAACATCTCGCGGATTTCTTCTTCGGCGAGGAACGAGGTCTCGATGTCGATCTGCGTGAATTCAGGCTGGCGGTCGGCGCGCAGGTCTTCGTCGCGGAAGCACTTCACGATCTGGTAGTAGCGGTCGTAGCCGGCCACCATCAGCAGCTGCTTGAAGAGCTGGGGCGACTGCGGCAGCGCGAAGAAGCTGCCGTCGTGCACGCGGCTGGGCACCAGGTAGTCGCGCGCGCCTTCGGGCGTGGACTTGCCGAGCATCGGCGTCTCGATGTCGATGAAGCCGTTGGCGTCGAGGAACTTGCGCGTTTCCATCGTCACCTTGTAGCGCAGCATCATGTTGCGCTGCATGGCCGGGCGGCGCAGGTCGAGCACGCGGTGCGTGAGGCGCGTGGTTTCCGACAGGTTGTCGTCGTCCAGCAGGAACGGGGGCGTGACCGAGGGGTTGAGCACCTTGAGCTCATGGCACAGCACTTCGATCTTGCCGCTCTTGAGCTGGTCGTTGGTGGTGCCTTCGGGGCGCGCGCGCACGAGGCCGGTGATCTGCACGCAGAACTCGTTGCGCAGGTTCTCGGCCACGGCAAAGGTCGAGGCGCGATCGGGGTCGCACACCACCTGCACGTAGCCTTCGCGGTCGCGCACGTCGATGAAGATGACGCCGCCATGGTCGCGGCGGCGGTTGACCCAGCCGCACAGGGTGACGGTTTGGCCCATCAGGGCTTCGGTCACAAGACCGCAATAGTGAGTACGCATGGCCATATCTTGATTTCCAGCGCCGCAAAGGCGCGTTTCTTACTTGTTCGCGAGGGTCGAGGGGCCGCCGGGAACGACCACGCCCATCGAGACGATGTATTTGAGCGCTTCGTCCACGCTCATCTTGAGTTCGATGCAGTCGCTGCGCTTGAGCATCACGAAATAACCGCCCGTGGGGTTGGGCGTTGTGGGCACATAGACGCCGAGGTAGTCGCCGCCGCCCAGGTGCTCGACCACGCCGGTACCGGGCGTGCCGGTCACGAAGGCGATGGTCCACACGCCCTCGCGGGGCCACTGCACCAGCACCGCCGTGCGAAAGGCATTGCCGTTCTCGGAGAACAGCGTGTCCGACACCTGCTTGACGCTGGAGTAGATCGAGCGCACCACGGGAATGCGCCGCACCACCGCGTCGCCCCATCCGAGCAGGCGCTTGCCCACGAAGTTGCTTGCAATGGCACCCACGCCCAGCAAGATGGCCAGAGTGAACAGCACGCCCAGCCCGCGCACGTTGTTTTCGTGCAGCCATGTTTGCCAGGCCCCGGGCAGCACCAAGAGCGTCTGGTCCAGCGTGTCGATGATCCACTTCAGCACCGCCAGGGTGATGAACAGCGGAACGATCACCAGCAAGCCGGAAAACAGCCATTTGCGCAGGGCGAGCATGGTGTGTTGTTCTCAGTCGCTCGTCAGTCGCTCTTGGCGGCGGCTGGCGCCGGCGCAGGGCTGGAGGCGGGGGCGGGTGCAGGCGCGGGACTGGAAGCTTCCGCTGTCTTGGCGGCTGGCGCGGCGGCGCTGTCGCCATTGCTCGCGGGTGCAGCGGTGGCGGCTTCGGCCTTCTTGCCGCCGCCGTCGCGGAAATCGGTCACGTACCAGCCGGAACCCTTGAGCTGGAAACCGGCGGCGGTGACCTGCTTTTCGAATGCACTCGCGCCGCACGCCGGACACACCGTGAGCGGCGCATCGGACATTTTTTGCAGGGCGTCCTTGGCAAAGCCGCAGGCGCTGCACTTGTAGGCGTAAATGGGCATGGAATTGAATGAAAAAGCGGCGCAAAAACCGAGCAGAAGCCGCTCGCAAAGCCCTCGATTATAAGGGCGGCCCTCCCCCGGCCCCGCTTCAGGCCGGCTCGGTCGCCAGCATCCGATGCGGCGTGCGGGTGTTGGTCACCCACTGCGGCGCCAGCGAGCCGGCCACCATGCCGCCGAAGGAGGCGAGCACGCCGGCCAGCTGGGCTGGGAATTCGGCGCTCCAGGGCATCGACAGGAAGAGCAGCCAGGTGCCGATGCCGAACAAAATCGAAGCGAGTGCCCCCTGCGTGGTGGCGCGGCGCCAGTAAAGTCCGCACACCAGCGGCACGAAGGCGCCGACCAGCGGCACCTGGTAGGCGCCCGACACCAGTTCGTAGATTGGCGTGCCCTGCATGCGGATGGCATAGGCCAGCACGGCCGCGCTGAAGACCAGCACCGTGATGCGCATGGTCATGAGGTTCTCGCGGTCGGTGCCCGACGGGCGGAACTGGCGCCAGATGTTCTCGGTGAAGGTAACGCTCGGCGCCAGCAGCGTGGCCGAGGCGGTCGACTTGATGGCCGACAGCAGCGCGCCGAAGAACAGCACCTGCATCACGAAAGGCATCTTCTCGAGCACCAGGGTCGGCAGCACCTTCTGCGGATCGTCCTTCAGCAGCGCGGCCGTCTGCTCCGGCATGATCAGGAGCGCGCTGGCCACCAGGAACATGGGCACGAAGGCGAACAGGATGTACGCCACGCCGCCAATGACCGGCCCCCGCGTCGCTGCCTTGACGCCATTGGCCGACATGACGCGCTGGAACACGTCCTGCTGCGGAATGGAGCCGAGCATCATCGTGATGGCTGCGGCAAGGAAGAACACCATGTCGTGCCAGTTGGGCTCGGGCCAGAACTTGAAGAGATCCTTGCTGACCGCGAAGGCCACCACCTTGTCCGCGCCGCCGGCCATGTTGCCGGCGAACACCGCAATGATTGCAAGCCCCGCGACGAGGATGATCATCTGGATGAAGTCGGTGACCGCCACCGACCACATGCCGCCGAAGAGGGTGTAGGCCAGGATGGAAACCACCCCGATCACCATGCCCACCGGAATGCTGATGGCGCCGGCGGAAAGCACGTTGAACACCAGCCCCAGCGCCGTGACCTGCGCCGACACCCAGCCCAGGTAGCTCAGCATGATGATGAGCGAGCAGGCCACCTCCACGCCGCGGCCGTAGCGTTCGCGGTAGTAGTCGCTGATGGTCAGGAGCGTCATGCGGTAGAGCTTGCCCGCAAAGAACAGCCCGACCAGGATGAGGCAAGTGCCCGCGCCGAACGGGTCTTCGACCACGCCGTTCAGCCCGCTCTCGATGAACTTGGCCGGAATGCCGAGCACCGTTTCGGAGCCGAACCAGGTGGCGAAGGTGGTCGTCACGATCATGAAGAGCGGCAGGTGCCGCCCCGCAATGGCGAAGTCGGTGGTGTTCTTCACCCGCTTGGCGGCGTAGAGACCGATCGCAATGGTGACCAGCAGATAAACGACAACCAGCGTCAGCAACACAGGGACTCTCCTCTAGAACAACTTCACGCGCACCAGCAACTGCATGGCGAGCAATCCCAATACAAATCCTATGCCACCGTAGATGATGGTCTGCAGCAAACGGTTGGTCCGCTTTTGCGCGGCCAGCAATTCGAGCAGCTCGCGGCGGTTGTCGGCGGGCCGATTCTCAAGGAAATCGTGCAGCAGCCGCGGCAGTTGCGGCAGCAGTTTTGCGTAGCGCGGCGCCTCGGCCTTGAGCTGCTGAAACAGCTTCTTGGGGCCGATCTGGTCGACCATCCACTTCTCGAGGAAGGGCTTGGCGGTGTGCCAGAGGTCGAGCTCCGGGTCGAGCTGGCGGCCCAGGCCCTCGATGTTGAGCAGGGTCTTCTGCAGCAGCACCAGCTGCGGCTGGATCTCGACGTGGAAGCGCCGCGAGGTCTGGAACAGCCGCATCAGCACCATGCCAAGCGAGATCTCTTTCAGCGGCCGGTCGAAATACGGCTCGCACACGGTGCGGATCGCCGCTTCCAGTTCGTCGATGCGGGTGCCTTCGGGCACCCATCCGCTTTCCAGGTGCAGCTCGGCCACGCGCTTGTAGTCGCGCCGGAAGAAGGCCACGAAGTTCTGCGCCAGGTACTCCTTGTCCGACTCGGTGAGCGTGCCGATGATCCCGAAATCGAGCGAGATGTAGCGCCCGAAGGTTTCCGGCGCGAGGCTCACCTGGATGTTGCCCGGGTGCATATCGGCATGAAAGAAGCCGTCGCGGAACACCTGGGTGAAGAAGATCGTGACGCCGTCGCGAGCGAGCTTGGGAATGTCGACACCGGCTGCGCGCAGCCGGTCGAGCTGGGCAATGGGAACGCCGTTCATGCGCTCCATCACGATCACCTCGGGGTGGCAGAAGTCCCAGAACATCTCGGGGATGAGCACCAGGTCGAGTTCGGCCATGTTGCGGCGCAGCTGGGCCGCATTGGCAGCTTCCCGCACCAGGTCGAGCTCGTCGTGCAGGTACTTGTCGAACTCGCCGACCACCTCGCGCGGCTTCAGGCGCTTGCCGTCGGGCGAGAGCCGCTCGACCCAGCCGGCCATCATGGCCATGAGCGCGAGGTCTTTCTCGATCACGCCGCGCATGCTGGGGCGCAGCACCTTGACGGCAACTTCCCGAACCTCGCCCTGGTCGGTGCGGATGGTCGCAAAGTGGACCTGGGCGATGGACGCGCTGGCAATCGGGGTTTCGTCGAACTGCACGAACACGTCGCCCACCGGCCGGCGGAAGGCCCGCTCGATGGTGGCAATGGCCACGGACGACGGGAACGGCGGCACGCGGTCCTGCAAGAAGGCGAGCTCGTCGGCAATGTCGGGCGGCAGCAGGTCGCGCCGGGTGGAGAGCACCTGGCCGAATTTCACGAAGATGGGGCCCAGCCGCTCGAGCGCCTCGCGCAGGCGCTGTCCGCGCGGCGCGTCGAGGTTGCGGCCGATGGAGACCACCCGAGCCACCACGCGCAGCCAGGGCTTCTGGAAGCTCGTGAGCACGAGCTCGTCCAGGCCGTAGCGCAGAGCGACCCAGACGATGAAGAATCCGCGGTAGAAGCGCCTCATTCGGCCGTGCTCGCCGGGCCGGCCGCCGAACCGCCGGCTTGCGGGGGCTTGCCGCCGACGAACTGGCGCAGCGCGCCCGCCACCTTGCGAGCGCCGTTGGCAATGGTGTGCGCCGGCACGTCGCCGATCAGGCGCGCAAGGTCGTCCTCGACATCCCAGCGCACATGGTCGACCAGCCAGTTGACTTCGGCCGCGAGCTGCACGTCGCCGATGATCTGCACTGAAGGCTTGTCGCCGCGCAGCGTGGCGCGCGCCAGGTCGAAGGGGGACTCATCCGTGACGGTGAGCGTGAGTTCGGGCACCGAGCCCGGCGGCGCCAGGTCGAGCAGGCCGGCGGGCGTGGCCACCAGCTCCATCGTGACAAAGCGCCACTGGAATCGCACCACCCGCCCCTGCTGCCGCAGCAGCCGCTGCTGGGCCTCGGGCTCCTGCTGCAGCACATGATTGAGAAACAGCACCGCGCGGTGCTGGATCTCGTGCACAGCCCAGGCGGGCGGCTGCAGCCGTTCGCCGATGCGATTGAACAGGTCGTCGAGAAAAGAAAATGGGGACGATGGTGTGGCCATGTCCCCATTATCGGTTCTGTAAGCGGCCTCATGGCCGCCGGAATGCGCTTACTGCAGCGCTTGCACGCCTGCCACCAGCCAGCCGCTGTTGCCGCTGACGGGCTTGGTCATGTTCCAGACTTCGCGGAACGGGCCCGGGCCGGCCGAGTCGTCTTCGCGGATCATGCCGGAGAACTCCACGCTGGCCATGTAGGCATCGGCCAGTTCCTCGATACCAAGCAGCTTGGCGTCGAGCATCACCACCTCGGTCTTGTTCGGAGCGCCGCCGGTGTGGCTGGCGCGGTCGGCCAGCTGCGTGCGGATCTCGTCGACCATGCTGTCGGTCATCATGGAGCGCAGCGTAGTGACGTCAGCGCGGTCCCAGGCGTCTTGCAGCGTGACGAAGTTGCGCTTGGCGGCGCCAAGGAAGCCATCCACGTCGAAGCCCGCGGGAATGCCCCACGACTGAGAACCCGACAACGCCGAGCCGATCATGCTGCCACCGGCCGCCGCACCAGCTGCGGAGAGGCTGCTGCCGTGCCGCTCGTCGGTTTGCGCGGGCGCGCCGTCGAATGCGGTGGTGTTGCGCTCCCAGGGCCGGGCCGAGGCGTCGTTGCCGACGTTGGCGGGGCTGTACTGCGCAGGTGCGCTGGCGTTCGCCGGATTGCCTGCGCCCTGGAAGGCAAAGCCGCCCTGGCGGTTGGCGCCCGACGAGGCGGCCGAGCGCGCCTTGAACATGCGCCAGACAAACAGGCCGGCCATGACCAGCAGGCCGATCAGCAGGATGTTGGCAAAGCCGGCGCCAAGGCCGAGCGAATTTGCGAGCCAAGCCAGGCCCAGGCCGGCGGCGAGGCCGCCGAGCATCGCACCCCACGGGCGCTTGGGCGCCGCGGCAGCGGGCGCCGGCGTTGCGGGCCGTGGCGCTGCATTGGTTGCGCTTTGCTGTGCGGGCGAGCTGGGCGACGCACTCTCGCGCTGCGTCACATTCGACGACTGGCGGCCGAAAGACTTGCCGCCGCCGATGCGGGCAGCGTCAGCCTGCACGCTGACCAGGGCCAGCACGCAAGCCAGAAACAAAGAACTCAAACTTTTCATGTCGTCTCCTCTTTAGAGCGAAGAATTCGCGTCATCAACACTTGATTCCAACATGAAGGGCGACCACGCCACCCGTCATGTTGTGATAGTCCACATGCCCGAAACCGCCCTCTTTCATGAGGGTCTTGAGTTCGTCCTGCGCTGGATGCATCCGGATCGATTCGGCCAGGTAGCGGTAGCTCGCGTCGTCGCCCGCCACCAGCTTGCCCAGGCGCGGCAGCACATTGAACGAATACCAGTCGTAGGCCTTTGCGAGCGGCTTGGCCACCTTCGAGAACTCGAGCACCAGGAGCTTGCCGCGCGGCTTGAGCACGCGGTTCATTTCCTTCAGGGCAATGTCCTTGTGCGTCATGTTGCGCAGGCCGAAGGCGACGGTCACCACGTCGAAGTGGTCGCTCGGGAAGGGCAGCTTCTCGGCATCGCACACCAGCGTGGGCAACGCCACGCCGGCATCGAGCAGCCGGTCGCGGCCGGTGCGCAGCATGGCTTCGTTGATGTCGGTGTGCACCACCTGGCCGCTGGCGCCGACCTTCTTGGAGAAAGCCAGTGCGAGGTCGCCGGTGCCGCCCGCGATGTCCAGCACGCGCGAGCCTTCGCCCACATTGGCCACCATCACGGTGTACGCCTTCCAGGCGCGGTGCAGCCCCATCGACATCAGGTCGTTCATGAGGTCGTAACGCGTGGCGACGGAGTCGAAGACGCCGCGAACACGTTGCGCTTTCTCGCTTTCGTCGACTTTTTCGAAGCCGAAGTGGGTGGTGCTCATTGGCCTGATATTAGGCCGGAAGCACACACCTCAAGATGGCGACCCTGCGAAGACGCCGGGCATTTGTTGCTTTTTCTTCAAATAGCGGGGCGCCGCAGAGCGCGCCGCGCTTGCCTGCGCGGCTATCTTTTCGGTAGCGGAGGCCGTTTGGGGCTCAGTGGCTGCTGCAGGCGGAGCCGCCCTTTTCGATCATCGGCGCGTCGCGGTCGACGCCGGCTGCGGCAAGCCGGCGTTCGTATTCGGCCCAGAGCTCGGCCTGCTTGGCGCCGAGTTCGTACAGCAGGTTCCACGAGAAGATGCCCGTGTCGTGCCCATCGCTGAAGACCGGCTGCACGGCGTAGTTGCCCACCGGCTTCAGGTCGACGAGTTCGACTTCGCGCTTGCCGGTCTGCAGTACTTCCTGGCCCGGGCCGTGGCCCTGCACTTCGGCCGATGGCGAATAGATGCGCATCAACTCGAACGGAATGCGGAACGTGGCGCCGTCGGAAAACCCGACCTCGAGCATGCGCGACTGGCCGTGCACGGTGATCGATTGCGGCGTCGGTGCGCCGGCTTGCAAACCTGCCATCAGAAGCTCCTTGTGCCCAGTCGGGCGATCATCGCACTCTCGAGTGCGGGCAGGCGCGCGGCCACGGCGGCCTCCCGGGCCGCGTTCGGCTCGCGCTGCACTGGCGCCCACACGGAGTCAGGAAAATGGGTGTCGTCGGCAAACCGCGCAATCACGTGCCAGTGCAGGTGCGACACCATGTTGCCGAGCGCCGCGAGGTTGATCTTGGCCGGCGAGAGGTGTTCGCGCAGGCACTGCTCGACCACCGCGACGGCTTCCATGCACAGCACGCGATCAGCGGCGCTGAGATCGGAGAACTCCGCCGCATGCTCGCGCCAGATCACGCGATAGAAGGCCGGGAAGCCGGCCTCTTCGGCATGAATGACGCGAAGCTTCGCGCCTTCGAACACGATGCGTCCACCGGGGCCTTCGCAGAACGGGCAACCCTGCACCGAGCCGCCGCCGGGCCGCCCCAAGGCGGCGAGCGCCCCCTCGGGGGGCAGCGAGGACACGCCAGTGCCGAGCGTGGGGGCCACATTCATACCAGCACCCGCTCGATGCCGCCGTTGTTGGCAGCGGCCACGTATTCGGGCATCCATTCGTTGCCGAGGATCTTGTTGGCCATTTCAACCACGATGTAGTCGGCCTCGAGCAAGCCGTTGTTCAGGTCGTTGCCGTAGCGCGAGAGGCCTTGCAGGCAGCTCGGGCAGCTGGTGAGTATCTTGACGTTGTCCTTCTCGCCGACCTGGCCGCTCGCGCGCAATGCGGCCTCGCCCTTCTTGAGCTCTTCTTCCTTGCGGAAGCGGATCTGCGTGGAAATGTCGGGCCGCGACACGCCCAGCGTGCCCGACTCGCCGCAGCAGCGGTCGTTCTTGAGCACGTTGTCGCCGACCAGCGCCTTCACGGTCTTCATCGGGTCCTGCAGCTTCATCGGGCTGTGGCAGGGGTCGTGGTACAGATAGCCGCCGCCGTTCGCATCGGCCAGGGTAATGCCCTTCTCGAGCAGGTACTCGTGGATGTCGATGATGCGGCAGCCCGGGAAGATCTTGTCGAACTGGTAGCCCTGGAGCTGGTCGTAGCAGGTGCCGCAGCTCACCACCACCGTCTTGATGTCCAGGTAGTTGAGCGTGTTGGCCACGCGGTGGAAGAGCACGCGGTTGTCCGTGATCATCTTCTCGGCCTTGTCGAACTGGCCGCTGCCGCGTTGCGGATAGCCGCAGCACAGGTAGCCCGGCGGCAGCACGGTCTGCACGCCCGCATGCCAGAGCATGGCCTGCGTGGCCAGGCCCACCTGCGAGAACAGCCGCTCCGAACCGCAGCCCGGAAAGTAGAAGACCGCCTCGGTCTCCGAGGTGGTCGCCTTCGGGTTGCGGATGATCGGCACGTAGTCCGCGTCCTCGATGTCGAGCAGCGCGCGCGCCGTCTTCTTCGGCAGGTTGCCCGGCATCTTCTTGTTGATGAAGTGGATCACCTGCTCCTTCACCGGCGCCGGGCCCAGCGTGGCCGGCGGTGCGGCCGTTTGCTTGCGGGCAAGCCCGCGCAGCAGGTCGTTGGCCAGGCGCTGCGCCTTGAAGCCGATGCCCACCATGCCCGCGCGCACCGCCTTGATGGTCTGCGGGTTGGTTGCGTTCAGGAAGAACATCGCGGCCGCATTGCCGGGACGGAAGCTCTTCTGCCCCATCTTGCGCAGCAGGTTGCGCATGTTCATCGACACGTCGCCGAAGTCGATCTTCACCGGGCACGGCGTGAGGCACTTGTGGCACACGGTGCAGTGGTCGGCCACATCCTCGAACTCTTCCCAGTGCTTGATGCTGATGCCGCGCCGGGTCTGCTCTTCATAGAGAAAAGCTTCGACCAGCAGCGAGGTCGCCAGGATCTTGTTGCGCGGGCTGTACAGCAGGTTGGCGCGCGGCACGTGCGTGGCGCACACCGGCTTGCACTTGCCGCAGCGCAGGCAGTCTTTCACGCTGTCGGCAATGGCGCCGATGTCGCTCTGCTGCATGATCAGCGACTCGTGTCCCATGAGGCCGAAGCTCGGCGTGTAGGCGTTGGTCAGGTCGGCATGCAGCTCGATGTTCTGGCCCGCGGGCGCGCGCAGCAGCTTGCCCTTGTTGAAGCGGCCTTCGGGGTCGACGCGCTGCTTGTAGTCCATGAAGGGCGCGAGCTCTTCGTCGCTCAGGAATTCGAGCTTGGTAATGCCGATGCCGTGCTCGCCCGAAATCACGCCGTCGAGGCTGCGCGCCAGCGCCATGATGCGCACTACCGCGGCATGCGCGGTCTGCAGCATGTCGTAGTTGTCGCTGTTGACGGGAATGTTGGTGTGCACGTTGCCGTCGCCCGCGTGCATGTGCAGCGCCACCCACACGCGGCCCTTGAGCACCTGCTTGTGAATGGCCGTGCACTCGGCCAGGATGGGGGCGAACTCGGCGCCGCTGAAAATCTCCTGCAGCGGCTGGCGCAGCTGGGTCTTCCAGCTGGCTCGCAACGTATGGTCCTGCAGCTGCGGAAACAGGGTGTCGACGTCGCGCAGCCATTCGGCCCAGAGGGCACGAACGCCCTGCACCAGTGCCACGGCTTGCGCCACGCGGTCTTCCAGCAGCTCGGCCGCCGGAATTTCATGCGCATCGTCAGTCTTGCCGAGCGGCAGGTTACCGCGCAGCAAAAAGGCTTCGAGTGCGTCGGTGAGCGCGAGCTTGTTCTGCAGCGACAGTTCGATGTTGATGCGCTCGATGCCGTCGCTGTACTCGGCCATGCGGGGCAGCGGAATGACCACGTCTTCGTTGATCTTGAAGGCGTTGGTGTGCTTGCTGATGGCCGCCGTGCGCTTGCGGTCGAGCCAGAATTTCTTGCGCGCTTCGGGGCTGATGGCAATGAAGCCCTCGCCGCTGCGCGAATTGGCGATGCGCACCACCTCCGAGGTAACGCGCGCCACCGCATCGGCGTCGTCGCCTGCGATGTCGCCGAACAGCACCATCTTCGGCAGGCCGCCATGCTTCTTCGACTTGGTGGCGTAGCCCACGGCCTTCAGGTACCGGTCGTCCAGGTGTTCGAGGCCCGCCAGCAGCACGCCCGAGCGCTTCTGCTCGGCGAACATGAAGTCCTTGATCTCGACGATGCTGGGCACCGCGTCTTTCGCGTTGCCGAAGAATTCGAGGCACACGGTGCGGGTGTGCGCCGGCATCCGGTGCACAACCCAGCGGCAGCTGGTGATGAGGCCGTCGCAGCCCTCTTTCTGGATGCCGGGCAGGCCAGAGAGAAACTTGTCGGTCACATCCTTGCCGAGGCCTTCCTTGCGGAACGTGCGGCCGGGAATATCGAGGCGCTCGGTGCGCAGCTTGGTCTTGCCATCGGCGGCGTAGTACTGCAGCTCGAACACGGCGCTTTCAGCGTCGTGGATCTTGCCCAGGTTGTGGCCGATGCGCGTGACTTCGAGCCATTCGGCCTGCGGCGTCACCATGCGCCACGACGCCAGGTTGTCGAGCGCCGTGCCCCAGAGCACGGCCTTCTTGCCACCGGCATTCATAGCCACGTTGCCGCCGACGCACGAGGCTTCGGCGGAGGTGGGGTCGACCGCGAACACATAGCCCGCGCGCTCGGCTGCGTCAGCCACGCGCTGGGTGACGACGCCCGCTTCGGTCCAGATGGTGGGCACGGGCGCATCGAGGCCGGTCAGCGAGACCATCTCGACCTCGGTCATCGCCTCGAGCTTTTCGGTGTTGATGACCACGCTCTTCCACGTGAGCGGAATGGCGCCGCCGGTGTAGCCGGTGCCGCCGCCGCGCGGAATGATGGTCAGGCCCAGTTCGATGCAGCCCTTGACCAGCAGGGCCATTTCGGCCTCGGTGTCGGGGCACAGCACCACGAAGGGATATTCGACGCGCCAGTCGGTGGCGTCGGTGACGTGCGACACGCGCGAGAGGCCGTCGAACTTGATGTTGTCCTTGGCCGTGAGGCGGCCCAGCACGCGCGTGGCCTTGCGGCGCAGGGCCGCCACGTCGCGAAAAGCGGTGTCGAAGGCGGCAACAGCCTGGCCGACGAGCCCCGTGAGTTCGCCCACGAGCTGGTCGCGCGGCAGGTCGCTGTCGGGGGTGCGGCGCTTCTGGACTTCGGCCAGGCGATGCTTGAGCGCATCGACCAGCTGGCCGCGGCGGCGCGGGTTGTCGAGCAGGTCGTCGACAAGGTAGGGGTTGCGCTGCACCACCCAGATGTCGCCAAGCACTTCGTACAGCATGCGGGCAGATCGGCCGGTACGGCGCTCGGCGCGCAGGGTCTGGAGCAGTTCCCAGCCGCGCCCGCCCAACAGGCGGATCACGATCTCTCGATCGGAAAAGCTGGTGTAGTTATAGGGGATCTCGCGCAGTCGTACAGGCTCTGCGGCCTGCGACAACAGCGTGGTCAACGCAGTCGGAGCATTCATCGGGGGTGGCACCTCGGCCGGGCGCTGCGCGCCCATAGCCGGGGGTGGGATTTTAGGCCAGCGCCCGCGGGTTTGCCCGGAGGCGCCTCAGAACAGCACGCGGCTGCGGATCGTCCCGTTCACCTTGGCCAGCTTTTCCAGCGCTAGGTCGGAGTACGCCGCGTCGATGTCCATCACCACATAGCCGATCTTCTCGTTGGTCTGCAGGAACTGCGACGAGATGTTGATGTTGTTGTCGGAAAAGATCTTGTTGATTTCCGACAGCACGCCGGGCACGTTGCGGTGCACGTGCAGCAGCCGGTGCTTTCCGGGGTGGGCCGGCAGCGCCACTTCCGGAAAGTTGACCGACGAGGTCGAGGTGCCGTTGTCGCTGTACTTGACCAGTTTTTCCGCCACCTCGAGGCCGATGTTGGCCTGCGCCTCCATGGTCGAACCGCCGATGTGGGGAGTCAGAATCACGTTGTCGAGCCCCCGCAAGGGCGACTGGAACTCGTCCTTGTTGGTGCGCGGCTCGACCGGAAAGACGTCGATTGCGGCGCCCAGCAGCTTTTTCTGCTTCAGGGCCTCGGCCAAGGGCTCGATCTCCACCACCGTTCCGCGCGAAGCGTTGATCAGGATGGCGCCCGGCTTCATGGCGGCGATTTCGGCGGCGCCAATCATCCACTGGGTGGCCTGCGTCTCGGGCACATGAAGGGTCACGATGTCGCTCTGCGCCAGCAGCTGATGCAGCTCGCGCACCTGGCGCGCGTTGCCCAATGGCAGCTTGGTCACCACGTCGAAGAAAGCCACCTGCATGCCCAGCGCCTCGGCCAGCACCGACAGCTGGGCGCCAATGGAGCCGTAGCCCACGATGCCCAGCGTCTTTCCGCGGATTTCGAAAGCGTTCTCGGCCGACTTGAGCCAGCCGCCGCGGTGCGCCACCGCGCTCTTTTCAGGCACGCCGCGCAAGAGCAGGATGGCCTCGGCCAGCACCAGCTCGGCCACCGAGCGGGTGTTGGAATAAGGCGCGTTGAACACCGCCACGCCGTGCTCGCGCGCGGCTTCCAGGTCGACCTGGTTGGTGCCGATGCAAAAGCACCCCGCCGCCACCAGCTTCTGGGCGGCCGCGAAGACCTCGGCCGTCAGTTGCGTGCGCGAGCGGATACCCAGGAAGTGAACGTCGGCGATCTTCGCCTTGAGCTCCGCATCGGGGAGTGCGCCCGGCAGAGATTCCACATTGGTGTAGCCCGCGGCATGCAGGACCTCCACGGCGGAAGGGTGGATGCCTTCGAGCAAAAGGAACTTTATCCTGCTTTTGTCGAGGGAGGTTTTGCTGCTCATGACGTACTCGCGAAAGCCCCGGCCACGGCAACAGGCTAGGCCGAAAAAAGGGAAGGCGATGCTAGCATGCTGCGACGCAGCATGAGGGAGCTCACCCTGCCGGAAGCCTTGTGCCAAAGGGGTTTTCCCGATTGGAAAATGACAACGGTCCGTGCGCCAATGTGACGCGGCCATGTCATCCACATGGCCTAGCATCCGCGCTTTCATTTCCCATCAGGAGTCTTCATGCGATTCAAGACGCTCGCGCTGGCATCGGCGCTGGCCGCCACCACGCTGTTCAATGTGGCCCACGCCCAGACTGAGATCCAGTGGTGGCATTCCATGACCGCCGTCAACAACGAGTGGGTCAACGACCTGGCCAAGCAGTTCAATGAGAGCCAGAAAGAGTACAAGATCGTGCCGACCTACAAGGGCACGTATGACGAATCGATGACGGCTTCCATTGCGGCCTTTCGCGCCGGCAACGCACCGCACATCCTGCAGGTGTTCGAAGTGGGCACCGCCACCATGATGGCCAGCAAGGGCGCTGTCGTGCCGGTCGGCCAGGTCATGAAGGATGCAGGCGAAAAATTCGACCCGGCCGCCTACATTCCCGCCGTGGCCGGCTACTACACCGCGCCCAACGGCCAGATGCTGAGCTTCCCCCTGAACAGCTCGACGACGGTGTTCTATATCAACAAGGACGCCTTCAAGGCTGCCGGCATCGACACCGCCAAGCTGCCCTCGACCTGGCCCGAAGTGACCGCTGCCGCGGCCAAGCTGAAGGCAAGTGGCCACAAGTGCCCGTTCACTACCGCATGGCAGGGCTGGACCCAGCTGGAGAGCTTCTCGGCCTGGCACAACGTCGAGTTCGCGACCAAGAGCAACGGCCTTGCCGGTCTAGACGCGCGCATGAAGATCAATTCGCCGCTGCACGTGCGCCACATCGAGAACCTGGCCAACATGGCCAAGCAGGGCTTGTTCATCTACAAGGGCCGCGGCAACGTGCCTGAAGCCTCGTTCGTGTCGGGCGAGTGCGCAATGATCAACACGTCGTCGGGCTTCTACGGCAACGTTGCCAAGAACGCCAAGTTCGCCTACGCCGTGGCTCCCCTGCCCTACTACCCGGACGTGCCGGGCGCACCGCAGAACACCGTGATCGGCGGCGCAAGCCTCTGGGTGATGTCGGGCAAGAAGCCGGCCGAGTACAAGGGCGTGGCCAAGTTCTTCAGCTTCATCTCCACGCCTGAAGTGCAGTCCGCCAGCCACAAGCGCACGGGCTACCTGCCCGTGACCACGGCCTCCTACAAGCTCACCGAAGAATCCGGCTTCTACAAGCAGAACCCCGGCACCGACGTGGCCGTGACGCAAATGGTGCGCAAGGTCACCGACAAGAGCCGCGGCATCCGCCTGGGCAACTACGTGCAGATCCGCGCCATCGAGGACGAAGAACTCGAACAGGTCTGGAGCGGCAAGAAAACCGCCAAGGAAGCGCTCGACTCCATCGTGACGCGCGGCAACGAGCAACTGGAACGCTTTCAAAAAGCAAACAAAAGCTAACGATTGAGGCCCGGGCCTTCGTGTCCGGCTAATATCGCCCGCCCCCGTTCGCTCTTGCGCAAGAGCGGGCTGGGCGGGATTTTTTATGCAGAGGTTTCATGGAAAAACGCGTTTTCTTTCGCTCGGGCTGGTTGCCCTGGCTGCTGCTGCTGCCGCAAATGGCAGTGATCCTCGTGTTTTTCTTCTGGCCGGCGGCGCAGGCGCTGTTGCAGTCATTGCAGCAGCAAGACGCCTTCGGCACGTCGGTGGAGTTCGTCGGGCTCGACAACTTCCGCCAGATATTCAGTGACCCGAGCTATGTGGAGTCGTTCAAGACCACCGCCCTGTTCTCGGTACTGGTGGCGGGCATCGGCATCACGCTTTCGCTGGCGCTCGCGGTGTTTGCCGATCGCATCACGCGCGGCGGCACCTTCTACAAGACCATGCTGATCCTGCCCTATGCGGTGGCGCCCGCTGTGGCGGCCGTGCTCTGGGTCTTCATGTTCTCGCCTTCGCTGGGCGTGGTGTCCTATGCGCTCGGCAAGGTCGGCATCGACTGGAACCACCTGCTCGATTCGGGGCACGCCATGACGCTGATCGTGATGGCCTCGGTGTGGAAGCAGATTTCCTACAACTTCCTGTTCTTCCTGGCCGGCCTGCAGTCGATTCCCAAGTCGCTCATCGAGGCCGCAGCCATCGACGGAGCGCGCCCGTGGCGCCGCTTCTGGACGGTGCAGTTTCCGCTCCTGTCGCCCACCACCTTCTTCCTGCTGGTGATCAACGTGGTCTACGCCTTCTTCGACACCTTCGCGATCGTCGATGCAGCCACCCAGGGCGGCCCGGGCAAGGACACGGCCATCCTGGTCTACAAGGTGTATTACGACGGCTTCAAGGCCATGGACCTCGGCGGTTCGGCGGCGCAGTCCGTCGTGCTGATGGTGATCGTGGTGGCGCTTACCGTCATCCAGTTCCGCTACGTGGAAAAGAAGGTTCAATACTGATGAAACAAAACAAGAATTTGGCGGGGGTGTCCCATGGTTGAGAAACGCGGCACCCACGGCATCCTGGCCCACGTGGTGATGATCCTCGGCGTCTTCGTGGTCGCCTTTCCGCTCTACCTCGCGTTCGTGGCGTCCACGCACACCGCACAGGAGATCGTGCAGGCCCCGATGCCGCTATTGCCGGGCACCAACATGCTGGACAGCTACAAGGGCGCGCTCTTCGGGCGCGAAACCAGCGCCGGTTCCAACGCTCCCGTGGCCCACATGATGTGGGTCAGCCTGGTGTCGGCCTTGGTGATTTCCATCGGCAAGATCGCCATCTCGCTGCTGTCGGCCTTTGCCATCGTCTACTTCCGGTTCCCGTTCAAGAAGATCTGCTTCTGGGCCATCTTCGTGACGCTGATGCTGCCGGTGGAGGTGCGTATCCTGCCTACCTACAAGGTGCTGTCGGACCTGAACATGCTGAACACCTACGCGGGCCTCACGGTGCCGCTGATCGCGTCGGCCACGGCCACGTTCCTGTTCCGCCAGTTCTTCCTCACGGTGCCCGACGAGCTCACGGAAGCCTCGCGCATGGACGGCGCCAGCCCGATGCGCTTTTTCTTCGACGTGCTGCTGCCGCTGTCGAAGACCTCGATTGCGGCGCTGTTCGTCATCCAGTTCATCTACGGCTGGAACCAGTACCTCTGGCCGCTGCTCGCGACCACCGGCGAAGACATGTACCCCGTGGTGGTAGGTATCAAGCGAATGATTGCCGGCGGCGACAGCCAGAACGAATGGAACGTGGTGATGGCCACCGCCATCCTCGCCATGCTGCCGCCCGCGCTCGTGGTGGTGCTGATGCAAAAGTGGTTCGTCAAGGGCCTTGTGGATACCGAAAAATAAACAAATATGGCTGCTCTCTCTTTACGCAACGTCATCAAGCGCTACGGCCACGGGCCGAAAGCCAACCAGGTCATCCACGGCGTGAGCGCCGAGATTGCCGACCATGAATTCATCGTCATCGTCGGGCCTTCGGGCTGCGGCAAGTCCACCTTGCTGCGCATGGTGGCAGGCCTGGAAGAAATCTCGGCCGGCGAAATCGCAATCGGCGGGCGCGTGGTGAACCAGCTCGAACCCTCCGAGCGCGACATCGCCATGGTGTTCCAGAACTACGCGCTCTATCCGCACATGAGCGTGTTCAAGAACATGGCCTACGGCCTGAAGATCGCCAAGGTGCTCGAGCCCGAGATCAAGACGCGCGTCGACAAGGCCGCCAAGATCCTCGAACTGGGCCACCTGCTCGAGCGCAAGCCGCGCGAGCTCTCGGGCGGCCAGCGCCAGCGCGTGGCAATGGGCCGCGCCATCGTGCGCCAGCCCCAGGTGTTCCTGTTCGACGAACCGCTGTCCAACCTGGATGCCAAGCTGCGTGCGCAGACCCGCATCGAGATCCAGAAACTGCACCGCGAACTCGGCATCACCTCGCTCTTCGTCACGCACGACCAGGTCGAGGCCATGACGCTGGCGCAGCGCATCATCGTGATGAACGGCGGCGTGATGGACCAGTTCGCGACGCCCGAAGAGGTCTACAACCGGCCGGCCACCACCTTCGTGGCCAGCTTCATCGGCTCGCCGCCGATGAACCTGCTGCAGCATGCGCCCGGCGTGCGGCCGGGCCAGATTCTCGGCATTCGCCCCGAGCACATGAAGCTCGACGAAAGCGGCTGGTCCGTGCAGGTCGAGTCGGTCGAGTTGCTGGGCGCCGAACGCCTGGTGTACGGCCGCATCGGCGAGGAGCAGATCATCATGCGCACGGACGAAGGCGATCATCCGCCGGTTGCTGGCGACACGGTGAAGATTGCGGCGCGCGAAGACAAGCTGCACTGGTTCGACGCCGGCTCCGGCAAGCGCGTGGACTGAAGCACGATGCCGGAACTGAAACCCTGGCCCTACCCGCGCTGGGTTGCACACCGCGGCGCCGGCAAGCTGGCGCCCGAGAACACGCTGGCCGCGTTCCGGCTCGGCGCCGCGCATGGCTACCGCATGTTCGAGTGCGACGCCAAGCTCAGCGCCGACGGCGTGGCCTTTCTCATGCACGACGCCGAGCTCGACCGCACCACCAACGGCCATGGCATTGGCGGCGAGCAGCCGTGGAGCGCGCTCTCGCAGCTCGACGCGGGCGGCTGGCACTCGCGCGCCTTTGCGGGCGAACCGCTCGCCACGCTCGAGAACCTGGCCCGCTTCTGCCTGGCCAGCAACCATTTGCTCAACATCGAGATCAAGCCCACGCCCGGTACCGAGCGCGAAACCGGCGAAGCGGTGGCACGGCAAGCCGCACGGCTGTGGCAGGGCGCCGCCATTGCGCCGCTGCTCACGTCCTTCCAGGTCGAGTCGCTCAAGGGCGCCCAGGCGGTCGAGCCCGGATTGCCGCGCGGGCTGCTGCTCGACAAGCTCTGGAATGGCTGGTTGGAGGCCGCAATCGGCCTGGAGTGCGCCGCCATCGTCTGCAACCACAAGCTCTGGGACGCCGACACGGTGGCCCAGGTGCACGGCGCCGGCATGCGCGCGCTGAGCTACACCGTGAATGACGAGCAAGCCGCGCAGCGGCTGATCGCCCTGGATACCGACGGCATCATCACCGACCGGGTCGACCTGTTCAGCCCAGCCGCCTGACCGCCCCGGGCACCGGCCGCGGCGGCTAGACACACGCTGTCACGAGCCGCGCCGCGGGCCGCAAATGGTGCCTTCTATGATGGCAGCCATGAGTTTCATCCCACGCCTGATGGCCCTTTGGCTGGCGGCCCTGCTGTCTTGCGGTGCCGCAGTGGCGCAGCCGGACACCGGCATGGGCGGCAACAGCGCCGCCGCCGCGGCGCTCGCGCCCGAACCCACCGTGGCCGAACTGCGCGAGCAGCTCTCCAAGATCACCGCCTCGCCCGATTCCGATGCAGATGTGCGCAAGCTCGTCGCGCAGATCAACGAAATCGGCACCCAGGCCGACAAGTTCGTCGCCGCGCGCACCGGCGAGCTGGCCGACCTGAACGCCCGGCTCGGCGAGCTGGGCAACCCGCCGGCCGCGGGTGCGTCGGAAGACCCCGACATCACGCGCCAGCGCGCCCGCCTGACCAAGGAACGCAACGCGCTGGATGCGGACATCAGGCTCGCGCGCCTCCTGACCATCGACGTGCGGCAGCGCAGCGCCGAGCTGCTCACCCAGCGCCGGGCGCTTTTCGAGGCGCAGATCGCCGAGCGCGCGCCCTCGCCGCTCGGCGGCGAGTTCTGGCGCGACCTGCAAGAGGCATGGCCCAGCGATCTCGAACGCCTGAACGCGCTCGCGTCCGGCCTGCAGGACGGGTTCACGCAAGCCATGCAGCGGGGCTCGGCGGTGCTCGGGGCGCTGGTGCTGGCGGTGCTGCTCGCAATACTCGGCAACTGGGTGGCCGAGCACTTGCTGACACGCCTTGCCGCGCGGCTGCTGCCGGCAGGCCGGCTCCGGCGTTCGCTGCTGGTCATTGCCATCGTGGCGAGCCATGTGCTGCTGGTTGCGATTGCGGCGCACGGCTTCGTGTGGGTGCTCGAGGAATACGCCACCTGGCAGCCGCAGGCGCGCAAGGCCATGCGCTCGATGGCGCAGGCGCTGGTGTTCATGGCTTTCGTCATCGGACTTGGCCGCGCGCTGCTGGCCACCGCGCGCCCAAGCTGGCGGCTGCCGCCCATGCCCGACGCGATGGCAACCCGCCTTGCAGCGCTGCCATGGCTGGTGGCACTGGTGGCCGCGCTGGCCTGGACGCCCGCGGAAATCAACCAGCTGGTGAACGCGAGCTTCGCCGCCGTGGTCGCCACGCATGTGCTCACGGCACTGGTACTCACGGCACTGGTCGGCGCGGTGCTCTACCGCCTGAAGCCGCTGCGTGCCGATGCGCCCGAGGCCGGTCTGCCCGAGCGGCCGATGTGGGTGGGCCTGCTGGTGGCATGCATCGGCGTGCTGATCGTCGCCATTTGGGTGCTGGTCGCGGTCGGCTACGTGGCGCTTGCTAGCTTCCTGGCTTCGCAGCTCACCTGGAGCGGCATCGTCGCGGCGGCGTTCTACGTGCTGTTCAAGTTTGCCGACGACGTTTTCATGGCCGGAGTGTCGTCGCGCAGCACCTTCGGCCAGCGCCTGCAGAAGAGCTTTGGCCTGGCGCCGCAAACGCTCGACCAGGCGGCCACGGTGCTCTCCGGCCTGAGCCGGGTGGCGCTGTTTTTCTACATGCTGATCGCCCTGGCGGCGCCCCTGGGCACCGGGCCCGGCGAAGTGTTCCAGCGCAGCGGCAAGTTCGGCACCGGCGTGAAGGTGGGCGAGTTCCAGCTGGTGCCCGGCGCCATCTTCAGCGCCATTGCCGTGGCGCTGGTGGGCTTCATCATGCTGCGGGTGTTCAAGCGCTGGCTGGCCCGCAGCTACCTGCCCAGCACCCAGTTCGAGCCGGGCATGCAGAGTTCGATCACCACGCTGCTGGGCTATGTGGGCGGCATCCTGGTGGTCGCGTTCTCGCTCTCGGCGCTGGGCATCGGCATCGAGCGAATCGCGTGGGTGGCCAGCGCGCTGTCGGTGGGTATCGGCTTCGGCTTGCAGGCCATCGTGCAGAACTTCATCTCGGGCCTCATTCTCCTGGCCGAGCAGCCGGTGAAGGTGGGCGACTGGGTGGTGCTGGGCACCACCGAGGGCGATGTGCGGCGCATCAACGTGCGCGCCACGGAAATCCAGCTTGGAGACCGCTCGACGGTCATCGTGCCCAACTCCGAGTTCATCACCAAGACCGTCCGCAACATGACGCTGGCCAATGCGGAAGGCCGGGTGCTCATTCGCCTGCCGATGCCGCTGACCACCGACGCCCAGCGCGTGCGCGACCTCATCCTGGAAGCCTGCCGCGCGCACGAGGGCGTGCTGGAAACCCCCGCGCCTTCGCTCACGCTCGAAGGCATCGAGGGGAGCCTGCTCATCTTCCAGGCCATTGCCTATGTGCCCAGCCCGCGCTTGGCCGGGAGCGTGCGCAGCGACCTGCTGTTCACCATTCTGGAGCGCCTGCGCGCCGAACGGATCGAGCTGGTGCCCTATGCGGCCGTGGCGCCGCCCGATCTGACGGGCGGCCCCAAACCGGCTACCGCGTAGGCGTCGACCGACGTTGCGCGCCAGCTACTGCGGCCATTGGAGATCCTTGAAGGCCGTTGTCAGGTCTCAAGGCGACCCTCCCGCTTCATGACTTTGCGTGGGACCAGATGCGCCGCCAGCTCAAGTTGCTTCTGGCGTTCTGCAATAGCCAACGCCTTGGCGCCTTCCTCGCCGCAAATTCTGATGTTGAAGTGTTTGGTCAGTCTCTTGCCGTCTGCCGTAGTGGTAATGGCCGCCCACCAGCCCTGGTGTTCCGGATGGGGCCCCGGGACGTGTCGCACGCCGGGAATGCCACTCGTATTGGTGCGCAAGGGTATTTCCCTGCGGATCAACGGGCCCGAAGTGTGCGCCGGCAGCACGCGCGGCGGTGCCTCGCGCAACTCGGCTTCCGCGGGATGCGGACGCCCCAATCCGACCATCTGCTGGAGCTGCTTGTGGCGTTCGGCGATGGCCATCTCCTTGGCCTTGGCACCGTAGCGCTTGACGCTGAAAAACCTGGAGACTTGCTGACCCGGCGTGATCTCGGTGGTCGCGCGCCACGCCACCACTTGGCCGTCGGCGCCCTTGCGCGTTGAAAGATCTGGAGTTCCCGTTGTGTTGGTGCTCCTGAGGGTTTGAGCGCGCACCTGCCGAGCCACCGGTGGATGCGCGCGCAGCATCTCGTCGCGCCATGCCTTGGCGAACGCCAGCGCAGCTTCCTCGCCCTGATATAGCTTGGCGCTGAAATGCCTGGAAATCTCCACGCCACTGCGCCTGAATGCGACGGTCCAGCCCCAGCCGCTGTGGGTAATGCCATACTTGGCGGCTGGTTTGGGGGAAATGCTGGTGGGTATGACTGGATTTTTCTCCAAAGCTCGTACTGAAGTTGAAGCCAAGTGCGACCTCCGTGGTTCCTTCACACGCCCCGATCTCGCACTCGTGTTACCTCGGGAACCCAGCACCAATGCTGTAGTTTCCGGCAGCGTCCTTCAGAAGGAAGTTCAGGCTCATTGAACGCTTGCATACACCGTCCGTCGTTCCTTGATTCACGGCGATGTATCCCACGCCCTCTTTGACAGCGACCAAGTTGCAGCTCTTCTCACCCGCGTTCGCTGCGTCAACAACCTGAACGCGAATGGTCAGATAGTTTTTCTTGCTTGCTCCAGATTCCCTCGGCAAAACAGTGCCGTTGAGCGTGCAAGCACCGAATGCGATTTCGTTTGCGTTTCGCGTTGATCCGGTAAAGCTACCATCCGGTGCCACTTCGATCAGCCCGCTCATGCCGTACTGACTACCGCCCCACGCACCGGTCAACAATGCGGGATCGACGGCCAGATAGTTGGAAATTCGATAGACCCAGGTATCGAATCCCTTGGGGGCGGCGCCATCTACAGAGTAGGTACCGTCCATCGTGCTCTTCGCCACAAAGGTACCGCTCCCGGTGAGGGGAACCCCATTGGTGGTCGGATAGGGGTTGATCGTTGCCGATGTGACCTGCCAAGAGGAATTGGCCGCGTTGAAGTTGAACGCTCCATTGAAGTTGTCAACATTCACGCTTGATGCTTCTGCTCTACGGTAGCCAACCACGTCGCCAGCGGCGCCGACCAGCATGCGTCCGATGGCTCCGCCATAAATGTTCTGATCCCAAATCCCCTCATAGCCGTTGCCCACTTCTGCCGTTGATCCAGGCTGCGGCGTGTTGATGCACGCGGTGGGATCAAGCAAAGGTGCAGGCTCCGTTGCGGGGACTGGTGGAGCTGTCGATGTCGGTGAGGGAGCCGGTGGAGTTGTTGGGTCCGTGCCAGATGTTGATGCTGGAGCAGGCGCCGCAGGTGCTGCTGCAGGAGCAGTCGCAATGGGCAGAAAGGCGCCACCGCCCCCACCACCTCCTCCGCAGCCATGCAGTGCTCCGATTGCGAGCAAGGCAACGGCCTTCGCGATCACTTGTTTTTTCATTTTTTTGATACTCCCTTTTTGGTTTAGAAACTTGCGTTGAGATTGAATCCAAAGGTGGTCCTGGCCGTGCGATACCCCTCCGGCTTGTTGATCGGCGCCCCCATGAAGAAGTCATAGCTCAACTTGCTCCACTGCCCCCGCACGCCAATGACCGCACCCGCCAGGCTGCGGCCCAGCAGGTCGACCGTCGAGCGCCCGCCCACATGCCCGTAGTCGGCGCCGACATACAGCTCCGCGCCGCTCTGCCCCATGGCCCACCCGACGTCGTTGCGGATCAGCCAGCCCCGCTCCCCCATCAGGCTCGTCTCGCCGTCGAAGCCGCGCACCGTGTAGCGCCCGCCGATGGCGAACCGGTCCTGCGACATCAGCGGCGTGCGGTTCCACTGGGCGCGGATCAGGCCCGAATAACGCAGCTTCTGTGCACCCAGCTTGAACGGCGCATTCAGGCTCACTTCGGCCGTGTACAGCTTCATGCGCGAAGTGCCGTCCAGCGGCTCGGCAGGGTTGCTGCGGTGGTAGATCTCCTGCGGCGAGGTCCGGGCGCCGAAGCCGCCCGTGCCGTGCTTGAACGCCAGCGTGCCCTCCAGCGTGGCCTCGCCGATGAACTCCTTGTGGTTCAGCCCGAGTTCCCAGCCGCCCACCACCTGGTGCTGCACCGGCACTTCCGTGTCCTCGATGAGGCTGCGCGACTCCCTGCGGAAGCCCTTGAGCGCCAGCGTCGTCTTGCGGCTTTGGTCCCGGTACAGCAGGCGCGAGAGCTTCACTTCGGCGTTGTTGGACTTGCCGGCGTAGTTGATCGGTCCGTTGAAGCTTTCCACGCTCTGGTGGTACTGGCTGTTCGAGGCGGTGAAGCCCAGCATCCAGTAGCCATACGGCAGCGAATAGTGCACCGTCTGGCCCTCGGTGCCGTAGCTCGGCTCCGAGAGGAAATGGCTGTTGATGCTGTGGTTGGCGCTGACATAGAACAGATCGTTCAGCCCGAAGGGGTTGTCCAGTGACACCGTGGCACCGGCCTGGTAGCGGCCCGTGGCCTTGGTGCCGCTGTCGTCCAGGCTCAGGGCCACGCGCCACTTCCTGACCTGCACGTACTTGACCACCAGGTCGCTGTCGCCGGGCTTGGCATCGGGCGCGGTCGAGGGCTCGATCTGGATGTCGGCCTCGGCCGTGGGGGCGCGCTTGAGGTTCTCCAGGCCTTGCTCGATGTCGCGCAGGTTCAAGAGGTCGCCCGGCCGGGCGGGAATGGCCGAACCCAGCAAGGCGCCGCTGCCCAGCAGCGTGGATGAAGAATCGGGCGTGGCCCGGATTGCCGCGATGCGTCCCGGCACCAGCGACAGGGTCAGGGTGCCGGTGGACAGGTCTTGCGGCGCAGCCAGCACGCGGGTGGTGACAAAGCCGCGCGCGATGGCCGCCTGCTGGGCGCGGGCGAGCACCACGTTCACGCCGGCGGTGCCCAGGCAGCGGCCGAGAGGCGAATCGTTGCCGTCAGGGCCAGACAGATCAGAGACCGCCCATTGGAACAATTCGGCCTGCTCGCCGACCAGCAGCACGCGGTCGATGCGAAAGCACGGGGCTTCGGTCTCGGGAATGCGTGCCACCGGTGCGGGCGGGGCCGCCTGCAGGCGCTGGTCGACGGTGCGCTCGTTCTGCTCGCGCAGGGCGCGTTCGCGTTCCTGTTGGCGTTGCTGTTCAACGAAGGGTTGCGGCGCGCTCGGCACTTGGGCCAGGGCCAACAATGGACCGGCGGTTATGGCGACCGCTAACAGGTTGCGTTTCAAATCGACTCCCTCGTTTCTTTCTTATTCAACCAGTCGGCTATCCACGGACACCCGAAGTCGCGCTGCGGTTCCTGATGCAACGCTTACGGAGTTTTTTCTAGAATTTGACCGGCGGATAAATACGAATCACCGAGGGCAATTCTTTTCGATCTCCAAGCAGGCCGGTTGAAGAGGAAATGGATCTATGGCGCTTTCGTTGCGCAACTTTCAATCCGCCGCCAGCATCCTTTCGAATTTCAAACTCTCCATAGGAAACAGTACGTGGAACGAAATCCTGCCCGCCATTTATTTCCAGTGTTCTTAGAATTAGAGCCCCATCAAAACAGCCTGACATTTCGGTGCCCAGTCGCGTAACCGTTCTGGTTTTGGTAATTCCGCCTTGAATAAATTTATCTTTTGTTTGCTCAATATGAAGAACGTTATTGATGCGATTTTCTTCCTCCTTTTTTAAGGCAACCTCAAGATAATAAGATTGGAAATCCGGAAGATCATCAATAGTTAGTGGTTGCCGAGGTCGCCCGGTACCCGGATCAATTTTCGCGGTTCTCCAAAGCATATATATGGAACCCGCATAGGTTTTAAGCAGATCTGTTGCGTAGCCCCCATTAGACAAGCGGGTGATCGTAAATGTGTAGTCCCCACTTAAATCAGGACACTGATCTGCGATAAATTTGGGCGGATTCCAGTCCAAATCGTTTGCCGTCACGCCTCGCACGACTCCACACCCGTACAACAAAGATCCGGAAACTAGCAAAATGCCAAGAGAAAATGCCTTAATGAGTTTTTTCATCTTTTAACTTCCAAGTTAGAATTGGCATTAAGTTAGTATTTCTCATCATTTCTTTCGGCATTGTAGCCATTCACCATTGCCTGCCAGACGCCAGGGTACTGAGAGGCCAAAGTGGCCAATCCAACTGGCATGGCCGGAAGCAAATCTACAACATTCCAAACTCCTGAGGCGCCATTTTGAATGTTATTTCCAAGCTCGTCGTAATAATGCACGGCATTCAAAAAGTCATGAGGGCCAGCGAAAGACTCGACCAAATTGTCCAAGAAGCTGCCTCGGGCATAAGGGATGCCGTTAATCGACGCCAGACCTCCTTGCAGGCCACCCAATGGACTCGGCGCCAAGCCCGGACTCGATGCGATCACCGAGCTAAGATTGATGCCAGGCTGCAGATGAACACGACTGTCGCTTGGGCTATACCATTCCGAGGCCCCCGCCGGATCGATCTTGAAATCGGTACAAATACCCGCGACGCCACACAATTGACGAACATCAACCCGGTTGCCGCCGATTTTTATCCCATCCCCATTAACTCCGACGCTGGATCCAGAGGTGTTCGTCAGGATATTTCCGTTTTCGTCAACGACGCCCTGAAATAACTGCGAGCTGCGAATTTGATCTTGTCTGAGATAGTATCCGGCTGCTTGCAAGCCGGCAATTAGTCCAGCTGTCGCCGCTCCCCGGGCGCAACCTTGTCCTGTCAACTCTCCAGTCGCGCAGCCCGCGGTGGCTTGAATTGCCACGCCGGTCAAGCCGCTGCTAGCCGGGAAGGCGGCCCCTACTCCAGCAGATAGCATGGACGCGAGAATTGTCTTTACTCCTCGGCTAGAACCTAAATCTTCCAATACGGCACTGATGTTGCCGTTGTGATTGATCAGGCCCACCGCGGCTTGCGCGGCGATGCTCGATACACCGGCGCCTACCGCGGCCCCGACGACAACGCCCGAGGTTCCACCCACCGCGCCGCCAACCGCGCCGCCAGCCGCGCTGGCCGCTCCCCAGGTCAGCACCGTCGCCACAATCGCCACCACCGCGCCGCCAGCCTCGGTCAGGCTGCCTTGGCTCTCCGCCCACTGGCGCTGCTCCAGCGGCACGCCTTGCCAGTTGATCGGCACCTTGTTGAGCGCCGGGTCGTTCTGGATCTGGTTCAACCACCCCA
Source organism: Variovorax paradoxus (assembly GCF_009755665.1). Lineage (NCBI taxonomy): Bacteria > Pseudomonadati > Pseudomonadota > Betaproteobacteria > Burkholderiales > Comamonadaceae > Variovorax > Variovorax paradoxus. Next base: position 4,516,529 of record NZ_CP046622.1, read on the forward strand.
TGCCGGGCTGGTTGCGCTGGCCCTGCAGCACCTGCTCGATGGTTTGTTGTGCGACATAGATGTCGCCCGGCCCCTTGATCGCGTTCTGTCCCACCTGCACGTTCACCGTCGGGGTGTCCAGGGTCAGGGTCTTGCTCTCGATCTGGGTGTAGTTCGCGGCTTCAACATGCGCACCGGTGTCGCGCGTGCGCTGGTACATCGGGTCGCTCTCGCCCCGGCTCTGGCCCAGTTCGAGGCCCGTCTTGACCACGTCGAAGTTCACGGCCCCCTTGGGGGCATTCAGTGCCACAGCTTCCTCTGCCTTGATGCGCGTAGCGCCCAGCGTCAGATCGCCGTCGGTGGCGATGACCGAGACGTTCTTGCCGGTCAGCGTGGCTGCCGCGAGCGTGCTCTGGTCCAGTCGATTGGTCACGCTCTCCTTGCCGTTCATGCCCTTGCCAAAGCGCTTGAAATTGCCCATCGTGCCGATGGACTGCTTGGAAGTCTTGCTGCCGAGTTCCTTGTGTTCCTGGTTTACGCCGCTCAGGACCGTCACTTCCTTGCCCGAGATCTTCAGGTCTTCACCGGCGCTGAGATTGCTGGCGTAGATATTGACCTGCTCGCCGGCCTTGACGCCCAGGTTGCCGCCGGCCCTGACATTGGAGGCCCGCTCGACCTGGCTCGAAACTTCGGCATGCTGCTCGTAGCGAATTCCGCTGTCGATGCTGGAACCGCCCGGCTTCGGAACGATGAAGCCCTTGATTGCGCGTGAGCGGTCCAGGCTCCCGGAAGCGCTGTGCACCGCAGACACGATGTTCACGTTGCGCTCGGCCTTGAGGCTTGCATCGCCGCGCGCATCGATGTCGCTGCCCACGACGTTGATGTCGCGCCCCGCCGACAAATCGATGGTCTGGCCCGACAGCCTGCTGCCGATGCTGGCGGTGGTTTCGGATTGGCCCGAGACACTGTTGGTGGTGGATTTAAGGAACCCCTTCTTGGTCGACTGGCCGGCGCCCATGGTGGCATGCGTTTCGACGCCCGACATGATGTTGATGTCCCCCGTCGCGGCAAGACTCAGCAACCCGCCGCCGGAATCCAGCGTCGCCGCCCGCGCATTGATGTCACCACCCTTGGCGTTGAGCGACACGGTGCCGTTGCCGACGATGGTGCTGCCGGTTTCCTTGCTGGAAGCATCGCCGTGGTAGGTGCCCGAGTTGAAGATCGACAACCGGCTGCTGGATTCGGTGACGGTGCCCAGGTTGATGTTCTTGCCAGCCGTCACGGAAGTGACGCTGCCCGGCCCCTTGTTCGACAGGATGCCGCCGATCACGTTCACGTCGTTGCCCGCGCTCGCGACCAGCGTGCCGCCAGGATTGGTGACGTAGACGCCCGCGACGCGGTCGATGTTGGTCTTGTTGGCCAGCCAGCCCTTTTGTGCGCTGGTGGTGGTGTCGATGTTGATGTCGTGTCCGGCCTTCAGTGACACGGAGTTGGCCGCGGTGATGGTGCCGCCGATGTTGTTGATGTCATTGGTGGCATCCAGCGCGACGCTGCCGCCCGCGATGCGGCCGCCAAGGTTGTTGATGTTGTCGGCGTTGATGGAAACCAGGGTGCGCCCGGCGATGGTGCCGCTGTTGGTCAGGTCGCCCTTGCCCTTGATGATCATCCGGTCGGCCGACAGCACGCTGCCCGAGCCCGTGATGTCGCCGGGCTGTACGCGCACATACACCTGCGGCACCAGCACCTGTTGCGTCGTGCCGTCGGGCAAGGTCACGGCCTGTTCCACCAGCCAGACGATGTCGCTGGTGAGCTGGGCCATCTGTGCCGGCGTCAGCGCGATACCGGGGCGCAGGCCGTATTCTTTCGCGAAAGTCACCCCTGCATTCATCAGGGCGGTGTACTGGTCTTCGTCCTTGGAATAGCCCTCCAGGAAGCGGTAGCCCGTGAGCTGGGCCACCTGTTCGCGGATGAGCTTCTGCTCGTAGAAGCCGTCGCCCAGGCGCTTGAGGATGTTGTTCGGGTCTTGCCCGAGGCTGTTCAGCAGGTAGTCGCTGCTGAGCCATTGGCGGTAATTGGCAAAGCGCGGATCGGTCTCGATCAGGTAGCCGCCAGGACCGGCGTGAATGCCGAAGAGGCTGGTGGTGGGAACCGTCGTGTTGGGCAGGCTGGTGCGCACCACCAGCGCGATGGTGCCGGTGCCGCCCGAGTCCGCGGCGCCCGCGCCATTGGCGGTATTGCCGCTCGTCTTGACGGAGCCTCCGACCGCCGACGGCACCTCGACGATGGCGCGTGCTCGCGTACCCGCCGTCACCGCGCCGGCCATGGCGGGCCGGTCGCTGACCACGGTGCCTTGAACGGCGTTCGGCTTCGTGCTCGAGGGCGTCACACTGGTGCAATCGTTGAAGCAGCTCGATCCCAAGTCGATGGTGTAGATCGACTTTTGCTCTGGGATGAAGCTGCCGATGACTTGGCTGCCCTTCTCGGGTGGTGCATAGGATTGCAGGCCGCCGACAGTCACGACCCGCTGGCCCTGGGTTGGGGTGTTGTCGATGTCCGCAGGATCAAACGTAGACTGCGGCCCCGCCATCACCTGGCTGTCGCGGTTGCGCAGCTTGCCGTCGATGCTCAGCTTGCCGCCCGCATAAATGCGGCCCGGATCGGGTGGATTGGCGGCCTGGTCTACTTCGGTGGTGGTCGTGTAGTTGCGTTCGATCCAGCCGCTGCCACTGAGCACCTGGCCGTTCACGATGGTGGTCCAGATCCGGCCGCCACGGTCCAGCACGAACTGGTTGGCCGGGAGTTCGATGCCGCCCAGAGGGGTGATGGTCTGCTTGTCGAGGACAGGGCCAGTACTAGTTCGCACCACGGCGAAATGGTTGTCGAAGTTGTTGATCTGGCCCATCGCAATGGACATGTCGCCCAGCGATTCGACCGTGGCGCTCAGGTTGTTGAGCGTGCCTCCTTTGCCAACGGCCTGGCGGTTGGCGTCCAGGCCACCGCCGATGGACATGTCGCCGGCACTGAAGAGCAGCGCGTGCTCGCGGTTGGTGATGGTCTGGGCCCCAATGTCCAAGGTATTGCGCGAGGCGATGGTGCCCGCTCTGGTCTCGCTACCGACGCCCTCGCTGTCGTTGTTCAGCGTGCCTGCTGCGACCGAAACGATGTCGCCATAGATGCGCCCCGTTCCCAGATTGTTGACCGTGCCACCGTTGATCTGCGTGTTGTAGCCGTCGATCAGTCCCCGGTTGGTCAGCGTACTGGCTGCGCTGACGATGGTGGTGTCGCCCGTGATCTCGCCGGTCACGGTGTTGTCGAGCTCGTTGCCGCTGGCGGTGACTGTGCCGCCCGCGAGCAGCTTGCCGTTGTTGGTCAGCTTGCCAGTGGTCGCGTAGGTCAGATTGCCGCCCGCCTTGACCTCGGCTTTGTTCGTCACGTCCTGCGCGAGTGCGATGCTCAGGTCGTTGACGCCGACGGTCGTGCCGTCGCCGCTGAAGCTTTTGGCGTCGACCTCCAATTTACCGAAAGCAGCAATCTGCTTGCCGTCTGCGCCGAGTGCGGCGGCCGTGCCGGCGACCAAGGTGCCGCCCGTGTTGATCACGTTCAGCGTCTTGGCAGCGGGGTTCGCACGGTTCGGATCGAGAATGCCCAGTTCATTGCCGGCTGAGATCAATCCGTTCGTGTTGTTGACAGTGCCGCCGCTGGTGAGGGTGGCATTGACATCGGCGCGGATGGCGCCCGAGGTGTTGTTCAGGTCCCCAGCGCCAATGGCCACGTTCTTGCCTTCGATGCCCTGGTCAGTGCCCAATGTGTTCGTGTTGACGATGGTGCCGGCGTTCAGCGTCGTCGTGCCGATCGACCGGACGAGGCCGCTGGTGTTTGTGATGCTGCCGGCATTGATGCCCAGATCACCGATGGCCAGCGTCTGGCCGCCGCTGTTGTCGTAGCCTGCTCCGTTGGTGTCGATGGCCACGGTGGACTGTCCGAGCACCTTGCCTTCACCCGTGTTGGAGAAGGCCTGCGTGTCGGCGACCAATGCGTTCTTGGCGCCGATGAAGCCGGCGTTGTTGTTGACCGTTCCGGTGGTCAGCGCAAGCGTTCCACCGCTGGAAATGCCGCCTTGCCCGTTGGTGTAGCCGGCCGCGTTGGTATTGATGAGCACCTGACCATTCGTACTGATGGTCATGGCGGCGCCGCTTTGCACCAGGCCTGTGTCGTTGTTCAGCGCACCGGACCTCACGTCGACGGCGGCGGTCGCTGCCAATGTGCCCTTTGCGCTGTTGTCCAGTGCATTGCCATGCGTGTCCGCCGACAGGCTGTTGCCGAAGACTTTGCCCCCGACATTGCTCAGGCCGCTGTTGAGCAGCGTGGTCGCGCTGCCGGCCTGCAAGCTGCCGCCGTTGTTCGTCGTCGCACCCGAGGTTGTGACGCTCAGGTTGCCGGTGGCGGCCGCGGCCGTCCCGCCGCTGTTGTCCAGACTGACTGCCATCAATGTCGTATTGCCGTTCGCCGCCAGCGTGCCGCCCACGTTCGAGGCCGCCCCGTTGAAGGCGGCGTTCAGATCACCGACCGCGGTCACGCTGCCGGCGTTGTTGTTCAGGCTGCTGGCGGTGATGCTGGTGCTGCCGCCCGCGCCGATCACGCCCTGGTTGCTGTTGTCGAGCAAGCCGCCCACGGTCAGGCCGAGATCGGAGGTCTCGGCAGCCCGAATGGTGCCGCCCTGGTTGGCCAGGCTGACGGCCGCGACGGTTGTGTTGCCGTTGCTGGCGATCGTCCCGGTGGCGTTGTCGAGTGCGCCCACCACCGTGATCCGCGTGGCATCGGCGCCGGTTTGGACGATCTGGCCGCCGCGATTGCTCAAGGAGCCGGCAGCGATGGTGATCTGCTTCGCGCCGGTCGCGGCCTTGTCGCCGTCCTGGTTGAAGGCGTCCAACATGGCAACCACCAGCGCGTTGTTCGTCGTGATCTGGCCGTTGGTGCCGTTATAGCTGCCACCGGCGACGGTCAGCGTGCCGCTACCGGCATGCTCGATCCTGCCCGCGTTGCTGGTGATGCTCGCGCCTTGCAGCGTGAGGTCCCGGCCGTTGCTGGCGATGCGTCCGCCGTCGTTGTTCAGGGTGCCGCTGGTCGCGATGGTGGTCGCGCCGGTGCCGGTCTGCACGATCTCGCCGCCATTGGTGTTGGCGAGGTTCGCGACGTTGAGCTGCAGCTGGCCGGCGTTCAACTGGCCGGCGTCGTTTACGAGGGCTTGCGCTGGGTTGCTGTTGGCCGTGATGGCCAAGGTGCCGGGCGTGGCCACGGTCGCGCCGCTGGTGGTGACGTTGCCCTCCATGGCGGTGACGGCGATGTTCGCGGCGCCGGTCTGGCTGCCGGAGAGGTCGACGGAGGCGCCTTGCAACGCCAGGTTGCCGCCGGCGGCGTTGGTGCCTGTGGAGGTCAACCCCTGAGCCGCCGTGCCATTCAGATCACCCGTGCTTTGCAGGGATCCCTTGGTGCCGTCAAGGCTGCCAGTCTGAATAGTGAGGTTGGCGCCGCTGGCAATGCGGCCGTCGGTGTTCAACAGCTGCTGGCCGATGGTGGCCTGGACGTTGCCGCCGGCCGACTGGAGCGAGCCCTGGCTGTTGTTCAGGGACTGGCCGGTGACGGTCAGGGCCTGGTTCGAGGCCAGCGTGCCGGCGGTGTTGTTCAGTGCGCCCGCCACGTTCGCGGTCAGTGCGCCCGTGGCCGAGATCGTCCCGCGCGTGTTGTCGGCCTGGCCGCCCACCGTCAGCGTGGCGTCGGACGCACTGGTCAGCGTGCCATCGACATTGACCAGATCGCCCGTGGTCGCAATGTTCAGGCTGCCCGCGTTCAGCGTCCCGCCGGTGTTGTCCAGTTGGCCCACGTTGGCGCTGAAGCTGTTGCTGACATTGAGCGTCCCGCCCGCGTTGCTGAAGGTCGGGCCCGTGACCGCCATGCTGGCCACCGACAGCGAACCGCCCGCATTGTTGATCTGCGGCGTGTTCAGCGTGACCGGGCCACCAGCGTAGATTCTGCCGCCGTCATTGAGGATGGCGCCTGCCGCGGTGAGGGTGCCGGGCGATGTGGGCACATACGGTGCCGGTGCCGGTGCGGCTGTGCCGCCGGAACCCGAGGTGGAACCCGTTCCAGCCGTGGGCGTGCTTGGACTGGTGGTGCCGCCAGTGTTTGCACCGCCGCCCGAGCCCGCCGTGGGCACAGGCGCCGGTTCGGCACCGATGATGCCGCCGTTCGTGTTGGACAGCACCGGTGCGGAGATCGCGAGACCCACGCTGCTGGTCTGGCGGATCGTGCCGCCGCGGTTGTCGATGTCACCGGCGCTGGCGAGCTCGACGCGCGTGCCTTCGAGGGTGCCGGTGTTCTCCAATCTTCCCGCTGAAGTGACGATGAGATTGCCGTTGCTGGCGCCAATGCTGCCGGCATTGCGCACGCCCAGGCCGGCCTCAGTGCCGATGAGCGTGATCTTGCCGGCGTACATGCCGCCGAGTGCGGCCACGTCCAGGGCAAAGGTGGGCGCCGTTCCGGTGCCGGCGGTTGGCGTGATCTGGCTGTGATCGGCGCTGACCTGGTTCGCGCCTGTGACCACCTTGAGATCGGTGGCGTAGATGGCTGCATTGAGCTGCACGGCGCGAGCCAGGATGGCCGCGTAGTCCGCTTTGCTGGCATCGAGGCCCGCGCCATCGATGGTGACGGTGCCGCCGCGCACGAGGAAGCTGTCGAGGCCGCCGATGGCGTTGAATTGCGGCGTGCCCGTGGTCACCGTGGCGCGAGACGCGTTGATGAAGCCGCCCCCATTGATGCTGATGCCCGCAGGGTTGGCGATGATCACTTCGGCACGCTGCCCCGCGACTTCGATGTAGCCGCGCAGCTGGCTCGGGCTGCCGCCGTTCACCTCGTTGACGATGATGCGTGCGGGGCCGGTCGCGAGATACGGATTGCCTTGGACGATGCCGCCGAGCTGCGTGGCTACATTGACCCTGCTGTTGTTCAGGATGGCCCCGTTGGGGGCCACATTGAACTGGTTGAATATATTTCTGCTGACACCGGCGGCGCTGGGCGTCTGGATGTTGACGAGCGGCACGCCGTTGGGTGCGACCATCACGGTGGGCCGCAGGTTGCCGGGAACGTTGGGGGCACCGACGATCTGGGCTTGAGCGGGCGAGGCTGACAGCATGCCTGCAAGCGCGGCACCCACGAGCATCGGGGCAAAGGCAGCGGCACCGGCAAGCGCGCCCTTGGTGATCGAGGTGGCCTTGGAGGAGCCTTTGCCGGTGGTGGCCGCCGCCTCATGAACGACAACCCGCATCGCGCGCGCCGCGCTCCAAATGACCCGATTGCATTTTTTATTCATGGCGTTTTTCTTCCCTGATCGTTCCTGTGACAGCGGCAACACGCGGCGCGGACGCGGCATGTTGAATTGCCGACGTCTACGTCGGCAGGCCCGGATTCTGGGTGCGCGTTGCTGTAAGGAATGTCAAGGAATCTGAGTGCTCACAGATTCAGGTTGGAAGCGCCACATATCTCACGCGCCGGGGCATGGCGATGAGTCATTAAGTTGTCGTTGGCGCGGTTCGGCTGTGGTCCGCCGGCCACGAGATTTAGGAAGGCCGCCGTGACTCACCACTCCCTACGACTCTCGCCGCGTGGCTACCTTCTGACCTGCCTCGACCAATCTCGTGCGAAATATCACGACAGTCCCTAGAGCGCTAGTTATCTGGTTGGTGGGCCGATCACCCAAGCAGGGGGCAAATGCCCGCCCTGATCGATCAATTGTCCGGAGCCCTGAAAACGAACAATCTACAGCCATGAGCAGGCGATCTCTCGCCAAGGCTCGCCCGGAGCATGAATGGCTGAAGAAAGCGACCTCGAAAAAACGGAACCCGCCTCACCGCAGCGCCTTGAAAAGGCCCGCGAGGAGGGGGACGTTGCCCGGTCGCGGGAGCTGGTCACCTTCGTAATGCTGGGCACGGCGGTCGCCGGCCTGTGGCTCACTGCCGGCTCGCTCGGCGGTACCTTGCGCGGCGCGCTCGCCCAGGGCATGCACTTCGACCGGGCTTCGGCGTTCGACCCCTCCTACATGATGGCGCGCGCCGGGCTCATGGCGTACGAGGCGCTGATCGCGCTGGCACCGCTGTTCGGCATGATGGTGGTGGCCGCCGTGGTCGCCCCCATGATGCTCGGCGGTTGGCTGTTCTCAGCCAAGGCGATCGGCCCCAAGTTCAACAAGCTCGATCCGATTGCCGGCATCGGCCGCATGTTCTCGACGCAGGCGCTGTCGGAGCTGATCAAGGCGCTGGCCAAGTCGCTGCTGATCGGCTGGGTGGCCTGGCTGGTGATCATGGGCAACATCGACGAGGTCAATGCGCTCATGGCGCAGTCGGAGCGCTCCGCGCTGCCGCAGATGATCGCCCTGGTGGCACGCAACTGTGCCCTGATTGCCTCCGCGCTGCTGCTGGTGGCCCTCATCGACGTGCCCTATCAGCTGTGGAGCTACCACCGCAAGCTGCGCATGTCGCGCGAAGACCTGCGCCAGGAGCACAAGGAAAGCGAAGGCGACCCGCACATCAAGGCGCAGATCCGCCGCCAGCAACAGCAGATGGCGCGCCGCCGCATGATGGCCGAGGTTCCCAAGGCCGACATCGTGGTGACCAACCCCACGCACTTTGCGGTGGCGCTCAAGTATGTGGACCATGACATGCGCGCCCCGCGCGTGGTGGCCAAGGGAAGCGACCTCATCGCCGCGCGCATCCGCGAGCTTGCACGCGAGAACAACGTTGCCATTCTGGAGGCGCCACCGCTCACGCGCGCGCTGTTCAAGCACACCCGACTGGGCGACGAAATTCCGGCCGGCCTTTACACCGCGGTGGCCGAAGTGCTGGCCTGGGTCTACCAGCTCAAGCGCTGGAAGAGCGAAGGCGGTGAAGCGCCGCGCACGCCCGTCGACCTGCCCATTCCCGACTCGCTCGAATACTCGTTGGACGCCGCATGAACGCCACGCTGACCCGCCTGCAGGCGCAACTGTTCTCCGGAACCCAATGGAAGGGCCTTGCCGGCCCGGTGCTGATCGTGCTCATCCTGAGCATGATGGTGCTGCCGCTGCCGGCCTTCCTGCTCGACCTGCTGTTCACCTTCAACATCGCAATGTCGGTGATGGTGCTGCTGGTGAGCATGTACACCATGAAGGCGCTGGACTTCGCGGCCTTTCCCGCAGTGCTGCTGTTCTCCACGCTGCTGCGGCTGTCGCTCAACGTGGCCTCCACCCGCGTGGTGCTGATGCACGGCCACACGGGGCCAGACGCGGCCGGCAAGGTGATCGAGGCCTTCGGCCACTTCCTGGTGGGCGGCAACTTCGCGGTCGGCGTGATGGTGTTCATCATCCTGGTGCTCATCAACTTCATGGTGATCACCAAGGGCGCGGGGCGCATTGCCGAGGTGGGTGCGCGCTTCATGCTCGACGCCATGCCCGGCAAGCAGATGGCGATCGACGCCGACCTGAACGCCGGCCTCATCGGCGAAGACGTGGCGCGCAAGCGCCGCCAGGAAGTTGCGCAGGAAGCCGACTTCTACGGCTCGATGGACGGTGCCAGCAAGTTCGTGCGCGGCGACGCGGTGGCCGGCCTCCTGATCATGGTGATCAACATCATCGGCGGCCTGGTGGTCGGCATGGTGCAGCACGGCCTGGACTTCGGCAGCGCCGGCAAGACCTACACGCTGCTGGCGATCGGCGATGGCCTGGTGGCGCAGATTCCGGCGCTGGTGATCTCCACCGCCGCGGGTGTCATCGTGTCGCGCGTGACCACCGACGAAGACGTGGGCGGCCAACTGACCGGCCAGCTGTTCTCCAACCCGCAAGTGCTCTTTCTCACGGCCGGCATCATCGGCCTGATGGGGATGATTCCCGGCATGCCGAATCTGGCGTTCCTGCTGATCGCGGGCGGCCTGGCGTGGCTGGGCCGGCGCCTTCTCAAGCGCGCCCCGCAGGCCGCGGCCGAGCAAGCCGCCGCGGCGCAGGCCGCTGCCGCACCAGCGGCGGAAGCGCCCGAGGCAACCTGGGACGACGTGGCGCTGGTCGATCCGCTCGGCATGGAAGTCGGCTACCGCCTGATTCCGCTGGTGGACCAGACGCAGAACGGCGAACTGCTGGGCCGCATCAAGAGCATCCGCAAGAAGACCGCGCAAGAGATCGGCTTTCTGGCGCCGGTGGTGCACATCCGCGACAACCTCGAGATTGCGCCCAACACCTATGTCATCAGCCTGAAGGGCGTCGAGATCGGCCGCGGCGAGGCCTTCCCCAACCAGTGGATGGCCATCAACCCCGGCCAGGTGACCGGCACCCTGCCCGGCACGCCGACGCAGGACCCGGCCTTCCATTTGCCCGCGGTGTGGATCGACGCCAGCCTTCGGCAGGAGGCGCAGGTACTCGGCTACACGGTGGTCGATGCCTGCACCGTGATGGCCACGCACCTGAACCACCTCATCCAAACCAACGCCGCCGAGTTGCTGGGCCGCCAGGAAGTGCAGCAGCTGCTCGACCAGATCGGCAAGACCGCACCCAAGCTCACCGAAGACCTGGTGCCCAAGATCATCTCGCTGAGCACGCTGCACAAGGTGCTGCAGAACCTGCTCGACGAAGAAGTGCCGATCCGCGACATGCGCACCATCCTCGATGTAATGGCCGAGCACGCGCCCACCGTGAAGGACGCGGCCGAGCTCACCTCGCTCACGCGCCTGGCGCTTGGCCGTGCCATTACGCAGCAGCTGTTCCCGGGCGATTCCGAGCTGCAGGTCATCGGCCTGGACGGCGCGCTCGACAGCGTGCTGCAGCAGGCGCTTGCCAACAACAACGGCATCGAGCCGGGCCTTGCCAACAGCCTCATGCAGCAGACCCGCGCCGCGATTGCGCGCCAGGAGCAGATGGGCCTTGCACCGGTGCTGGTCGTCCAGCATTCGCTGCGCGTCCTGCTCTCGCGCTTTTTGCGCCGCAGCTTCCGTCAACTCAAGGTTCTCTCGCACGCCGAGATACCTGACACCCGCAACATCAAGATCACCGCCACCATCGGAGGAAGAGTTTGAACACCCAGACAGACGTGCGGACCAGCGCACGCAAGTTCGTCGCCCCCACCAGCCGGGAAGCCCTGCGCCTTGCGCGCGAAGCACTCGGCGCCGAAGCGATGGTGCTGACCAATCGCGTGGTTGCCGAAGGCGTGGAGATCGTCGCCATCGCGCCGGACGAAGTGGAAGAAGTGCGTGCGAGCGCACCTGCGGCGCAGCCCGCCGCGCAGCCTACGCCCGCGCCCGCAGCGGCTCCCGTTGCCGCTCCTGCAGCCGCCTTCATGCTCACCCCGGCGCCGGCGCCTGCACCCGCGGCGGCCCCCGTCGCAGTCGAAAGCGTGCTCGGGGAGCTGCACTCGATGCGCTGCATGATCGAAGAACAGCTCGCCGGCGTGGTGTGGAACGACAAGCAACGCCGCGACCCGATGCGCGGCCGACTGCTGCGCACGCTGCTCGGCGCCGGCTTCAGCGCACGCCTGTCCAAGGCCATGCTGGAGCATCTGCCCACGGGCCAGAGCTATGCCCAGGGCATGGCCTTCGTCCGCTCCGAGCTGATCCGGACCCTTCCGGTGCATGAAGACGAAGACGCGCTGCTGGCACAAGGCGGCGTGTATGCGCTGATGGGCCCCACAGGCGTGGGCAAGACCACGACCACGGCCAAGCTCGCCGCGCGCTGCGTGATGCGCTTCGGCGCCGAGAAGCTGGCACTGGTCACCACCGACAGCTACCGTATCGGCGCCTACGAACAGCTGCGCATCTACGGCCAGATTCTCAATGTGCCGGTGTACGCCGTAAAGGATGCGGCCGACCTGCACCTGGTGTTGCAAGACCTGCGCGACAAGCACATGGTGCTGATCGACACGGTCGGCATGAGCCAGCGCGACCGCGCCGTCTCCGACCAGATCGCGATGTTCTGCAACAGCCAGCGGCCCGTGAAGCGGCTGCTGCTGCTCAATGCCGCAAGCCATGGCGACACGCTCAACGAAGTGGTGCACGCCTACCGCAACGGCGGCGGCAACGAGCTGGCCGGCTGCATCTTCACCAAGGTCGACGAGGCCACCCACCCCGGCGCGCTGATCGATACCGTGATCCGTCATCGCCTGCCGGTGCACTACGTGTCCAGCGGACAGAAGGTGCCCGAGAACCTGATGCGAGCCGACCGCGCCCAGCTGGTGGACAGCGTGTTCCAGGCCAACAGCCGCAGCGCGCTCTTCGTTCCCGGAGAAAGCGACATGCAGGACGGATCTGCCGCAAACGCCGATGCGTCCGCCGCGCAGGCCGAGGCCGAACGGCAGCGGCTGCGTTACCGCCAGCTGATTCGCGCCATGGCGCACGACGCGCAAGAGGTGGCGGCCGCCGCGGCCGCGCTCGCGAACGCCCCGCTCGGCTTCGAGCAGTCGCGCGCGCTCTGGCGCCAGGCCGCCGATGAAAACGTCGGCCACAAGGCGGTGCTGCAGGCGCTCATGATGCACGCCACGAGCGAGATCGCTACCGGCTGCGACACCCATCTGCTTGCGCTGTCGAGCCAGGTGAGCCTCAAGTCGGACGAAGGCGGCGACGCCTATCAATGCCATGGCAGCCTGCTGCTTTCGGACCGCACCGGCATGCCGCTGGCCGCGCCCAACCAGTGGCTTTCCACCGGCACGGCCCGCAACCCCGCCGACCCCACGCGCAGGCCGGGCGTGCGGCAAGTGCAGTGGCTGCGCCAGCAGGACTTCGGCAAGACCGTGGTGCACGTGCTGTCGCGTCTGCCCGCGGCCGAACTCATGCTGCAGTGGAAAGTGCAGCGCCAGCAATGGCTCGCGCGCGCACCCGGGTCCACCGCGGTGATCGATCCGCGCACCGGCGAATACGCCACCCTCACCGGCCTGGACTTCTCGTTCGGCGAAGAACGGCCGGTCACGTTCAAAGGCCGCCCCGCACTGCAGTCTGAAGCCCAGGCCAACATCACGCTGCGCACCGACGGCGGCCCGCCCGGCCTTCGCTGCGTGGTCACCCGCATCACCGATCCGCGCAGCCGCAAGGTGCTGGCGCAGACCTACGCGCTCTCCAACGTCGGCCAGGAAGTTTCCGTGCGGCAGCTTGCGCAATGGCAGGCCTGGTCCGCCGAAGCGGAGCCCTGCTTCCGCCTGCTGCGCCAAGGCCTCTCGGTCATCGGCGGGCTCGGCGAGGCGGGCGATCCGCACATGATGAAGCGCCTGCTCATCGCCGGCCAGATCACCACCACGGTGTGGCGGCTGCTGCAGGCAGATGGCGACTGGGCCGGCCGCACGCGCGCACTGCTGGGCCAGCTGACCGGCCGCCCGGCGCGGCCCGGCCGGCCCCTCTCGGGCAACGTGTTGTATGCAGGCATGGGCAAGCTGTTCTTCCTGCTGGAGGCGCTGGACACGTGAGCAAGCTGGTGCCGGATCAAGCCGACGGACTGCGGCGGCTGCTCGCGCGATCGTCCGTGCGGCTCATCGCCATCGCGGGCATGGAGCGCCGACAGGGTGCCACCACCGCGGCAATGAACCTGGGCGCGGCCCTGGCCCACATGGGCAAGGACGTGCTGCTGCTCGACGAGCACAAGGCGAGCGCAAATTCAGTTCGCGGCGCATGGGCGGTCGATCCGCTCGGAACGCTGGCCGACGTCGCCACCCGGCGGCTCACCTGCGAAGGCGCGGCCGCGCGCGCCGAGTGCGGCGTCAATGTGCTGCCGGCGGTGCCGGGCGCTCAGCCCGACCACGTCGACCCGCGTCTTTTCTGGGAGGGCGACGTGGTGCTGATCGACGCGGCGCTCGACAGTGCCGGCCATTTGTCGCCGCTGGCGCGGCTGGCGGACGACCTGGTGGTGGTGCTCCAGCCCAACCCCGCGTCCATCACCGCCACCTACTCGGGCATCAAGCGGCTGCACTACGCGCACGCGCTGCACCAACTGCGGCTGCTGGTCAACGGCGTTGCCGAGCCCGACGCGGCCCGGCGGCTCATGGCCAACCTGATCGACACGGGTAGCCGCTACTTGGCGATTTCGATGCACGCCGCGGGCTGGGTGCGCGCCGATCCGCACCTGAGCGATGCAAGGCGCCTGCGCCGGACCGTCGTCGAGGCGTTCCCGACCAGCCCGGCGGCGGTGGATTTCCGTGTCATCGGCGCCGACGTTGCGCAATGGCCGTGGCGTCCCTCGGTTCGCTCGCGGGACGCGGAGCCGGCGCCGTGGCAGCCCGAGGCACTGGCGCCGCAACAAGCACATGAGGAAAGGGAAGGCCGTGTACACCGCTCAGGGCAATATTGAGAAGTCTCACCTGCTGAAGCAGCACCAGCCCATGGTGCGCCGCATGGCGCTCCAGATGCTGGCCAAGCTGCCCGCCAGCGTCGAGCTCGACGACCTGATCCAGGCCGGCATGATCGGCCTGCTGGACGCCTCTACCCGCTACCAGGACAACCGCGGCGCGCAGTTCGAAACCTTTGCGAGCCAACGAATCCGCGGAGCCATGCTCGACGAACTGCGCGCAAGCGACTGGGGCTCTCGCAACCTGCGCCAGCAGGCCCGCAAGGTCGAGCAGGCGATCCAGTCACTGGAGCACCGCCTGGGCCGGCCCGCCGCCGAAGGGGAGATCGCCAAGGAACTGAAGATGGACCTGGACGACTACCAGTCGCTGCTGCAGGAGATCCAGGGTTGCCAGTTGCTGTATGTCGAAGACTTTGCGCAGGAAGGCGAATCCGACAACCCCTGGCTCGACCGCCAGGCGCGCGGCGGCCGCCCCGGCGCCGACGACGACCCGTTGGCGCAACTGCTCGAGGCCGGTTTTCGCCACGAGCTGGTCGACGCCATCTCCGCCCTGCCCGAGCGCGACCAGCTGCTGCTGAACCTGTACTACGAAGAAGAACTGAACCTGCGCGAGATCGGCGCCATCCTGGAAGTGACCCAGTCGCGCGTGTGCCAGCTGCACGCCCAGGCCATCAGCCGCCTGCGTGCGCACCTGAAAGATTCGCTCTAGCGCCGCTTGACCCTCACGTAGCGGCAGGGTCTACGATGCCTTCAACTTGAGAGGGAAGGCATGTTCTTGAAGATCGGCGAACTCGCCCGGCGCACCGGGCTCACGGTTCGCGCATTGCGCCACTACGACGACATCGCACTGCTGGTGCCGTCCGAAAGATCCAGCGGCGGCTATCGCCTGTACGGCCGCAAGGACGTGGCGCGGCTCTACCGCATCCAGGCGCTGCGGCGGCTCGACCTGCCGCTTGCGGACATACAGCAACTTCTCGACGACGATGCCGGAGGGCTTTCGGAAGTCGTGGCACGGCAGGTTGCGCAGCTCGACGACGAGATCCTGCGTGCCTCCGCTCTGCGCACCCACCTGCTCGCGGTGCAGGGCCTGTTGCGGGCGAGCGAAGAGCCCGGCATCGACGACTGGCTGCTGGCGCTCGAAAGCATGGTTGCGGGCGCAAAGTACTTCAGCGACGACGAACAGCGCACACTGAAGACCCAGCGCCGCGGCTCGGCCGATGCCATGGCGCCCGAGCGCGCGGAGTTGTCGGCCTGCCTGCACAGCCTGGTGGAGGCCGGCGCATCGCCCGAAAGCCCGCAGGCCCAAGCCCTGGCGCAGCGCTGGATTGCGCTGCTGCTCGAAGAAGCCGGCGGCGACGAGGGCCTGCTGATGAAGCTCTACGCCATGCACTGGAACGAGCCGTCGCTCCATGCGCTCACCGGCGTGGACCGCGCGGGCATCCGCTACATCTCGCACGCAATGGCGTTCGCGCGCCTGCAACTCTATGCGCCCTACTGCAGCGAGGAAGACATGGCCACGCTGCGCCGGCATTACGTAGCGCAGACCGATGCATGGCCGCCGCTCATCGCGGAAGTCCGGCAGCAGATGACGGCCAAGGCGCCCACCCACGGCCCGGCCATGCGCGCGCTGGCATTGCGTTGGCAGGCGCTGTCGCTCGCCAAGGCCGGCGGTGACGCGGCCCTGCATGCCAAGCTGCAACAGGCGTTCCGCCAGGACGCGACGTTGCGGGCCGGCTCGGGTATCGACGAGGCGCTGGCCGCCTATGTCGGGCAAGCAATTGCACAGCTCGGCGGCACACCGGCCCTCATGAACAAACCCGAAAGCCCCCAGTGAACGCACCAGCGCAGAAGAACCCCCACTTCTTTACCGGCAACTACGCGCCGCTGACCGAGGAGCACGAAATTGCTGCGCTCGAGATCGAAGGCGCGCTGCCGCCCGGGCTCTCGGGCAGCCTCTACCGCGTCGGCCCGAACCCGCAGTTCGCACCGCGCGACGACAGCTATCACTGGTTCTCGGGCGACGGCATGGTGCATGCCTTCCATATCGGCAAGGGCAAGGTGTCGTACAGCAATCGCTGGGCGCGCACGCCCAAATGGCAGCTCGAGCATGAAGCCGGGCACGCGCTTTTCGGCACCTTCGGCAACCCCGCCACCAGCGATCCGCTGGCGCATGGCCAGAACGGCGGCACCGCCAACACCAGCATGCTGTGGCATGGCAACCGGCTCTTCGCACTCGAAGAGTCGCACCAGCCTTTCGAGCTCGATGCCTTCACGCTGGCCTCCAAGGGGCACCAGGACTTCGGCGGGCGCGTGGCCTCGCGCTGCACCGCGCACCCGAAGGCCGACCCCGAGACCGGCGAACTGCATTTCTTCGCGTACTCGCCCGACGGCCCCTGCTCGCCGACCATGCTCTACGGCGTGATGGACGCGCATTGCGAAGTCACGCAATTGCAGTCGTTCACCGCGCCGCATGCCAGCATGGCGCACGACTTCATGCTGACGCGCGGCCACGTGCTCTTTCCGGTCACGCCGCTGACGCTCAGCATCGAGCGCGCGATGCAAGGCAAGCCGCTGCTCGCGTGGGACGCCACCAAGCGCACCCATGTCGGCGTGATGCGCCGCGGCAGCGCGGCCGGCACCCTGCGCTGGTTCGACACTGAAGCCTGCCATTTTTTCCACGTGATGAATGCCTGGGACGACGGCAACACCATCGTGGCCTATGTGATGCAGTCGGACACCGCTCCCGGCCTGCCCGATGCCGAAGGCCGACCCGGCGACCCGCACGCCATGGCCGCACGCCTGTGCCGGTGGACCTTCGACCTGGCCGGCAAGGGCAGCGGCTTCCAGCGTGAATACCTGGACGACCTGGCGGCGGAGTTCCCGCGCATCGACGAGCGCTACACCGGGCGCCGCAACCGCTACGGCTTTTACACCTGCCATGCGACGCCGCGCGCGCGGGACGACTCGCAGAGCGTGCTCTACGACAGCCTGGCCCGGTTCGACTTCGATACCTCCACACGCAGCCTGTACACGCTGCCGCAAGGAGACGTGGTGGCCGAACCGGTGTTCGTGCCGCGCGCGGCGAATGCGGCGGAGGGCGACGGTTGGCTGCTCACGGTGGCTTGGCGCGAAAAGGAAGAGCGCAGCGACCTGCTGGTATTCGATGCCATGCGCCTGCCGGAGGGGCCGGTTGCGGCCGCTCGCCTGCCGCACCGCGTGCCGTTCGGCTTTCACGGGAATTGGCGGCCTGGCTGATTCCGCCCGAATAGACGTTTGATCAACCGACTTGTGCCTCCGGCGATGCACCCGCCGGCGTTGGCGTCCGCGCCACAAAGTGACTTTAGACACTGGGGGCAATCGTTCCTTCCCCCTAAATTTGCGCGGGGCCTGATCTCGGCCCTTTCGCAACAAACGGGGAGGATCGCATGAAGAAGTCCACGGGCAAGCCACGCCGGCTCGCACTTTCAAGATCGGCCATGGCAGCGGCAACGCTCATGGCTCTGGCGGGCTGCCAGAACATGCCCGCTCTCGACATGCAGATGGGCAGCCCATCCGCCAAGACGGTAGCCACCGGCAGCGCGGCCGGCTCGGCCACTTCCGGGGAAAGCAGCGCCCTCGAACGCTGCGACTCGCCGCTGGGCACCGTCTCGCTGATCGAGAACGTCAGTGCCGGCTGGTACACCGTCCTCACTGGCGAATACCGGCTGCCGCCCACGGCCAACCTGTTGCGTCTGCTGGTGCAGCAATCGAACTGCTTCGTGGTGGTCGAGCGCGGCGCGGCCGGCATGAACGCCATGAACCGTGAACGCGCGCTGATGCAGTCGGGCGAAATGCGCGGCGGCAGCAACTTCGGCCGCGGCCAGATGGTGGCTTCCGACTACGGCCTTTCGCCCGAGATCGTGTTCAGCAACAACGACGCGGGCGGCATCGGCGGTGCGCTGGGCGGGTTGGTGGGCGGAGGACGGGGCCTCGCCATAGCCAAGCTGGGCGCGAGCTTGCAGACAAAAGAAGCCAGCGCGCTGTTGACCCTTATCGACAACCGCTCGGGCGTGCAGGTGGCGGCCGCCGAAGGCAGTGCGTCCAAGACCGACTTCGCGGGCTTTGCCAATCTGAGCGGCGTCTCCGCAGCCGGGGGCGTCGGCGGCTACACGCGCACCCCACAGGGCAAGGTGATTGCCGCTGCGTTCATGGACTCCTTCAACCAGATGGTTCGGTCGCTGCGCAGCTACAAGGCGCAGACGGTACGCGGCCAGGGCCTCGGCGGCGGCGGGCGCCTGGGCGTGGATGGCGCAGCGGCGCCTTCGTCGACTTCGGCGCCGTCTGCGTCAAATCGCAGGGGAAAGTAGGCCCGCGGCTTCGGCTCGAATCGCCCCGGTTCCGCGTCCCTGGCAAGCCGTTAGAACCCGAGGCTCTCCAGCAGATCGTCCACCTGGGCCTGGCCTGTCACGGCCTCGGGGTTGCCGGCCACCACCTGCGGGCCGTTCTGAAGACTGTTGGCCTCCGCCTCGTGGCGTTTTTCAAGGTGCTTCTCGATGTGCGAGTTGTCGATCAGCACCTGGAGCAACTGCGTCTCCACGTCGTTGACCACTTCCATCATCTTCTTGATGACCTGGCCGGTCAGGTCCTGGAAGTCTTGCGCCATCAAGATTTCGATCAGCTGCGTGTTGATGGCGCCGGCCTTCTGCGGCACTTCCTGCAGGTAGCCGCGCGTGTCCATGACCAGTTGGCGCGCATGGTCCAGCTCCACCGGGTTCGCAAACCATTCGTCCCAGCGCTTGCTGAGCCCCTTGGCGTTGCTTGCAAGGTCTTCCTGCAGCGGTTGCGCCAGGTCGATGGCGTTGAGCGCGCGGTGCGCCGCCCGCTCGGTCATCGAGGCGATGTAGCCCAGCCGGTCGCGCGCATCCGGAATGGCTTGCGCGGCCTTGGCCACCTGCTTGTCGAGCCCCAGCTCGCGCAGGCCTTCGCGCAATTGCCGGGTCAGCTGCCCGATGCGCCCGAGCAACTCTTCGGCGGTGTTTCCGTGCTCCACGGGTTCGAGCGCAGCGTGTGTCATTTCAGGCCGCCTCTTTCTGGAGCTTCTCGAAGATCTTGTTGATCTTCTCTTCGAGCGTGGCCGCCGTGAAGGGCTTGACCACATAGCCGTTGGCGCCAGCCTGAGCGGCCGCGATGATGTTTTCCTTCTTGGCTTCGGCCGTGACCATGAGCACCGGCAGCTTGCCGAGCTCGGGGTCGGCGCGAATGGTCTGCAGCATGGTCAGGCCGTCCATGTTGGGCATGTTCCAGTCCGACACCACAAAGCCGAAGTTTCCGCCGCGCAGCTTCTCGATGCCGGCCGCGCCGTCTTCCGCCTCGTCGACGTTCAGGAACTCGAGTTCCTTCAACAGGTTGCGCACGATGCGCCGCATGGTCGGGAAGTCGTCCACAACCAAAATTTTGATGCTCTTATCGATCACGATTTTTCCAACTCCAACAGTTCGTTTTTCAAACCCGGTTCGCACGTTCGCCGAAGGTGCGCAGATGGGCCAGCACGCGGCGCCCCATCTCGCCCAGCGGCGCCACGTCGTCAACGGCACCCAATGCAATGGCCTCGCGCGGCATGCCGAAGACCACGCAGCTCGCCTCGTCCTGCGCGAATGTGTAGGCGCCCGCCTGCTTCATGCGCAGCAGCCCTTCGGCACCGTCTTTCCCCATGCCCGTCAGGATCATTCCGATCGCGTTCTTGCCGGCATGCCGTGCAGCCGAGTCGAAGAGCACGTCGATGGAAGGACGATGGCGGTTCACCGGAGGTTCCTCGTTCAGCTGGGCCACGTAGTTGGCACCGCTGCGGCTGAGCGAAAGGTGAAAGCCGCCCGGCGCAATGTAGGCATAGCCCGGCAGCACGCGCTCGCCATGCTCGGCTTCCTTCACGGTAATGCGGCACAAGCCGTTCAGGCGCTGCGCGAAAGACCGGGTGAAGCCGGCCGGCATGTGCTGCGCAATGAGCACGGCCGGCGCGTCCGGCGGCAGCGGCAGCAGCACCTCGCGGATGGCTTCCGTTCCGCCCGTGGAGGCGCCGATGATGATGAGCTTCTCGGTACTCAGAAGCGGGCTGCGCAGCATGGGTTCCTGCGGGCTCTCGGCCGCGCCCTTTGCCGCGGCGCTGTGCCGGCCGGGCAGCAGCCGCGCGGCAGCGGCGGTGCGGATCTTGCCGGCGATGATTTCCGTGTACTGCATCAGGCCGTCGCGCACGCCGAGCCGCGGCTTGGTCACGAAGTCGATCGCGCCCAGCTCCAGCGCGCGAAGCGCGATCTCCGAGCCGCGCTCGGTCAGCGACGACACCATGACCACCGGCATCGGGCGCAGGCGCATGAGCTTTTCGAGAAATTCCAGCCCGTCCATGCGCGGCATCTCGACGTCGAGCGTGAGCACGTCCGGGTTGGTCACCTTGATGAGGTCGCGCGCCTGCAGCGGGTCGGCCGCTGTGCCGACCACCGTCATGTCGGACTGGCTGTTGATGATCTCCGTCATCACGCTGCGGATCAGCGCCGAATCGTCGACGCAAACTACCTTGATCTTCTTCATGCGACCCAACTCCCCTTGCCATACGTGGCGGACCATTTGCGCAGCAGCTCGCCTTCGTCGCGCTGGACCGCCTGAATATCGACTTGCGCACGCAGCTTGCGCACCACCGCCTTGCCGGTGGGCAGCAGGCACACGCGGCGCGCGTGCAGGCCGCGCAAGTCCTGCGCGGCAACGGTGATGCGCTGCTTCTCGAGGTAGCGCAGCACGAAGTCGGCGTTGCGCCCGCCGATGTTGAGCATGGTCATGTTGGCCAGCACCGCTGCGCCGCCGAAGACCTTGGCCCGCAGGCGTTCGCGCCTTGCGCCCGCACGCAGCAGCTCGGCAATGAGCACGTCCATGGCATAGGCGCCGTAGCGCATCGACTCGACCTGGTCCCGCGCATCGGCCTCGGCATCGTCCGGGAGCATGAAGTGGTTCATGCCCGCAACGCCCGCTTCCACATCGGTGACGCAGGCCGCCACGCAGGAGCCCAGTACAGTGGTCAGCAGGATGCCGGCGTCCGTCACGTAGTACTCCGCCGGCAGCAGCTTGACTGCCGTGCAATCGAAGTCGCGGTCGAAGTAGTGGTGCGTGGCCACCGAGCCCGGCACGGCCGACGGCCTGGAACCCCGCTCCTGAAGCAGGCCCGGATTCATGCGCGCGCCTTGCTCAGCGTGTACACCGTCTGTCCGACCGTCTTGAATGTCTGGTTCACCAGCGACGCGTTCTCGGAGTGCCCTGCAAACAGCAGGCCGTTGGGCTTGAGCAACGGCACGAAGCGGTCCAGCAGCTTCTTCTGCGTGGGCTTGTCGAAATAGATCATCACGTTGCGGCAGAAGATCGCGTCCACGGGCTCCTTCAACGGCCACCCTGCGTCCAGCAGGTTGAGCCGCGAGAACTTGACCATGGCGGTCACTTCGGGGCGCACCCTCACCTTGCCCGCGTTGGCGCCCGTGCCCTTGTTGAAGAAGCGCCGCAGGCGCTCCGGAGACAGCCGGTTCACCTGCTCCATGGTGAACACCGCGGCCGAGGCCCTGGCCAGCACGGAGGTGTCGATGTCGGTGGCAATCACGCGGGCTGTGCTCGCGCGTTCGCCAAGCGCTTCCATCAGCGTGATGGCGATCGAATAGGGCTCTTCGCCGGTGGAGGCGGCCGCGCACCACACCGTGACGGGCTGCGTCGCCTTGCGTGCCAGGTCCGCCAGCACCGGAAAGTGGTGCGCCTCGCGAAAGAACGAGGTCAGGTTGGTCGTCAGCGAATTGATGAACAGCTGCCACTCGTCGCCGTCGCGGCTGTCTTCCAGCATGTTCAGGTAGGTGGCGAACTGGGGCAGCCCCAGGTCCCGCAGGCGGCGCGAAAGCCGGCTGTACACCATCTGCCGCTTGTGCTCGCCCAGGGCGATGCCGGCGCGGCGGTGAATGAGCGTGCGAATCCGCGAGAAGTCGCCGTCGGTAAAAAGAAATTCGGACGTCATGCTCAATGTCTTAGTGGCCGTCAATGGGCACCGCGTCCTGCGACCAGGCGAGCGCGGCAAGGTGTGCGGCGTTGACCTGGTCGGCGCTCAGCAGCAGCGCCTCCGCCAGGCGCGGCGCGTCGCCTGTGTCCCGCTCGCAGGCCTCGGCCAGCGAGAGGAATGGGCCATATACGCCGCCGCGCGTCAGGATGGCCTGCTGCACCGAATCGGAAAGCTGCACCTTGCTGAGCACCTCTTGCATCGGAATGCCGAGCAGCTGATCGATGAGCGAGAACATGCCCACCACGAAGAGGTTGTCCGACTCGCCGCGCGGCAGCATGATTTCGCCCATCAGCTCGACGAACCGGCCGCGCATGATGGCCTTCTTCATCATGAAGGGCGGGCTGCCCGTCGGGTTGCTGGTTGCCAGCAGCATCGAGAGCCAGCGGAACAGCGGCGAGTAGCCGAGCATGGTCACCGCATGGTGCAGCGAATGGATCTCGACGCCCGCCCCCACCGCCGGCGAATTCATGTGGCGCAGCAGCCTGTAGGTGAGCGCCGCATCGCGCTTGAGGGCGGCTTCGATCTCGCGCAGGTCTTCGTTGCGCTGGATCATCTGCAGCAGCCGCATGATCAGGATCGACTCGGGCTCCAGCGCGTGGCTGCCGGTTTTCACCACGGGCGGCGGCAAGCCGCAACTCGGATCGGCAAACACGTCGATGCGGCGCGCGGCGCAAGCCTCGAAGTCTTTCCACGAAGCCATGCGCGTCGCGATCGGCTGGATGGGCATGTGGTCGGGCTGCTCGCCGCGGCGGGCGGCCGCAACGAGCATCGGGTCTCCGTTGCCCACGTCGAAATGGGTCACCATGCCAAGCAGCTCGTGGTCCTCCGGCAGCGCCGTGGCGCCGCGCAGCATGAAGCTGAACCCCTGTTCGCGAAGGAACATCAGCACCGGCCGCAACTCCTCGTTCGCAAGATCGGCAAGCTCCACGCAGAAAACGGTGTATTCGGGCGGCAGCGATTGCAGCGCACCCAATGCCAGCGATTCGGCGTTCACATCGAAGAACAACTCGCTGCGCCCCAGCTGCCACGGGGTGTCCGGCGGATTGAGGTGCTCGGTCACGCAGGCCACCAGGGCCTTGAACTGCGTGATCGCGTCAGGCGCTTCTTCGGGCCTGGCGGCCGGGCGCCAGCCGAGCTTGTAGCCTGCAACCCGCTTCTGTGCATCCAGCAGCAGGGTATAGGCCACATAGCCGTCTGCATTGCGCAAGGCCGTCAGGTCTTTCGACTGTTCGGGTGCCGGTGTTTCTTCGGCGGCGGAGCGCCGGAAAAAATCAAAACGCATTGCATCGTCTCCCTATGGATATCGTTCGTCAGGCGGCAACCGGGTCCATCCGCGCCGCATTCACCAGGGCGGTGGTGCGCGTTGCGTGCGCGCGCTGGATGCGCGGCATGGCGTCCACGTCGATGATGAAAGCCACGCTGCCGTCGCCCAGGATCGTTGCGGCCGAAATTCCCGGAACCTTGCGGTAGTTGGTCTCCAGGTTCTTCACCACCACCTGGTGCTGGCCAAGCAGTTCGTCGACCAGCAGTGCAAAGCGCGCCTCGCCGGCCTGCACGATCACCAGGATGCCCTGCGTCGGATCGGTCTGCGCGCCCGACACGTCGAACACGCTGTGCAGTTCGATGAGCGGCAGGTATTCGCCCCGCACCTTGATCACATGGCCGTCGCTGGTAATTGAATGCAGGTGCTCGGACCGCGGCTGGAGCGACTCGATCACGTAGCTGAGCGGCAGGATGTAGGCCTCGGCGCCCACCTTGACGGACATGCCGTTCAAGATGGCCAGCGTGAGCGGCAGCACGATGCGGGTGGTGGTACCCCAGCCCTCGCGCGAGCTGATCTCGACGTGCCCGCCCATCTCCTGGATGTTGCGCTTGACCACGTCCATGCCCACGCCGCGGCCGGAGATGTCGGTCACCTGCTCGGCCGTGGAGAAGCCGGGCGCGAAGATCAACTGCCACACCTCGTCGTCGGGCATCGTCTCGGAAACGGGCAGCCCCTGCTGCATGGCCTTGGCCAGGATCTTTTCGCGGTTGAGGCCGGCGCCGTCGTCGCTCACCTCGATCACGATGTTGCCGCCGTGGTGCTGGGCCGACAGCAGCAGCTGCCCTTCGGCCTCCTTGCCCTTGGCAATGCGCTGCGACGGTGTCTCGATGCCGTGGTCCAGGCTGTTGCGCACCAGGTGCGTGAGCGGATCGATGATGCGTTCGATCAGGCCCTTGTCGAGTTCGGTTTCCTTGCCGAAGGTGTCCAGGCGCACCTCTTTGCCGAGCTTGGCGCTCACGTCGCGAATCACGCGCGGGAAGCGGCTGAACACATAGTCCATCGGCATCATGCGAATCGACATGACGGACTCCTGCAGGTCGCGGGCGTTGCGCTCCAGGTGGCCCAGGCCGCTCAGGAAGCGCTCGCACTCCACCGGGTCGAGCATGGTGGCGGCCTGCGTCAGCATCGATTGCGTGATGACGAGTTCGCCGACCAGGTTGATGAGCTGGTCGACCTTCTCCACGTCCACGCGGATCGAGCTCGAGTCTTTTGCGGCCGTTGCCGCGCCCGCGGCGGAAGGCTTGGCGGCCGCGCCTGCGGGTGCCGCGGCGGGCCGGGCCGCTGCCAGGGCAGCCGGTGCGGCAGCCACTGCAGCAGTGGGCAGCGGGTCTGCCGCGCTCGCAGCGCTTTCGGCGCCCGCCGCAGGGGCGGCTTCCGGCGTGATCTCGATCTGCGATTCGTCGATGACGAAGCAGCACACGGCAATGATGTCGTCCGGCGCGCAGCTGGTCTCGAGCACCACCGTGAGCTGGTCGTTGCTGCGCGTGCGCGACAGCAGCTTGCCGAGGTTTCCGAGCTCGTCGGCCAGCAGGTCGCATTCGCTGTCGGAAAGGCGCGAGAACTTGATGCGCAGCGCGTCGTGGCCCGGTGCGGCCGCGGCGGCAACAACAGGGACGGCAACCACCACCGGCGCGGGAGCGGGAGCGGGAGCCGGAGCCGAAACGGCAGCCGCGCCGCCCTCGGTCTCGAGCGCGAGTTGCCGGAGCACACCGCAGATGTGGGCGACCATCTCAGGATCGGGCTCGTTCTCGGCCTGATAGGCAATCAGTTGTTCTTGCAAGGCGTCCTTCGTTTCCAGAAATGCATCGATCATCGAGCGGCTCAGGTTCAGCTGGCCATGGCGCGCGCGGTCGAGCAGGGTTTCAAGCAGGTGCGTCGTATCGGTCAGCGCAACAAAGCCGAACGTGGCCGCGCCGCCCTTGATGGAGTGCGCGGCACGGAAGATGGCGTTGAGCTGCTCGCTGTCGGGCGCATCGGCGTCCAGCTCGAGAAGCAATTGCTCCATCTGCGCCAGAAGCTCGACGGCTTCGACAAAAAATGCCTGGGTGAACTGACTGAGATCCATCGTTGCTCCGAACCGGCTTGCTGTAGGGCCGGCATCAATTTCTATGGGTGCTCTGCGGAAGCGCCGCCGCCGGCGCTCCCCCTGGCCGTTACCTTGACGCTCTGGGCGGGAAGCAGCGGCGAAGGCGACGGCTGTGACTTGGCGGGCCAGCTCGCGGCGTTGCCGCTGCCGCTGTTCTCGCGCTCTATCTGGTGCTGGGTGCGGTGGTTGAGCAAAATGATGCTGATACGCCGGTTGATCGGGTTGCGCGGATTGCTCCTGTCCAGGTGCATGCTGTCGGCCAGCCCGACCACGCGCAGCACCTTGTTCTCGGCCATGCCGCCCACCACCAATTCGCGCCGCGAGGCGTTGGCCCGGTCGGCGGACAGCTCCCAGTTGCCGTAGGAGCGGTCTCCGTTGGAATAGACGATGGCGTCGGTATGCCCCGACAAGGTGATCCTGTTCGGCAGTTCGTTGAGCGTGGGGCCGATCTCCCGCAGGATGGCGCGCATGTGCGGCACCAGCTGCGCGCTGGCCAGGTCGAACATCGGGCGGTTCTCGCTGTCGACGATCTGCAGGCGCAGCCCCTCGGTGGTGATGTCGATCAATATCTGCGAACGGAACTGCTTGAACACCGGGCTGTTCTCGATGAGCTTGTCCAGCCGGTCCTTCATGCTGGCGAGGCGCTCGGCATCGGCGTCTTCTTCGGCGTCGGCCCGCTGGACCTCGCCGTCGGCGCGCGTGCTCGGGTCCATGCCGCCGCCCGGAATCACGCTTTCGCTGGTGCTGCTTTTCTCGCCGCCGTTGATGGCCACCTTCAGCGGCATGCGAAAGTGTTCCGCAATGCCTTCACGCTGCTTGGGCGAGGCGTTCGACAACAGCCACATCACGAGAAAGAACGCCATCATGGCCGTCATGAAGTCGGCATAGGCGATCTTCCAGCCGCCGCCGTGCCCGCCGCCTCCGTGGGCGGGAACGCGCTTGACGACGACCCTGTGTTTTTCCGTGCTCATGGCAATGTTCCACGCCGTGTATCAGCGGGCCTTGACCTCGCGCACGTGGCTGTCCAGCTCGGTGAAGCTGGGCCGCTCGGTCGAGAACAGCACCTTGCGGCCGAATTCCACCGCCAGCTGCGGTGCATACCCGTTCAGGCTTGCGAGCAGCGTGACCTTGGTGCACTGGTACATCTTCATGCCCTCGGCCACCTTCTGCTCGATGAGCGAAGCCAGCGGCGAAACGAAGCCGTAGGCCATCAGCACGCCCAGAAAGGTGCCGACCATCGCGTGCGCAATCAGCGCACCCATTTCCGAAGGCGGCAGGTCGGCCGAGGCCAGCGCATGCACCACGCCCATCACGGCCGCAACGATGCCCAGCGCGGGCAGCGCGTCGCCCACGCGCGAAAGGCTGTGCATGGGCACTTCGGCTTCGTGCTTGATGGTCTCGATCTCATGGTCCATCAGCGCTTCGATCTCGAACGCGTCCGTGTTGCCGCTGATGACCAGCCGCAGGTAGTCGCACAGGAACTCCATCACGGCCTCGTCAGCCAGGATGTTGGGATAGCGCGCGAAGATCTCGCTCTTGGCCGGGTCCTCCACGTCGGACTCCAGCTTCATCATTCCTTCCTTGCGCGCCTTGGCCAGCAGTTCATAGAGCAGCGCCAGCAGGTCCAGGTAGAGCTGCCGGTTGTGCTTGGACGAGCGCAGCAGGAGCGGAAGCTCCTTGAGCGTGGACTTGATCGTCTTGCCGTTGTTGCCCGCAATGAAAGCGCCCAGCGCAGAGCCGCCGATCATCAACAGCTCGACCGGCTGGAACAGCACCCCGAAGTGCCCGCCCATGAGCGCATAGCCGCCGAACACGGCGCCTATGACCACCAGATAACCAACCAAAAGGAGCACGCGCTTCCCCTACTGCCCTTGAGGCGTCGATTCAAAAGCCTTGCCCGCGGGGGCAAGGTCCGCTTTTTTCAATGAAGCCCACCGCCGTCGAGCGCCGCTTCCACGGCCAGACCAATGCTTTCCATGCCCGGCACCGAGATCTCGCCGCCCGCAGCGCGCTTCGAACCGCGCGCCTTGCCTGCCCGCGACGGGGGGCGGCAGAGCACGCAGACGTACCCGCTCTTGTGGTCGTGCGCATGCGCCACGAACTGCCCCGCGCACCGGCAGCAGGTGCTCAGTTGCAGCATGTCGCTGTCGAAGAAGCGAACCATCGTGTATGCACGCGTGAAATCCAGAATTGGCTCGCTTTCCTGCGCTTCAATTTGCTGTAAATACAATTTGTAGCTTTTAATCAATACCCAAACCTTTTCTTCATCGGAATGGGTTTTCATGAATTGATACATGTTGTAAAACATTGACGAATGGATATTCGCCAACCACGTCATATACCAATCGGTTGAAAAAGGGAGCAACCCCTTGGGCGGAGAGACGCCCTTGATTTCCTTGTAGAGGCGGATCAACCGCTCGCGGCTCAAGCCCACTTCCGCCTCGAGGAACTGCAGGCGGGCGCCGAGGTGGATCAGCTGGATCGCCAGCTGGACTTCGCGCACTTCGCCAAGGACGCTCTTGGTACTCATACAGTTGCGGCTTCTTTTTGACCCTGCAGGTTTCGTGCAGACATCAGTATCGACATGTGCGCTTGTTGCAGCATCGTGTCCTTACCTTCGCCAACCACCGCCGACATCGAGGCATGCTCGTCGAGGCGGAAACTGCACAGCAGGAAGTTCGACGCCGCGAGCTTGACGATCTGCGCCAGCGACATGTTGGCCAGCATGTCGGCCAGTTCGCGGCTCACGCCCAGGCGAAACATCGCTGCCACACGGTCCTGCTTGACCAGCTTCTGCGCAAGCAACATGTAGGCGAGATTGATGTCACCGATCTCGCGGGAGATCTCGCCGTTGGCCACGTTCATCACAATATCCGTATCCAAAATTGCACTCCGTTCAGTCATGTCTTGAGTGAATTATTCCAACTATTTAACACTTTGTAACTTTCGATCACGGGGAAACTGTAAAGCGAGCTACAAGTACATGTAAGCTTTTGTTGCAACCACGTAACATGGTTTCCACCGATGAAATTAGTTCTCATTTGTTTTCGAAAGTTAATTACAAAGCATTAACTTTTTCAGCCCCTGCAGGACCCTGGTCGCCTTCGATCCCGTGGATCCACGCCATGACCTCTGCCACTGCCAGATAAAGCTGCGGCGGGATCTGCCGATCGAGGTCTACCTGCATCAGCAGCTTGATCAGGTCCGCCGAGGCGTGCACGTACACGCCGTTCTCCCGCGCCTGCCGCAGGATCGATTCCGCCGTCACCCCGTAACCCTTGGCCACCACCACCGGCGCCTTCGCCTGGTCCGCATACGAAAGAGCCACCGCGCTCGGGCGCGTATCGGTCGAAGCAGTCATTCGGCATGCTCCAGCGGGCTCATCGCCGTGATCTGCAGGTCTTGCAGACGCAATCCGGCGGCTTCGAGACGCGGCCCCAGTTCGCCGCTGTCATTGCGCAAGCGCGCAAGCGTTGCGCTCTCGCTCGCGGCAAGGCGGGCCTGAACGAGTTCACCCGTCAGGCTCAGCCGAAGATCAACGGCACCCAGCTTGGGCAGCGAGAGCGAAACGGTGGTCGACCAGCTGCGCGGGCGCTCCTTGCGCTCCTCGTTGCGTTGGTCTCCAGGCGCATCGGCGGGCTGGTCGGCTTCTTCGTGAATGGACCACTCCATCGGAACATTCGGCCATGCCTGCCCGCTCCAGCGGAAAACAGAAGTGGCCAGCAGATCGAGCTGCTGATGCACCAGCGCCACGGTTTGCGGATGAATCATTTCAGCCGGTGCGGCCACCGAAGCGGCCGTGCGAGCCGAAGAGACGGCGGCACTGCTCTCGCCGAGGCTGCGGCTGGCAAGGCGCTCGTCGGCAACCGTGCCCGCATCATTCGCATTGCCCCCAAAAACCGGAACCGCGGCCGAAGCCGCCGGAACACCCTGGCTCGTGTACACCGATGCCGGCGACGTCTGTGCCGGTGCACCTTGCGCAGCAGCCACGAGCTGTCCCAGGGCGGGCGCGCCCGGCAGAGGCTGGCTCGCCGCGGGAACGGATGCGCCCGCGGCGGCAACCGGTTGGCCAGCGGCGGGAACCGCCAAAAGCTGATCCGCGGCAGCGGGCCGGCCCGGAACTACCTGGGCGGGCTGGGGCTGTGCATGCGCCTGGGACGCTGGCTGCGCCATGCCGGCGTTGGCGGGCGTGGCTGCCTGCGTCAATCGCATTTGCGGCTCCTGCGCCAACTGCTGCACGGTGCGCAGGCCATTGGCAAATTCGACCAGATGCGATTCGTAGAACAGCCCGCTCCCGGCCACGGTCTGCGCCAGCGCGCCGGCGAGCACGGGCGCCGCGGGCGTCTGCGCCGAGGGCCACAGGGGCGCCGCGCCGCGCACCGGCTCGGCGTCGGCATGAAGATCGGCCAGCACGGCGCTGATGGCGCGGGCCGCCGCGGACCACTGGGTAGCCACCGAAGGCGGTGCATCGGCGGCGCGCGGTGCGCCGGCCGGCACCTTGGCCGGCAACACGGATTCGAGCAGTGAGTGGGACGGCAGCCGGACATCGTTCTTGACCTGCTGGACCTCGGCCACGGCGCCGGCGGGCAAGCTGGTGCCCACCTCGGTCTGCAGCGCAGCGAGCTCCGGCCGCAGTGCGGCGAGCTTCGTTGCGAGCGGCGCATCGGCGAGTCCGATCGATCTGTTCATTGCGTTGCCGTGCTCTCTTGCAGGTCAATACGGCGTGCCGTATGCCCTGCCGAGTTCGCTGCGCATCTGCAACTGGGCCATCTTGGACACCAGGTCCTCGAGTTGCGGCCGGACCATGTCGCACACGTCTTCCTGGTCGGAGTGGATGCAATCGATCAAGTTGCGCACCTGCTCCAGCTGCACGGGGTCCAGCGACACCTTGCCGATGGCCTTGAGCCGGTCGACCAGCGCCGCGCACCGGGCTTCGAGCTCGGCGAGCCGTTCCCATTCCTTGGCACGGGCGAGCGCCGCCATGAGCGACATGGTCGAGGCCAGCTCGCTGTAGCAATGGAGGACTTCGTTGCGGACCGGCATGGCCTGCGATTCCGGTGTTTCAGTTGTCGGCACTTGCACCGCCGACTTCGCGCCATGCGGACGCAATGTTTTCGAGAATTGCTTCGGCCTCGTCGAGCGCCTTCACGTCGTGGTGCAGGTTTGCATAGAGCAGCCGGCGAATCACGAAGTCGTAGAGCGCCGACAGGTTGGCCACCAGCTCGGCGCCCGCGGCACCTGCCGCCTTGGCATCCAGGCTGGCCTTCAGGCCGTTGTCGACGATGCTGATGGCCTTTGAGATCGCGTTGCCCTTGGCCACGGTGTCGCCGCTTGCCATGTGGTGCCGCGCCATGCCGATGGTGGTGACGACGCCGTCGAACAGCATGGCGATGAGCTGGTGCGGAGACGCACTCATGGCCTGGGTTTCCACGCCGACGCGTGCATACGCATTGGCACCGGCTCTGAAGTTGTGAGAGGTGTACATCGGTTGCTCCGCTGGAATTACTTGCTGCTGCTGCTTTGCATGCTCGCGAACTGCTGCGTGAGATAAGTGCTGGTGCTGCTCATCTGGCTCATCAGCAGGTCGAGCTGGGTGAACTGCGCGCGGTAGCGCTCCACCTTGGCATCCACGCGCATCTTCATGTCGGTGAACTGCTGGTCGAGTTGCTTGAGGGAGGCCGTCATGCCGTCCGAAGCCACCTTGAGCGCGCCGCCGGTGGAGGTGAGGTTGTCCACCACCGCGCTGATCTGCTTGCCGTAACCGGCGGTGCTGCCGGTTGCGCTGGAAAAGAGCCCCGCAACGCCCGAGAGATTGGTGCTGACGGCGGCCTTGAGCTTGGTCGAGTCGACCGCCATGGTGCCGTCCTTCTGGAACGTGACGCCGATTTCCGACAGCACCTTCAGGTCGGTCGGGCCGCCGGCCTGCGGCGTGGTGAGCGCCTGGCGAATGCGGGTCTGCAGGTTGCGCAGCGTCGAATCGCCGACCAGCGCGGCGCCGGTCTTCGAATCCTTGTCGTAGGTGGTCAAGGTGTTGGCCGTGGCCTGCAGGCTGTTGTAGGCCTTGACGAACTCGTTGATTGCCCCCTCCACCGTGGCGGTGTCGGGCTGCGTTGCAAGGTTGCTGGAGCCGGTCTTCAGCAGGTTCAGCGTGGTGCCCTGGATGGCCTCCTTCACCGTGTTGCTTGCGCTGGTCACGGCAATGCCGTTGACCGTGAGCTGCGCGTTCTGCGCGGCCACCGTCTGGCGCAGGTTCTGCGTACCCGCGGGGTCGTTGTTCAACAGGCTCTGCAGCGACGCATCGCCCGCCACCGAGATACGCATGCTCGATGCTTCGCCGGTTTGCGAAGACGTCAGCACCAGCCGGTGCGGCGTGCCGCTGCCGTCGTTCACGATGCTGGCCGAAACGCCGGCCTTGGCCGCGTTGATCGCGTCGCGAATGCCCTCCAGCGTGTTGTTGGTGCCGTCGATGGTGATCGGCACGGCGGTACGGCTCGCGTCCTTCGTGAAGCTCGCACCCGTGTAGGTTCCGGTTGCGGCATCGAGCGTGCCGCCGCCCACGGTGCCGAAGTCGATGGTGATGGTGCCGGTGCCGATGGCGATCTTGGCGTCCGCCCGCCCGCCCGCCACCAGGGACTGCGACTGCGCAAGCTTCGTCACGTCAACTGCGTAGGTGCCGGCCGTCGCCTTGCTGCCGGCCGATGCGGTCAACACCTCGGGCACGCTCGACGTGACCTTCGCGCCCTGGAACAGCGCGGGGTCGGACAGCTTCTTGGCCGCCGCCTGCAGCGTGCTGAGCGAATTCTGCAGCGTGCCGTAGGCCGAGAGCTTGCTCGTGTAGCTCACCTGCCGCTGCTGCAACAGCACGAGCGGCTGGCTCTCCGCCGTCTCGAGCTGCGTAAGCAAGGTGCTCAGGTCGAGCTTGGAGCCAACGCCAAGGCTGCTGATCGATGCCATGTTGAGATGTCCTGAAAACTACGGATAAGAGAAGAAGAAAAAGAAGAAGGGAACCCGTCAGGCTTCCTGGCTCACCAGCAGGCCGGGCGCCTTGCCCAGCACCTTGGCGATGCGCACCACTTCCTCCGAAGGAATCTGGCGGATGACTTCGCCGCTCGTGCGGTCGACCACCTTGACGATCATCTTGTCGGTGTCCTCGTCCAGCTCGAACTGCAGGCCGACCGAACGGCTCTGCAGCGAGGTGTTGATCTCGCGCACCGCCTGGGCAACCTGCGTGGGCGTTGCTTCCTCGACCACGGCCGCCGGCACTGCCGCCGACTCCGGGGAAGCGGACGCGGCTGCGCCGGCCGTCCGTTCGGAGAGCATCTGCATCCACCACTGGCCTTCTGCCGCCGGGGCTACGGGAATCGACATGATTTCCACCTTCTTGATTGCTTTCGCTGTCGTCTGCGGCCTGGCTGGAGCCAAGCCGCAGGGAACAGCGCAGGCGGAGCCGGGCTTGCACCCGGGCGCCTGCGCAATGCCTTACTGGATCAACGCAGGAGCGAGAGCACGCCTTGCGTGGTCTGGTTCGCCTGGGCCAGCACCGAGGTACCAGCTTGTTGCAGGATCTGAGCGCGGGTCATGTTCGACACTTCGACCGCGTAGTCGGCGTCTTCGATGCGCGAACGCGACGAAGACAGGTTGGTCACCGTGGTGCCGAGGTTGGCGATCGTGGAGTCGAAACGGTTCTGCACCGCACCCAGCGAGCTGCGCAGGTCGTCGACCATCTTCAGCGCTGCGTCGAGCTTCTTCATCGGGTCGACCGAAGCCGCACCGACGAACTCGGTCGTCTCGCCAGCGCCGCTCAGAACGAACGCGCCTGCGGCCGCTTGGTCCGTGGGAGTTGCGCCGCCGTTGGCCAAAGCACCGCCAACCACTGCGAAGTTGCGGCCTTGCACCGCGACATAGCCGGTTGCGGCACCAGCAGCGTCCACGCCGACCTTCACGAGCTGGTCAGCGAGCGCCACAGGGGCCGTCACACCGTTGTCGGTGTCGGTGAACGTGACGTCTGCCTTGTTCAACACGACGTTGCCAGTGGCGTCGTCGACCGAAGCGGCGTAGAAGTCGTCACCCGACTTGACCACGAAGTTGGCGGTTGCGGCGCCGGCGGAGTCCTTCACGTTGTGCAGGCTCAGCGAGCTGGCGTCCACACCCAGCGCAGTGGCGGCGGAGGACAGGTCGACAGCTTCGGGCGTGCCGTCCGTGTTGGTCTGCGTGATGGCAGCGCTCACGGGCAGGGCGTTGCTGCTGACCGAGAAGCCAGCCAGGCCGAGCGTCGACGAGTCGATCTGCTTGAGGTCGATCTTGATCGTTTCGCCGTCGTTGGCACCGACTTGCACGGTCAGCGGCTTGGCGCCGGCCGACAGAACCTTCACGCCGTTGAAATCGGTCTGTGCCGAGACACGGTCGATTTCGCTCATGCGCTGGGTGATTTCGTCCTGGATGGACTTCAGGTCGCTGGCCGAGTTGCTGCCGTTGGCGGCTTGCACTGCGAGCTCACGAACGCGCTGCAGGTTGTTGTTCACTTCCTTCAGTGCGCCTTCAGTCGTTTGCGCCAGCGAGATGCCGTCGTTGGCGTTGCGCTGGGCTTGCGACAGGCCCTTGATGTTGGCGGTGAAGCGGTTGGCAATGGCCTGGCCCGCTGCGTCGTCCTTGGCACCGTTGATGCGCAGGCCCGAAGACAGGCGCTGGATCGCGGTGTTCAGCGACGATTGCGACGCATTGAGGTTGTTCTGCGTGAGCAGCGAGAGACTGTTGGTGTTGATGACTTGCGCCATTTTCGACTCCTGATAGACAAAGGTTGTGGACTCCGGCCGTCCGGCCGCAACGCTGGACCCGCTCCCACTGTGAGACTCAAGCCATCGTTGGTTTAGTTATCGGCAGGGCTTTCCAAACATTTAGAGTCCGGCGCAAAAAAGTTGCGCTGCCCACAACCCACAGGGATCAGGCGGGCAGGTTCATCACTTCCTGGTATGCGGCCACCAGGCGGTTGCGCACCTGCAGGCCGGTCTGGAAAGCCACGTTGGCCTTCTGCAGGTCGACCATCACGTCGTTCAGCGCAACGCCCGGCTTGCCCATTTCGAAATCTTCGGCCTGGCCGTAGGCCTTGGTCTGCGCGGTGCTGATGTTGTCCAGCGAGCGGCGGAGCTCGGCGGCAAAACCTCCCGGCTCGGCCGCATCTGCGGCGGGCTGGGCAATGCCGGTCTGGAGCGAGGTGACCCGCATCTGCTGCAAAACGGACTCGATGGCGGCAATCGACATGGAATGCTTTCTCTCTCTTGTGTGAATTTGGGGGCGGACAAGGAAGCACCGGGGCGCCTCCGCGTGCTTTCAGCGTATCAGGGGATGCCCTTGGGACATGCCCCCAACTGACGGCAAAACCCCCAGTTGTTCGACCAATCGAATATGGCGCGCCTGCTGAGAATCAACGCCGATCCCCAAGCCCGCTGACGACACCACAGCCCACCGGCATGACTCCAGAACATCGAAGCCTCCAGCCCCTCACCATGACCCCGCGCCGCCCGGTGCTCCTGGCCGTGACCGGGGTACTCGCATGAGCCGCCGGGCCGCTCCCAAGGCGAATACCGCAGCCCGCAGGGCGGAGGTTTTCCAATGAGTTCGGCGGCGCCCGCGGGCGCCATGCCGTCGCCCGGTTCCGCATTTGCGGACCGCCTGCGCGCACAACCGAAACTGCCCCTGATCGTCGGCGCCGCCGCGATCGTCGCCGCCGCCGCCGCGTTCCTGCTCTGGAGCCGCGGTCCGGACTACGGCGTGCTCTATACCAATGTGTCCGACCGCGACGGCGGCGCCATCATTGCGTCGCTGCAGCAGATGAACGTGCCGTACAAGTTCGCCGAAGGCGGCGGCGCGATCCTGATCGCCAGCGACAAGGTGCCCGAAGTGCGCCTGAAGCTTGCCTCCCAGGGCTTGCCCAAGGGCGGCGGCGTCGGCTTCGAACTGCTGGACAACCAGAAGTTCGGCACCAGCCACTTCGCCGAACAGGTCAACTACCAGCGCGGCCTGGAAGGCGAGCTTGCGCGCTCCATCGAATCGATCGGCTCGGTCGAATCGGCGCGCATCCACCTGGCGCTGCCCAAGCCCTCGCTCTTCGTGCGCGACCAGAAGAAGCCTTCGGCCTCGGTGGTGCTCACGCTGCACCGCGGCCGCAGCATCGACGAAGGCCAGGTCAGCGCCATCGTGCACATGGTTTCGAGCAGCGTGCCCGAACTGAGCGCCAAGAGCGTGACCGTGGTCGACCAGCACGGCAACCTGCTGTCGGCCGCCAACGCCGGCGCGCGCGGGCTGGACGTGAGCCAACTCAAATATGCGCAGGAAATCGAGCAGGGCTACATCCGCCGCATCGAAGCCATCCTGCAGCCGATTCTTGGCGCAACCAACGTGCGTGCGCAGGTCGCCGCAGACATCGACTTCTCCGTGGTCGAGCGCACCGAAGAAAGCTACAAGCCGAACCAGGACCCCCGCAACGCGGCGATCCGCAGCCAGCAGTCGAGCGAATCGACGCAGCAAGGCGCCACGCCGCCGGGCGGCATTCCGGGTGCGCTGTCGAACCAGCCGCCGCAAACGCCGAACGCGCCCATCAGCGCGCCGCCGGCGCCCAATGCCACACCAGGTGCAGCGGGTGCACCTGGTGCAACGGCCGCGACGGGCACCGCAACCACCGCCGGCTCGGCGCCGGGCAGCGCGCGCAAGGATGTGACGACCAACTACGAGCTGGACCGCTCGATCCGCCACGTGCAGCAGGGCGCGGGCGGCGTCAAGCGGCTGTCGGTGGCGGTGGTGGTCAACCACCGCAGCGCGCCGGACGCGAGCGGCAAGCTCGTGCAGCGCGCGCTCACGCCGGCCGAGATCGAGCAGATCCGCAACCTGGCCAAGGAGGCAATGGGCTTCAGCCAGGAGCGCGGCGACTCGCTCAACGTGGTCAACAGCGCCTTCACCCGCGACGGCGAAGACGGCCAGGCCGGACCCGAGCTGCCCTTCTGGCGCGACCCGGCCAACCTGGGGCTTGCCAAGACGATCGGACAGTACGTGCTGCTCGCCTTCCTGGCCCTGTTCGCCTGGTTCGCGGTGCTGCGGCCGCTGCTGCGCAAGCACCTCGCGCCGCCGGCGCCCCCGGCCGCCGCTGCGCCAACCGGCTCCGCCGCCACCGCAGAGGCAGGCGGCGACGACGAAGCGAACGCATCGCGTGTCAGCGCAAGGGCGCGTGAGATCGAACGCCAGAAGGCCGACCTTGCCTACGCACACGAAACCGCTGACCAGGACCCGCGCCTGGTGGCCACGTTGATCAAGCATTGGATGAACACATGAGCGATGCCGGCACACGAAAAAGCGCGATCCTGCTGATGTCCCTCGGCGAGGACCGCGCGGCGGCCACGCTGGCCCACCTGCCCGCCACTGAAGTGCAGGCCCTGGGCGCGGCAATGGCCAAGCTGAGCCAGGTCTCCAAGGACGAGCTGGCGGCCGTGCTGGCCGAGTTCCGCATGGAGACCGAGCAGCTGTCCGCACTGCACCTGGGCTCGGGCAGCTACATCCGCGCGGTGCTGCGCAAGGCGCTCGGCGACGACCGCGCAAGCAACCTGCTCGAAGACATCCTCCAGCCCGAGCAGCCGCACGGCGGCATCGAGCGGCTGAACGACCTGGAAGCCGGTGAAGTGGTGGAGCTCATCCGCGACGAACACCCGCAGATCCTTGCCACGCTGCTGATCCACCTGGACCGCAAGAAGGCGTCGGAAGTGCTCGAGAAACTGCCGGAGCGCCTGCGCCACGACGTGATCCTGCGCGTGGCCACCTTCGGCGGCGTGCAGCCCGCCGCGCTGGCCGAGCTGACCGACGTGCTGACCGAAATGCTCTCGGGCGAAGGCCTGAAGCGCAGCCGCCTGGGCGGCGTGCGCACGGCGGCGGAAATCGTCAACCTGATGAACAGCGCGCAGGAAGAAGGCGCGATTGCCCATGTGCGCGAGCACGACGACGCGCTGGCCCAGCGCATTCTCGAAGAGATGTTCGTGTTCGAGAACCTGCTCGACCTGGAAGACCGCTTCATCCAGCGCCTGCTCAAGGACATCGAATCCGATTCGCTCATCGTGGCGCTCAAGGGCTCGGCACCCGAGCTGCGGGAGAAGTTCCTCAAGAACATGTCGCAGCGCGCCGCGGAAACGCTGCGCGAAGACATCGAACTGCGCGGCCCGGTGCGGGTGTCGCAGGTCGAGACCGAACAGAAGGCCATTCTCCAGGTGGTGCGCCGCCTGGCCGATGCCGGCGAAATCGTCATCTCCACGCCCGGCACCGATGACTTCGTCTGAAACCATGTTGCAAGTCCAATTTCGCGGTAAGCGCGGCAACGCGGGGAGTCGATGAGATGACGTTGGCCAACCAATCGTTTGCGTCCCGCGCTCGGCAGAGCACGCCGCCAGTGGCTGCAAGGCCCCGCCTTTCCGCCTGGCAGCGCTGGGAGATGAACTCGCTCGACGAAGACAGGCTCGCAGCGGGTGCGCCCGCCGAAGCAGCCGCGGCTCCCCGGGTAGACCCCGCAGCATTGGCTCGCGAAGCCGAGCTCGAGCGCCTGCGGCTGGAAGCGCGCGCCACCGGTGAGGCCGAAGGCCGCCGCGAAGGCTGGGCGCAGGGCCATGCCGAAGGCCATGCTGAAGGCTTGGCCGCGGGCTTGGCTGGTGCCAGCGCGCACGCCGAGCAACTGCGCGCGCTGGCCGCTGCGCTGCCCGCCGCGTTGCGCAGCGCTGAACGCGAACTGGCCGATGCCGTGACGGCGCTCGCATTCGATGTTGCGCGCCAGGTGATCCATCGCACGCTGCGCACCGAACCCGAGTGGGTGCTTGCGCTGGTGCAAGACCTGCTGCACGCCGAGCCCGCCCTGCAGGGCGAGCCGCGCCTGCTGCTGCACCCGGACGACCTGGCGCTGGTCAAGAACAGCCTCGGCAATGAACTGCAGGCCGCCGGCTGGCAAGTGCGCGCCGACGACACCCTGGCCCGCGGCGGCTGCCGAGTGCGCTCCGCAAGCGGCGAAGTGGACGCGAGCCTGCAAAACCGCTGGAAGCGCGTGATCGATGCGTTCTCGCCGAGCGGCAGCGACGCGGCGGAAGGCTGAAGACGATGTCCGCAACAGCACAAGCCGCAGCACCTTCCACGCCTGTCGCCAACCCGCACCTCAAGTCCTGGCTGGACACGCTCGCGCAAGCCCGCCAAGACGTCGGTCTTTGCTCGACCATTGCCACCTCGGGCCGGCTGACGCGCGCCGTCGGCCTGGTGCTGGAGGCCGTGGGCCTGCAGTTGCCGGTCGGCAGCGACTGCCTGATCGAATTGCCGCCCGGCTACCCGCAGCGCCATGCGGAGGCCGAAGTGGTCGGCTTTGCCGGCGACCGCCTGTTTCTCATGCCGCAAAGCGAAGTGGCCGGCCTGCTGCCGGGCGCCCGCGTGTTCGCGCGGCCCGGACCGGTGCAGGCAAGTGCCAGCGGCAGCTCGGGCGATGCGCATACCAAGCGGCTGCCGGTGGGCGAAGGCATGCTCGGCCGCGTGGTCGATGCCGCCGGCCGGCCGCTGGACGGGCTCGGCCCCCTCGACGTGAGCCGCCGCGTGCCGCTGAGCTCGCCGCCGATGAACCCGCTTGCGCGCGCGCCGATCGATTCGGTGCTCGACGTCGGCGTACGCGCCATCAACGCCATGCTCACGGTGGGCCGCGGCCAGCGCATGGGCCTGTTTGCAGGCTCCGGCGTGGGCAAGAGCGTGCTGCTGGGCATGATGGCGCGCTACACCAGCGCCGAGGTCATCGTGGTCGGCCTGATCGGCGAACGCGGCCGCGAGGTGAAGGATTTCATCGAGAACACGCTCGGCGAAGAGGGCCTGGCCCGCGCCGTGGTGGTGGCCGCACCGGCCGACAACTCGCCGCTGCTGCGCCTGCAGGGCGCGGCCTATGCCACCTGCCTGGCCGAATACTTTCGCGACCAGGGCCGCGACGTGCTGCTCATCATGGATTCGCTCACGCGCTATGCCATGGCGCAGCGCGAGATTGCGCTCGCCGTCGGCGAGCCGCCGGCCACCAAGGGCTATCCGCCCTCCGTGTTCGCCAAGCTGCCGGCGCTGGTCGAACGGGCCGGAAACGGATCGCGCGACGCCAATGGGCGGGGCGGCTCGATCACGGCGTTCTACACCGTGCTGTCCGAAGGCGACGACCAGCAAGACCCGATTGCCGACTCGGCGCGCGCCATCCTGGACGGGCACGTGGTGCTCTCGCGCACGCTCGCCGAGGCGGGCCACTACCCGGCCATCGACATCGAGGCGTCCATCAGCCGCGCGATGACCGCGCTGATCGAGCCTTCGCAGTTCGACACCGTGCGCCGCTTCAAGCAGGCGCTCTCGCGCTACCAGCGCAACCGCGACCTGATCAGCGTCGGCGCGTATGCGGCCGGCCACGATCCGCAGCTCGACCAGGCCATTGCGCTGTACCCGCGCATCGAGGCCTTCCTGCAGCAATCGATGGAAGAACGCTGCGACTACCAAACCTCGATCGCCCGCATGGGCGGCCTGTTCGAGCCTGCCTGAGCCACAACCACCACGGAGCCGCCATGCCGCACAAACTTCCGCTCGACACGCTCACCGACCTCGCCCGCAACAAGACCGACGATGCGGCGCGGCAGCTCGGCCTGCTGCAGAACGCGCAAGTCAGCGCCGCGCAGAAGCTGGAGCTGCTGCTGCAATACCGCCAGGACTACAGCGACCAGTTGCACGTGCTGATGCAGAACGGCCTGCCCTCGGCGCAGTGGCACAACTACCGCAACTTTCTCGGCACGCTTGACGGCGCCATCCAGCAGCAGCAGGCCATCGTCGCGCAGGCTGCCAGCCGGCTGGACATCGGCCGCAACGAATGGCAGCACCACAAGCGCCGCCTCAACTCCTTCGACGCGCTGGCCGAACGCATGCGTCGGCAAGAGCTCGTGGTCGGCGCCCGGCGCGAGCAACGCGACAGCGACGAACGCGCGGCACGCAAGTTCTTCGACCGCGCCTCCCGACCGACACCCTGACGTTTTCCTGAAGAACCGCCATGCCCACCTTCATCGCTCCTTCCTTCGCGCCGAATGCAGCCGGCGCTTCGGCCTCTTCGACGGCTTCCGGCCCGCGCGGTCGCAACGCCGAGGAGGCCGACGGCCGCAGCTTCAATGCGGTGCTTACCCGCTCGCGCGGCGCCGGCCAATCGCAGCAGGCCCAGGAAGATTCCGCGTCGCCCGCGCTCGAAGGCAAGGCACGGCAGAAACCCTCTCGCGCCGGCGACCGCAAGGACGACCTAACCATCGAGCTGCCGGTGGCATTTTTTGCACCGACCATGACCCCGTTGGCTTCATCGCCCGCGGCGGCCTCGGCGCTCCCGGGTGGCGCAACCGTGGCGGCCAACCTGCCGGAAGGCGCGCAAAGCCTCTCGACTGCCGAAGCAGCCGTTGCGGCCCTGCCCGCCGACGCTGCCGCGGCCGCACTGCCCGGCGATGCGACTGACGCCGAAGGGATCGAGGGCGAAACCCCGGCAACGGCCGCGCTGCCGCGCGATGCCCAAGCCCTGGCGTCGGAAATTGCACAGCCCAAGAACAAGGGCCGTGCCGAAACGGTCACCGTTCCGCCTGTTGACCAATTGCCGACAAGCCCAGCGCTGCCAGCGGCAGATGCCGCTGCAGCGGCGGGCATAGTGCCGGTCGCCGCCACGGCACCGTCCGGCGATGCGACCGCCGCCACCGTCACCGCAATTGCTTCTGAGGCGGCCAAGGCGGCTGCCGCTTCTCCGGCTGCCGACGAGGCGCTATCGGCATCAGCAGCCGCAATGCTCGCAGCCGACAAGCCCGACCTCGGCGCCGCAACGGGCAACTCAGCCGATCCGTTTACCCTGCCGCAAGGGATGACTTTCGCCACCGCCGCGGCCGACCGCGCAAACCTGCCCGCCAATGCCAGCCAGGCACCGGTACTGAACGTGGCGCCGCCCGTAGGCTCCGACGAATGGGGCCCGGCCCTCGGCCACCAGATGCTGCGCATGAACGCGGCCGGCGCGCAGGTTGCCGAACTGAACCTGAACCCGGCCGGCCTCGGCCCGCTGAAGGTAACGCTCTCGATGGGAGACAACCAGGCGCAGGCCATGTTCGTCTCGGCCCATGAAAGCGTGCGCAAGGCCGTGGAGGCGGCGCTGCCGCAATTGCGCGCGAGCCTTGCGGAACAAGGCATCAGCCTGGGCCAGGCCTCGGTGGGTGCGGAGGCGCATCGTTTTGCCGGCCAGGGCGGCGCCTTCGACCAGCAAGCCCAGCAGCAGCAGGGTTCGGCCCGGCAGCCGCAGTACCCGGCGCCCGGCCGGGCGGACGCCGCTGCCCTCGCCGAGCCGCTGCACGGCAGCCTGCCGCCCGCCGCACCGCGCACATCCGGCGCCGGCGTAGACACCTTCGCATGAGACGAACGCGGGATCTGAGGCCTTTTCCCGCGCTTGATCAGCCCTTCGTTTGCCGGGCACCTGGCAAAGAATAGTCCCAACCAGACATTGTTTTCGCAGTTTCAAATATGGCTACCAGTCCTTCTGCCGCACTCGCTCCCCCTGCGGCCGCGCCTCGCTCCTCGAAGCTGAAGATCGTGATTCCGGTCGCTGTGCTGGTCTGCATTCTTGCCGGCGGTGGCGGCTATTACCTGATGAGCCAGCGCGCTCCCGCCGAATCGGCCGCTCCGGCGCTCGTGCCCGACAAGCCGATCTTCGTGACGCTCGATCCCTTGACCGTGAACGTGCAGTCCGAAGGCCGCGCGCGCTTCCTGCACGTGGGCATGGCCCTCAAGGTGCGCAACGAGCAGGCCAAGGCGCATGTCGTCGAGTACATGCCCGAGGTGCGCAGCCGGCTTCTGCTGCTGCTGTCGAACCGCCCGCCCGAGTCGCTGGTGACCACCGAGGACAGGGCCCGGCTGGCCGAGGAAATCCGCCTCGAGCTGAGCCGCCCGCTGGCTGCAGGCTTTCCCCCGCAGGAGATCGGCAGCGTTTCCTTCAACACCTTCATGGTGCAGTAAATCTTTTTCCGGACCGGCGATTCATGGCCTATGAACAGGTGCTCTCCCAAGACGAAGTCGACGCGCTGCTGCAGGGCGTCACCGGAGGCAGCCCCGAGCAAAGCGAAGGCGCTGCCCCAAGGTCGGACGGCCTGCCGGTGTACGACCTCGGCGCGCCCGACCGCGTGGTGCGCAGCCGCATGCACACGCTGGAGGTCATCAACGAGCGCTTTGCCCGCCACCTGCGCAGCTCGCTGCTGAACTTCATGCGCCGCAGCCCCGACATTTCCGTCGGGCCGGTGCACATCCAGCAGTACGGCGAGTTCGTGCGGCACCTGCCGGTGCCCGCCAACATCAACATGCTGCACATGAAGCCGCTGCGCGGCACGGCCCTCTTCGTGTTCGATCCGAAGCTGGTGTTCCTGGTGGTCGACAACCTCTTTGGCAGCGACGGGCGCTATCACGTGCGTGTCGAGGGGCGCGACTTCACGCGCACCGAGCAGCGCATCATCAAGCGCCTGCTGAACCTCACGCTGCAGTGCTATGCAGACGCCTGGCAGCCGGTGTTTCCGCTGAGCTTCGACTATGTGCGCGCCGAAATGCACGGCAAGCTGGCCAATATCGTCGCGCCGAACGAGGTGGTGATCAACACCACGCTGCAGATCGAGTTCGGCCCCGTGGGCGGCTTCCTGCACGTGTGCATTCCCTATTCGATGATCGAGCCGATCCGCGACCTGCTTTCCAACCCGGTGCAGGACGAGATTGAGGTCGACAAGCGCTGGGTGCGGCAGATGTCGCAGCAGATGCAGAGCGCCGACGTGGAGCTCAGCGCCGAATTCATTACCTTGCCCTCGACCATCGGCGAGGTCCTCAAGCTGCAGGCGGGCGACGTGCTGCCCATTGAACTTCCCGAGTCGATCACCGCACGGGTGGACGGCATTCCGGTGATGGAGTGCGGCTACGGCGTATCGAACGAACGCTATGCCCTGCGCGTGCTGCAGATGATCTCCCACCAAGACAGCGATCTGAAGAACGAACATGACTGACAACACCCCATCCTCCAGCGATGCGGACGACTGGGCCAGCGCGCTGGCCGAGCAGACCGCGGCTTCCGCTCCCGCCCCCGCTCCTGCACCCGCCCCGGCACCTGCGCCGGCCCCTGCCTTTGCGCCCGCGCCCGCTGCCGCCCCCGCGGGCAGCCGCGTCTTCCAGCCGCTGCAGCCGGCACCGTCCGCTTCCGGTTCGCCGGTGGACGTGGAACGCATCCTCGATGTGCCGGTGCAGCTGACGGCCGAACTCGGCCGCACCCGCATCACCATCAAGAGCCTGCTGCAGCTGTCGCAGGGCTCGGTGGTGGAGCTGGACGGCCTGGCCGGCCAACCGCTGGACGTGCTGATCAACGGCTACCTGATTGCGCAAGGCGAAGTGGTCGTGGTGAACGAGAAGTACGGCATTCGCCTGACCGACATCGTCACGCCCTCCGAACGCATGCAGAAGCTCGGCCGGTCATGACCCTTCTTGCAAGGCCTGCCAGGCGGTTGCGGCGCGTTGCCGCATCGATTGC
The DNA here is from genome assembly GCF_009755665.1 of Variovorax paradoxus. NCBI lineage: Bacteria > Pseudomonadati > Pseudomonadota > Betaproteobacteria > Burkholderiales > Comamonadaceae > Variovorax > Variovorax paradoxus. The sequence goes on from NZ_CP046622.1 coordinate 4,560,895, forward strand.
GGCCGCGGCATGCAGCCTGGCCGCGCACGCCGCCCATGCCGCACTGCCGACGGTGCCTTCGCCCGTCGAAACGGCCCCGGCGGTCGGCGCATCCAGCCTGCTGCAGGCCGGCTTCGGCATGTTCGCGGTGCTGGGCCTCATCTTCCTGTGCGCCTGGGCGGCGCGCCGCTTCGGACTGCAGCGCCTGGGCGGCGGCCAGTTCGTGAAGGTGGTTTCGAGCGCCATGGTCGGCCAGCGCGAACGCGTGGTGGTGGTAGAGGTTGGCGCCACCTGGCTGGTGCTGGGCGTTACATCGAGCCAGGTCAACACGCTGCATTCGATGCCGGCACAGGCGGTGCCCGCAACCCTGGGCGCAACGGCCTCCGTGCCGGATCCACGCCTTGCCGGCGCAGCAGGCCTCTTTGCTCAAAAACTGCGCGACTCCCTCGGACTCAGGCAGCGGCCGAACCCATGATTCGCATTGCTTCCCAACGGCGCTTTCGCAGCGTCGTGCTGACCCTGCTCGCCCTTGCGCTGCCGATGACGGCATGGACGCAGGGCCTGCCCGGCCTGACCAGCTCGCCCGGCCCTGGCGGCAGCCAGACCTGGTCGCTCAGCGTGCAGACGCTGGTGCTGCTCACCTCGCTCACGTTCTTGCCGGCGCTGCTGCTGAGCATGACGAGCTTCACCCGCATCCTCATCGTGCTGGGCCTGCTGCGCACCGCCATCGGCACGCAGTCTTCGCCGCCCAACCAGATTCTGGTGGGCCTGTCGCTCTTCCTGACTTTCTTCGTGATGTCGCCTGTGTTCGACAAGGTCTACAACGACGCCTACAAGCCGTTTTCCGAGAACAAGATTTCGGCGGAGAAGGCGCTGGAGAAAGGCATTGCGCCCTTCAAGTCCTTCATGCTCAAGCAGACCCGCGAGAACGACCTGGCCCTGTTCGCCAGGCTCGCGAAGATTCCCGACATGCAAGGGCCGGAAGAAGTGCCGCTGCGCATCCTGCTTCCCGCTTTTGTGATCAGCGAACTGAAAACGGCGTTCCAGATCGGCTTCACCATCTTCATACCGTTTCTCATCATCGACCTGGTGGTAGCCAGCGTGCTGATGTCCATGGGCATGATGATGGTGCCGCCCGCCTCCATTGCATTGCCGTTCAAGCTGATGCTGTTCGTCATGGCCGACGGCTGGCAGTTGCTGATCGGTGCGTTGGCCCAAAGCTTTTATCTTTAGAGGTCCGGAATGACACCCGAATCCGTCATGTCCCTGGGCAGCCAGGCAATCCACGTCTCCCTGCTGCTCGGCGCGCCCATGCTGCTGGTGGCGCTGGTGGTCGGCCTGATCATCAGCATCTTCCAGGCGGCCACGCAGATCAACGAAGCCACGCTGTCGTTCATTCCCAAGCTGCTGGCCGTGTGCGCGGTGCTGGTCATTGCCGGCCCGTGGATGCTGGCGCAGATGCTCGACTACATCCGCACGCTGTTCTCGAGCATTCCGCAGCTGGTAGCCTGAGGGCACGCGCGCGATGCCCGCCATCTTCTCCGTCACGTCGGCGGAGCTCACCGCCTGGCTGACGGCCTTTCTTTGGCCGTTCGTGCGCATGCTGGCACTGGTCAGCACCGCGCCGGTGTTCGGCGAGCCCGGTGTTTCGCGCCAGCTCAAGGTGGCCATTGCGGCCTTGCTGACCATTGCCATTGCGCCGACGCTCGGGCCCATGCCGCCGGTGCCGGTGGTTTCCGCCGGAGGCATCTGGATCATCCTGCAGCAGGTGCTCATCGGCGCCGCCATCGGCTTCACGATGCGCATGGTGTTTGCCGCCGTGCTGGCCGCGGGCGAATACATCGGCCTGCAGATGGGCCTTTCCTTCGCTTCATTTTTCGACCCGATGGCCGGCGGCGCGACGATGGTGGTCGCGCGGCTGATGCACATGCTGGCCATCCTGCTTTTTCTGGCGGTGGACGGCCATCTGCTGATGGTGGCCGGCCTGGCCGAAAGCTTCAGCACGCTGCCGATTGCCGATGCGCCATTGGCGGCACAAGGCTGGATGTTCCTGGTGCTGGGCGGCGGGCAGATCTTCATCAACGGCTTCATGCTGGCGCTGCCGCTGGTGACCGCGCTGCTCACGCTGAACCTTGCAATGGGCATTTTGAACCGGGCCTCGCCGCAGTTCAGCATTTTTGCGGTCGGCTTTCCGCTCACGCTGCTAGCGGGTATCGGCATGATGCATCTGCTCATGCCGCAGTTCGGCGCGTTCCTGGAGCCACGCTTTGCCGCGGGGCTTTCTTCGGTGCTCCAGCTCACGCAAACCTTGCGGCCCTGAGGGGCAGCCAAGGCCGCCCCGCTCTTCATCACAGATAGTTGAACAGCGCAATGCTGTGCAGCCGCGCAAAGGTCTGCTGCGTTGCCTTGAGCGAGGTTTCGCGCTGCAGGTATTCCGAAATGGCGCTGGCCGGGTCCAGGTCCACCAGTTCCGACAGGTAGCCCTTGTCGATCAGGAAGCGCGAGGCGCCGCCTGTGTTGAGCGCATCGATCTCGTTCATGCGCGAGCCGATCGACGAGGTGACCGTGAGCACGTTGTCGTGCGCGTTGGTGATCTTCACGTTGAAGGTGCTGAGTGCGTTGAGCAGCTCGGCCTGGGCCGCATCGCCGCCGCCGGCCAGCGGCTTCTTCAGTGCGGTGATCATGTCGCCGATGGCGGCGAACACGTCGGTGCCGGCATTGCGCGCCGTGGCCACCTGGAAGGTGTCGCCGTCGGCCGGGGTGCCGCTCATCTTGATCTGCAGGCCGCCGAACGAGATGGGTGTGTCGGGCACGTAGGGGCCCGATGCGGCGACCGCGGGCGGCGTGTCCTGCGTGGTGACGGTGTAGTTGCCGGCCGCGAAGCTGATCGTGAAGTCCTTGCCGTAGTTGGCGGCGGTCGCATCGGTCAGGCCCACCGGGCCGAACACGCCCGAGCCGGTGTTGGCTGCGCCGGCCGAGCTCACGTAGCCCGCACCGCCCTGCACCGACTGGAACACGCTGCGGCCGTCGTCGGTGGTCGACATCTGGCGCGACACGTCGATCTGCATGAGGCGCTGGCCCTGGTCGCCCATGTACTGGATGCCGCCGCTGGCGTCGGCCACGAAAGGCGGGCTGCCGCTCTTGAAGCCGGCAAACAGGAACTGGCCGTTGCCGTCGTCGGCGTTGGCCACGTTCACCAGCTGGTCCAGGTTGCTCTGCAGCGTGGTGGCCAGCGAGGCGCGGTCGGCGTCCGACAGCGTGCCGTTGCCTGCCTGCACGGCCAGCGTCTTCATGTTCTGCATGATCGAGGTGGCCGACTTCAGCGCGGTTTCCTCTTGCGAGAGAGAGAGCATCGCGCGGCTGCGGCTGCTGGCGTACTGGGCCGACTCGGCCATCGACTGGCTGACGCCCAGAGCGCGCGCAGCCGCTACCGGATCGTCGGCCGGGGTCAGGAACTTGGTGCCAGCGGCAAGCTGCTGCTGAATGCGGAACAGCTGCTGCTGCTGCGAACCCAGGGCGTTCATGCTCTGGGCGTAGAAGGATTGGGTGCTGATGCGCATCTCGACTCCTGAAATCTGTTCTGTAAAAAGCGAGGGCCGGATCAGCCGCGGATGCCCAGAATGGCGTCGAACATGGTCGATGCGGTCTGGATCACCTTGGCGTTGGCCTGGTACATCTGCTGGTACATCAGCAGGTTGGCGGTTTCCTCGTCCTGGTTCACGCCCGAAATCGAATCGCGGCTCGCGCGGATCTGGCCCGTCACGCTGTCTTGTGTCTGCGTTGCCACGCGGATCTCCATGGAGCGGTTGCCCACCTCGCTCACCAGCTTGGCGAAGGCGCCATTGAAGGTGGAGGTGCCGCCGTCCATGGCGTTCTTGCGCTGCAGCGCGCCGAGCTTGAGCGCATTGCTGCCGTCCGACACGCCGGCCACGTTCTTGCCGATGGTGAAGGTGTCGCCCTGCGCGGGTGCGCCCGTGAGCTTGACCTCGATGCCGTCGAAGCTGATGGCGGCACCCGCGGTGTAAGGCACGGCCGTGCCTGCAGCGTAGGTGGTGGAGGTGCCGTCGGCCAGCGTCACCGTGACGGGCGAGGTCGCCGGAAAGCCCGACAGCGTATTGCCGCCCGCGTCGTAGGCGAGCGTGACCGTTGCGGCGAGCGGCGCGGCCAGGTAGCCTGCGTTGACGACGGCGGGGCTCAGGGCGCCCGTGCCCTTGTTGCCGACCGTCTTGCCGGTGACGATCGGCGAGGCGGCGGCCACCTTGGCCGTTTCGCGCACCAGCACGTCCATGTCGCGCGCACCGGTGCGCGTGGGTTGCACCAGGAACGAGTCGCCCGCCTGCGCGGTGCCGCTGGCCACCGAGAGGCTCACGCCGTCGAAGCTGGCCGGGAACGCGGTGTAGTCGCCCATCACCTGCTTGTCGGACAGGCGCGTGACGGTGTAGGTGAGCGTGCCGGCCACGTCTTTCACCTGCACCGAATAGTCACTGGTCGAGAGCTGCGAGGTGTCGGTCACGCTGGCGCCGAGCACCATGTTGCCGGCGTTCTTTGCATGGGAGAACACGCCGGGCACGGCCTCGGAGAAGAAGTTCGTGCCAAGCGCGCCGTTCAGGTCCACGCCAAGCTTGTGCTGGTCGTTGAACTCGCTGGCCAAGGCCATTGCGAGGCGGCCGACGGCGTTCTGCGTGCTGGTGAGCGTTTCGGAACGGAACGCCAGCAGCCCGCCGAGCGAACCGCCGGTGAGCACGTTGTCGTTGAGTTCGGAGACCGTGCCGGTCAGGCCGACCAGTGCCATCGACTGGCGCGTGGGATCGGCGGCGGACTGCACGGACTGCATCTTTGCGGCGCGGTCGCCCAGCACCAGCGTCTGGCCGTTGCCGATGAAGACGTTGTACTGGCCGCTGTCCTGCTCCATCACCTTGACGTCGACGATCTTGCCGAGATCGCTCACCAGCTGGTCGCGCTGGTCCATCAGGTCGTTGGGCGGCTGGCCGCCGGCCATGGCGCTGAGCTGGCTGATCTGCTGGTTGAGGCTCGCGATCTGCGTGGCGTAGGTGTTGATCTTGGCGGCGCTGCCTTCGATCTGCTCGTTGACCGAGCTGTTCAGGTCGGTGAGGTACTGGTCGGTGGAGCGGAACTTGTTGGCCAGCGACTGCGCCGCGCTGATGAGCTGCTGGCGCGCGGCCGGGTCGGCCGGCGTGTTGGCCACGTCCTGCACGCTGGCGAAAAAGCTCTGCATCAGCGGTGTGAGGCCTGCGGTCTTGTCGGCCAGCAGCGAATCGATGCGGCTGATCTGCGAACCGTAGCTCGCAAGCGCCGCGCCCGCCGCCTCGGCGCCGTTGAGCTGGGCCGTCAGGTAGCGGTCGTAGCTGCGCTGCACCGTGGTCACGCGCGCGCCGTTGCCCACGAAGCCCGCGCCGGTGACCGTGCCGCCGAGCGAAGAGACCAGCGCCGTCTGGCGGTTGTAGCCGGTGGTGTACACGTTGGCCGTGTTGTGGGCCGTGGTCATGAGCGCGGTTCGCGCCACGCTCAGGCCCGAGAGGCCCGTATAGAACATCGACATGAGGCTTTACCTGTAAAACGTTTCTTTTGTTTGGACGGAAGGCGCCCGTTCGGGCACCTGTTGCTTGTTTATCGGCAGGACGCGTGAAAGTTGAAGGCCTTTCGCGCTTCGCGTTCAGGGCTAGGCGAGCGCCTGGTGCGTGGTGCCAAGCGCGCGGACTTCGCGGCGCGAGGCGCTCGGCGCCATCGATGCGGCGCGGACTTCGCTCAGAGAGGGCTCGAGCCGGAACACGCTCACGGCGCTCACCAGGCTGGCGGCCTGCTCCTGCATCGATTGGGCAGCCGCTGCCGCTTCTTCGACCAGCGCCGCGTTCTGCTGCGTCACCTGGTCCATCTGCGCAATGGCCTGGTTCACCTGCTCGATGCCGGTGCTCTGCTCCTGACTGGCGGCCGTGATCTCGCCGATGATGTCCGCCACGCGCTTGACGCCGCTCACGATCTCTTCCATCGTCTTGCCGGCTTCGCCGACCAGCGCACTGCCCACGTCGACCTTGCCGACGGAGTCGTCGATCAGGCCTTTGATCTCCTTGGCGGCCGCGGCCGAGCGCTGCGCCAGGCTTCTGACTTCGGACGCGACGACGGCAAAGCCCCTGCCCTGCTCGCCCGCACGCGCGGCTTCGACCGCGGCGTTCAGCGCCAGGATGTTGGTCTGGAACGCGATGCCGTCGATCACGCCGATGATGTCGACGATCTTCTTGGACGACGCATTGATCGATGCCATGGTGTCGACCACCTGGCCCACGACGTTGCCGCCCTTGATGGCCACTTCGGAGGCCGAGAGCGCGAGTTGGTTGGCTTGGCGGGCGTTGTCCGCGTTCTGCTTGACGGTGCTCGTGAGCTCTTCCATCGAGGCGGCCGTCTCTTCGAGCGAGCTGGCTTGCTCTTCGGTGCGCGAAGACAAATCTTGATTGCCTGCGGCGATCTGGCCCGAGGCGGTGGCGATGGCATCGGTGCCGGTGCGCACGCCGCCGACCACGTTGGCCAGCCCGGCGCGCATCGATTCGACGGCGCGCGTGATGACGCCAATCTCGTCCCGGCGGTTCGAGCTCAGCTGACGCGACAGATCGCCCTGTCCGATGGTCTGCACGTGCTCGCCCAACACACTGAGGGGCCGCACGGTCCGCCGGAGAAAGATGATCAGCGCCGCACCCAGTACCACCGCAGCCAGCGCAATGAAGCCGCCGAGCAGGGTCATCTCGCTGTAGAGCTCGGCCAGTACTTCCGAAGCGGGAACTTCCGCGACCACCAGCCAGCCGGTGGCTTCGCTCTTGCTCACGGATGCATAGTGCTTTTCTTGCTGCGCGGGCAGAAGCACCGCGGGCGCGTCGTCCAGCCACGTGGCGTCGTCGCTCTTCAGCCGGCCGATCCAATCCGCCAGTTCGGCGTCCTTGAGCCCCTCGGAAAGTTTTTTCCCGGCCGCGGTCGGGTGGAAGACGATGGTCGCCGCGGCGGGGTCGGCGCCCGGGTCGACGATATAGAGCCCGCCCGTATCGAAGATGCGGGTCTTGCCCACGGCTTCGCCGAAAGAAGCCTGCTGCTGCGAGATGTCCAGGCCGATGTAGAGCACCGCGACCACGTTGCCCGCGGCATCGCGCACCGGGTCGTAGACCGTGATGTAGGGCCGCCCGAACAGCGTGACGCGGCCGACGAACCGCTTGCCGGAGCGAAGCAACGCGTACGCGGCGCTCTTGCGGTCGAGCAGCGTGCCGATCGCGCGCTCGCCGTTTTCCTTCTTGACCGACGTGGCCACGCGGCGGAAGTCTTCGCCCTGGGCCACGAACACGGTGGCATTGGCGCCGGGAAAGTCGCGTGCGAACGCATCCACCTCTGCGGTGCTGCCTCCGTTGATTGCCACCCCGAAGCTGCTCACAACACCCTGCGCCGCATCTTCGACCGTGAAAGTGCCCGCAAACTGGCGCCGGAAAACGCCGTATGCGTTCTCCGCGGTCATCTGCATGGTGCGGTCGAAGATGTCCAGCGAGCGGGCGATGGCTTCGGCCTTGGCATTGGCGTACTGCGAGGCGCTGTGCTGCTGCTGCGCAGAGCCGGTGACGTAGAACACGCCCAGGAGAAACAACGTGACCGCAAAAATGGCAATGGTGACCCTGACGGTCAGCGTGCGCGCCAACGAGACAAAGGGGCGCTGTGGCTCGGACGAATCCGTGGCTGCTGCGTTCATCAGGGGCCTCCTGTCGAGGTGTGGTTAAAACTCGGTCCAGTCGCCCGCGGTGCCGCGGGCCAGGGCCAGGGGAGGTGTGGAGGCAATGGCCTCCTTCTTGCGCAAGTTCGCGAACGGCCGGGCAGGCGCCTCGGGCATGTGCGAAGGTTCGACGCGGGTGGCATGGTCACCATGCGCGCCAGCTTCGAGCCTGAACACGCTCACCGCCTCCACGAGGCTGGCGGCCTGCTCCTGCATCGACTGCGCTGCGGCCGCCGCTTCTTCGACCAAGGCCGCGTTCTGCTGCGTCACCTGGTCCATCTGCGCGATGGCCTGGTTCACCTGCTCGATGCCCGTGCTCTGCTCCTGGCTCGCGGCTGTGATCTCGCCGATGATGTCGGTCACGCGCTTCACACTGCCCACGATCTCTTCCATCGTCTTGCCGGCTTCGCCCACCAGGGTGCTGCCCACGTCGACCTTGCCCACGGAGTCGTCGATCAGGCCCTTGATTTCCTTGGCGGCTGCGCCCGAGCGCTGTGCCAGGCTGCGCACTTCTGCGGCCACCACGGCAAAGCCGCGGCCCTGCTCGCCGGCACGCGCAGCTTCCACCGCGGCGTTGAGCGCCAGGATGTTGGTCTGGAACGCGATGCCGTCGATCACGCCGATGATGTCGACGATCTTCTTGGACGAGGCATTGATCGAGGCCATGGTGTCAACCACCTGGCCGACGACGTTGCCGCCCTTGACGGCCACTTCGGAGGCCGAGAGCGCGAGTTGGTTGGCTTGGCGGGCGTTGTCGGCGTTCTGCTTGACGGTGCTCGTGAGTTCTTCCATCGAGGCAGCCGTCTGTTCGAGCGAGCTGGCTTGCTCTTCGGTGCGCGAAGACAAATCTTGATTACCTGCGGCAATCTGGCCCGAGGCGGTCGCAATGGCGTCGCTCGATGTCTTGATCCGCACGACGACGTCGGTCAACTGGTCCTGCATCCGTTTGATGGAGAACAACAGGCTGCCGCTGCGAGCCGTGCGGGCCTGCACGCTTTCCGTCAGGTCGCCGCTGGCGATGCGGCCGACCACATCGGCCGCGTAGCCTGGTTCGCCGCCCAGTTGGCCCGCCAGGAGCCGCGCCACCACCACACCGAGCCCCAGGCTGATGGCAACGCCGGCCAGTGCCAGCAGCAGCATCAGGAGCCGCGATTGCTTGAACGTGCCAGCGGCGTCTTCCATGCTGGCGCGAGCCTGCTGGTCGCTGAACGCAACCATGTTCTGCAGCACCTTTTCAAGAGCGCGCGATTCCTTCAGCAGCAACGCGCTTTCTTCGGGCACGTTGCCTTCGAATTGCGAGCTGTCCAGCGTCTGCCTCGCGATCAGGTCCGCGAAGTCGCCCAGGTGCTTCTTCAGCGGCGGCATCAGCTTCTGGTACTGCTCGTGGAGTTCGCGTCCCTCGGTTGTCTGCTCGAGCAGCGGCTTCACATCGGCCACATTGGACTCGAGCGCCGCCACGGCTTCCTTCAGTTCCTTGAAGCCGACGTTGCGCTCGCCCTTGGTGCCCGCCGACAGCAGGCCCATCTGCGCGCGGCTGGCATCGAGCAGTTGGATGTTGGCCGCCTGCACCGCCTTGATGGCGCGCAGATCTTTGTTGTAGAGGCTCTCGGTCGAGGCATTGATGCGCCCCATGTGGAAGATGCCCAGGCCGCTCACCCCCGCACCCACCGCCGCGACGACGAGAAAGCTGAGAACCAGCTTGATGGCGACAGGAAGCCCTTGGAACCATTTCATTTTTTCCCTCCTGAAAGACGTTGAAAGTCGTTGGAACTCTTTAGAACTCGGTCCAGTCGCCCGACGAGGCGTGGGCTGCGGCCAGCCTGGGAGGGGACTTGGCTTCCGCTGCGGCCCGGGCCGGGCCCTTCAGCGCGGGCATGGCCTTGCGTGACGGCAGTGCCGGCTGCAGCTTCGCGTGCACTTGCGCGAGCGGGCGGATTGCGGCGTTGCTGTCCAGCCTGAACACGCTCACCGCTTCCACCAGGCTTGCGGCCTGCTCCTGCATCGACTGCGCCGCAGCCGCGGCTTCTTCGACCAGTGCCGCGTTCTGCTGCGTCACCTGGTCCATCTGCGCGATGGCCTGGTTCACCTGCTCGATGCCGGTGCTCTGCTCCTGGCTGGCGGCCGTGATCTCGCCCATGATGTCGGTCACGCGCTTGACGCTGTCCACGATCTCATCCATCGTGCGACCCGCCTCGGCCACCTGCCGGCTGCCGGCTTCGACCTTGCCCACCGAGTCGTCGATCAGGCCCTTGATTTCCTTGGCGGCCGCACCAGAGCGCTGGGCGAGGTTGCGCACTTCAGAAGCCACCACGGCGAAGCCCCTGCCTTGTTCACCGGCGCGGGCCGCTTCCACGGCCGCATTCAGCGCCAGGATATTGGTCTGGAAGGCGATGCCATCGATCACGCCGATGATGTCGACGATCTTCTTGGACGAGGTGTTGATGGAACCCATGGTGTCCACCACCTGGCTGACCACGCCGCCGCCGCGCACGGCCACTTCGGAGGCCGAGAGGGCCAGCTGGTTGGCCTGACGCGCGTTGTCGGCGTTCTGCTTGACGGTGGAGGTGAGCTCTTCCATCGAAGCCGCGGTCTCTTCGAGCGAGCTGGCCTGCTCTTCGGTGCGCGAAGACAAATCTTGATTGCCTGCGGCAATCTGGCCCGAGGCGGTGGCGATGGCGTCGGTACCGGTGCGCACTTCGCCCACCACCTTGGCGAGGCTGCCGTTCATGCCCTTGAGCGCATGCATGAGCTGGCCGGTTTCGTCCCGGGTCGTCACTTCGATGCGGCTGGTCAGGTCGCCGGCGGCAACGGCTTCGGCCACTTCGACCGCACGGCGCAGCGGATGCGTGATGCTGCGGACCAGGAGCCAGGCGAGCACCAGGCCCAGGCCCAGCGACAGCGCGCCGCAGACGATCAGAATCAGGCTGGTGCTGGCGCGCGTCTCCTTGCTGCGCTCCGCCGCGGCGTCGAGCTGCGTGCGCTCGGCGTCCACCATCTGCTGCACACCGGCAAGATAGCTGCGCGAGGTGGGCTCGAAACGTTCGTTGAAGATCCGGTTGGCGCCTTCCATGTCGCCGGCCAGCTTGGCCTTGCTGACTTCTTCGCGGGCCGCGAGGTAGGCCTTGCGAAGCTCACCGACCTTGTCGTAGACCTGCTTCTTTTCCGGCGTGTCCATCTGTTCTTCGATGAACTTCTGAAGGTCGTTGGTTTCCTTGATGGAGAGGGCCGTGGCGGGCGCGAAGTAGGCAATGAGGTTCGAATCGCTGCTCTTGGCGATGGCCGCGGCGCGCTGCACGCCCGCCGTGGTGTTGCGCAGCCAGTCGGCGCCTGCCCGTTCGGTCTTGATGTTCTTCTCGACCATCGCATTCATTTCCGCGCCGAGCTGCCGCAGCTTCAGCACGGCAAGCACGCTGCTCGTGAGAGACAGGGCGAGGATGACGCCGATCACGACGGCCAACCGCTTGCCGATGGAAATATTGCTCAGAAACATGCTCATGACTCCAGAAGATCAGGAAAGGGCAAGGGCGCGCAGCGCGCACTTGCCGCAAGAAAAGGTTGTGTGCGCCGGCCGCATAGGGGCCGGTGCCTTGCAGTCCGTGGAACCGCGGTGCTCAGGAAGCCTCCCAGCCCCCGGCGGTAGCCAGCGCGGGCATGGCCCGGCGTGACGGCAGTGCCGGCTGCAGCTTGGCGTGCACTTGCGCGAGCGGGCGGGTTGCGGCGTTGCTGTCCAGCCTGAACACGCTCACCGCTTCCACCAGGCTTGCGGCCTGCTCCTGCATCGATTGGGCAGCCGCTGCCGCTTCTTCCACCAGCGCCGCGTTTTGCTGCGTCACCTGGTCCATCTGCGCAATGGCCTGGTTGACCTGCTCGATGCCGGTGCTCTGCTCCTGGCTGGCGGCCGTGATCTCGCCCATGATGTCGGTCACGCGCTTGACGCTGTCCACGATCTCGTCCATCGTGCGGCCCGCTTCGGCCACCTGGCGGCTGCCGGCTTCGACCTTGCCCACCGAGTCGTCGATCAGGCCCTTGATTTCCTTGGCGGCTGCACCGGAGCGCTGGGCGAGGTTGCGCACTTCGGAGGCGACGACCGCGAAGCCGCGACCCTGCTCGCCGGCACGCGCAGCTTCCACGGCTGCATTGAGCGCGAGGATGTTGGTCTGGAACGCGATGCCGTCGATCACGCCGATGATGTCGACGATCTTCTTGGAGGAAGCATTGATCGATGCCATGGTGTCGACCACCTGATTGACCACGCCGCCACCCTTGACCGCAACCTCCGAGGCCGAGAGCGCGAGTTGATTGGCTTGCCGTGCGTTGTCGGCGTTCTGCTTGACAGTGGATGTGAGCTCTTCCATCGAGGCGGCCGTCTCTTCGAGCGAGCTGGCCTGCTCTTCGGTGCGCGAAGACAAATCTTGATTGCCTGCGGCGATCTGGCCCGAGGCGGTGGCGATGGCGTCGGTACCCGTGCGCACTTCGCCCACCACCTTGGCGAGGCTATCGTTCATGTGCTTCAGCGCATTCATCAGCTGGCCGGTCTCGTCGCGCGAGCCGGTTTCAATGGCCGAGCTGAGGTCGCCGCTCGCCACGGTTTCGGCCACCTTCACCGCATGGCCCAGAGGCCGCGTGACGCTGCGGGCGATCAGGAAGGCGCAAAGCGCGCCCAATATCAACGTGAGCGCGGTCAGGAAGATGCGGAGGTTGAAGCTGCGCGCATTCGCCTCGTCGATCGCACGGCTCATGTCGTCGATGGCCTTGCGCTCGAGGGCCAGCAGTTCGAGCACGCGCGTTTCGTAGGCCTTGGCAGCCGGCATGAACGTGTTCTTGAAGGCGGCATCGGCTTCCGCGGCGTTGCCGCCGGTCTTGGCCTTCTGCACGGCGTCCTTGGCGGCCTGGTACTTGGCGCGCAGCTCGACGATGTTCTTGAAGGTCGACTTCTCCAAGTCGGTGACGAGCAGGGCCTCGACCTTGGCCATGGTTTCTCCGCCCTTCTTCACGCTGTCGGAGATGACGTCTGCAAAGGTAACGGGCAGCGATTCGTCGGTGCTCTTGGCGATCATTGCGGTGCGCGCAATGGCCGAGTAGGTCAGCACGTACCAGTCGGAGATGAGCCGCTCTTTCGCGAGCGGGCTCTGCATCATCTGGCGGGTGGCTTCGGCATTGCTGCGTGCGGTCATCAGCGCAAAGGCGGCCGAGACGAGCGTCAGGACGAGAACCAGGCCGAAGCCGATGGCCAGGCGCGTTCCGATGCGCATGTTGGAAAGAAAGTTCATGGTGGGGTGCTGAAATGAAGAATCAGGCGGCGATCTTCTCGACCAGGCCCATCTCGTCGCTGGACATCAGCTTGTCGATGTCCACCAGGATCAGCATCCGCTCGTCCAGCGTGCCCAGCCCGATCAGGTACTCCGTGTCCAGCACGGCGCCCATCTGCGGCGCCGGCTTGATCTGCTCTGCGCTCAGCGTGATCACGTCCGACACGCTGTCCACCACCATGCCCACCACGCGACCACCGATGTTCAGCACGATCACCACCGTGAACTGGTCATAGGTCGGCGCCCCCAGCTGGAACTTGATGCGCATGTCGATGATCGGCACGATGATCCCGCGCAGGTTCACCACGCCCTTGATGTATTCGGGCGCATTGGCAATGCGCGTCACCGCGTCATAGCCGCGTAGCTCCTGCACCTTCTGGATGTCGATTCCGTACTCTTCCTGGCCCAGCGTGAAGGAAAGAAATTCCAGTGGCCGGCCAGGACGGGACGGTGCGGCGTTGCGGGTGTCTGCGGTTTGTTGGGTTGGGGTTGCGCTCATCGGGAAACCTGTGGCTGTTGGCTTAAAACTCTGTCCAGTCGCCGCCGGCTGCGCCGGCCATGGCCAGCTGCGGGGACGAAGGTGCTTCTTGGGTCTTCTTGGCCGGCGCCGCGCGCCGGGGCTTAGGGGTTGATTCGGAGGGGCGCGCCGCCTTGGCCGCGGCGGAAGCGAGCCGTGCATACGCCGATGCGGCAGAGGCGTGGCCGCCTTCGAGCTTGAACACGCTCACCGAACTGACCAGGCTTGCGGCCTGCTCCTGCATCGACTGCGCCGCAGCCGCGGCCTCTTCCACCAGCGCCGCGTTCTGCTGGGTCACCTGGTCCATCTGCGCGATGGCCTGGTTCACCTGCTCGATGCCGGTGCTCTGCTCCTGGCTCGCCGCGGTGATCTCGCCCATGATGTCGGTCACGCGCTTGACGCTGTCCACGATCTCGTCCATCGTGCGGCCCGCTTCGGCCACCTGGCGGCTGCCGGCTTCGACCTTGCCCACCGAGTCGTCGATCAGGCCCTTGATTTCCTTGGCGGCTGCACCGGAGCGCTGGGCGAGGTTGCGCACTTCGGAGGCGACGACCGCGAAGCCGCGGCCTTGTTCACCGGCGCGTGCGGCTTCCACGGCCGCATTGAGCGCGAGGATGTTGGTCTGGAACGCGATGCCGTCGATCACGCCGATGATGTCGACGATCTTCTTGGAAGACGTGTTGATGGAGCCCATGGTGTCCACCACCTGGCTGACCACGCCGCCGCCGCGCACGGCCACTTCGGAGGCCGAGAGGGCGAGTTGATTGGCCTGACGGGCGTTGTCGGCGTTCTGCTTGACGGTGGAGGTGAGCTCCTCCATTGAAGCCGCGGTCTCTTCGAGCGAGCTGGCCTGCTCTTCGGTGCGCGAAGACAAATCTTGATTGCCTGCGGCGATCTGGCCCGAGGCGGTGGCGATGGCGTCGGTACCCGTGCGCACTTCGCCCACCACCTTGGCGAGGCTGTCGCGCATGCCCTGGATCGCATGCAGCAGGCTGGCTTGGTCGCCGCGCTTCAATTCGATGCGAACCGCCAGATCGCCGGCGGCGATGCGGTGCGCAATGGCGGTCGCGTCCGCGGGCTCGCCGCCGAGCTGCTTGAGCAGGCCGCGCGAAATCGTCCAGCCCAGGGCCAGCAGCCCTGCAGCCAGCACCAGCGCACCGATCGACAGGGAGATGATCCGGCCCATGATCGTGGTCTGCACCGTATCCACATACACGCCCGAGCCGATGATCCAGCCCCAGGGTTCGAAGCCCTTCACGTAAGAGACCTTGGGCACCGGCTTGTCGCTGCCCGGCTTGGCCCAGAGGTAGGGAACGAAGCCAGCGCCGTTGGCCTTGACGGTGTCGACGAACGCGACGAACAGCCGCTTGCCGGTGGCATCCTTGTTGGACGAGAGATCCTTGTTCTCGAGCGCCGGGCTGATGGGGTGCATCACCATGCGCGGCTGCATGTCGTTGATCCAGAAATACTCGCTGCCGCTGTAGCGCAGGCCTCGAATCGCCTGCATCGCCTGCTCCTTCGCCTGCGGCTCGGTCAGCGTGCCCTTGGCCACGAGGCCGTGGTAATGGGCCAGCAGGCCGTGCGCGCTTTCCACCACCTGGCGCACGCTGGCTTGCCGCTCTTCCATGATGAGCTTGCGCTCCGAAATCAGGAAAAGGGCTGTCAGGGCCGCCACGCCCATGATGGCGCTGGCCGTGAACAGCCCGAGCTTCTGGCCGATGCGAAGGCCGCGGGAATTCAAACGGTTGAACATAGTCTCTTCCTAGGGTGGATGTCTTTTTTGCGGTGCTACCGATAGGTTTATCGGCAGGTGCGCGCAAGACTTGAGGCCATTAGTTCAAAATTCCGTCCAGTCGCCAGCCGCGGTGCCGGCCGTCGCCAGTTGCCGGGGTGCGGCAGCCTCGGCTTTCCCGCCCAGCGCCGGGCGCAGGGTCTTGGGAACGGCATTGAGGGGGCGGAACGCCGTTCGAGCCGCCGCCTGCGCTGCGAGCACTGGCTCGCTTCGCTGGAGCTGCGTGCCGGGTTCCAACCTGAACACGCTCACGGCGCTCACCAGGCTGGCGGCCTGCTCCTGCATCGATTGGGCAGCCGCTGCCGCTTCTTCGACCAGTGCCGCGTTCTGCTGCGTCACCTGGTCCATCTGCGCGATGGCCTGGTTCACCTGCTCGATGCCGGTGCTCTGCTCCTGGCTGGCGGCCGTGATCTCGCCCATGATGTCGGTCACGCGCTTGACGCTGTCCACGATCTCATCCATCGTGCGACCCGCCTCGGCCACCTGCCGGCTGCCGGCTTCGACCTTGCCCACCGAGTCGTCGATCAGGCCCTTGATTTCCTTGGCGGCCGCACCAGAGCGCTGGGCGAGGTTGCGCACTTCAGAAGCCACCACGGCGAAGCCCCTGCCTTGTTCACCGGCGCGGGCCGCTTCCACGGCCGCATTCAGCGCCAGGATATTGGTCTGGAAGGCGATGCCATCGATCACGCCGATGATGTCGACGATCTTCTTGGACGAGGTGTTGATGGAACCCATGGTGTCCACCACCTGGCTGACCACGCCGCCGCCGCGCACGGCCACTTCGGAGGCCGAGAGGGCCAGCTGGTTGGCCTGACGCGCGTTGTCGGCGTTCTGCTTCACGGTGGAGGTGAGCTCTTCCATCGAGGCGGCCGTCTCTTCGAGCGAGCTGGCCTGCTCTTCGGTGCGCGAAGACAGGTCCTGGTTGCCTGCGGCGATCTGGCCCGAGGCGGTGGCAATGGCATCGGTGCCGGTGCGCACGCCGCCGACCACGTTGGCCAGGCTCGTGTTCATGTTCTTGAGTGCCTGCATCAAGAGGCCCGTCTCGTCGGTGGACGACGATTCGATATGGCTCGTGAGGTCGCCGCCCGCAACGGTTTGCGCCACGCGCACCGCTTCGTTCAATGGGCGCGTGATGCTGCGGGTAAGAAGCCATGCCAGCACGGCGCCGAGCAGCAGCGCAACCACGGCCAGCACGATCACGTTGGCCCGGCCCGCGCGGTTCAGACCTTCCACGGCCTCCGCCGCCTTGTCGATCCGCTCCGCCTGGTGCGTCAGCATGCTGCGGATGCTCGCGTCATACACGTCGAGCATCGGCACCAGCTTGTCGTTGGTGAGCGTGGCGGCCTCTTCCTGCTTGCCTTCGCTCTTCAGCTTGAGAATGGCATTGCGCAGGCTCACGTACTGGCTGCGCCTCTCCTTGATGTCGGCACTGATCGCCTGTTCCTCGGGCGAATCGAGCATGGCCTCGAGCTTGGACTGCGTCTCGGAAATGCCTGCACTGGTCTTGCTCATGTGCTTTTGCAGGTAGGCCTGCACCTCCGCATCGTTGCTCTTGACCAGCGCGAAGGTGCGCACGCTGTTGCTGCTGGTGTTCAACAGCCAGTTGGCGGCCAGCCGCTCTTTCACGAGCGAGCGCTGCACCATTTCCTGCACCGCGTGGCCCACGCCTTGCAAACGGAACACGCCGATGCCTGCGATGCACGCCATGAGCACCAGCACCAGTGCAAAACCAATGCCAAGCCGCGTGCCGATTTTCAGGTTCTTCATTTCGGTTGCTCCGTATGCATCAATGTCAGATGACTTTTTCGATCAGGCCCATCTCGTCGCTGGACATCAGCTTGTCGATGTCCACCAGGATCAGCATCCGCTCGTCCAGCGTGCCCAGCCCGATCAGGTACTCCGTGTCCAGCACGGCGCCCATCTGCGGCGCGGGCTTGATCTGCTCTGCGCTCAGCGTGATCACGTCCGACACGCTGTCCACCACCATGCCCACCACGCGGCCACCGATGTTCAGCACGATCACCACCGTGAACTGGTCATAGGTCGGCGCCCCCAGCTGGAACTTGATGCGCATGTCGATGATCGGCACGATGATTCCGCGCAGGTTCACCACGCCCTTGATGTATTCGGGCGCATTGGCAATGCGCGTCACCGCGTCGTAGCCGCGCAGCTCCTGTACCTTCTGGATGTCGATTCCGTACTCTTCCTGGCCCAGCGTGAAGGTCACGACCTCCAGCCGGCTGGAAACGACGGGCGCAGTGCCGCCTCGGAGGTTTGGTTGCGCGGGGGCGATGATCTCTGCCATATGAATTCCTTCAGCTGAACTTCTGCATGATGCGAACGAGCTTCTGCCCGTACTGGGGATCGGTTGCGTAGCCGGCCTTCTGCAGGCCGTGCGCGGCTTCGGCCGGCGTTTCGGCCGCCAGCACGTTGGCGTAGCGCGGATTGCGCGTGATGAACTTGGCGTAGTCGGTAAAGGCTTCGTCGTACGAGGCGTAGGCCCTGAACTTGGCGCGCACGCGCTGCGGTTCGCCGTCCACGTATTCGGTCGTGGTGGTTTCCACCACGGGGCCCTTCCAGCTGCGGTCGGCCTTGATGCCGAACAGGTTGAAGCTCTGCGTGCCGTCATCGGCCCGGATCTCCCGCTTGCCCCAGCCCGATTCGAGCGCGGCCTGCGCAAGAATGAGCGGCGCGGGCACGCCGCTGGCGGCGCTGGCCACCTGCGCGGAGCCGCCCATGCGCTGCACGAAACTGTCGACGTTGCCTTGCAGCGATGCGACAGCGGCCGTGACCGGACGCTCGCTGTTGCGCTGGTAGATGCTCAGATCGACCGATGCGGCCGGCGCCCTTGCCGGCATCGATGAAGGCGGCGCCGAGCCAATGGGAATACCCGACTGCGGCGTGAGCGCCATCCCGGCGACGCGAGGTGCCAGCGGCATGGCCTCCATGCCGTCTTCCGCTTCACCGCCGGACGCCGAGGCGCGGCTGAGCTGCGCGAGCATGGCTTCGGCCAGGCCGACGCCGCGGCCCGAGAGGTTCTGCGCCAGCTGCTGGTCGAGCATCGAGAGGTAGACCTTCTCGTCGCGGTTCTCGAGCAGGCCGCTGGAGGGCGTGGCCTCGCGCATGCTCTTGAGCACCATGTTCATGAACAGCGCCTCGAACTGCCGTGAGACCTGCTTCAGGCCTTCTTCAGGCGAGGTGCGAACGGTGTGGCGCAATGCATCGACGCTCTGTACGTCGAGTGCAAGGCGCTGGTCCAGCGCCCCGCTTCTGCTTTCCGTGATTGCCATGCCGGTGCTCAGATGATTTCGAGCTCGGCGCGCAGTGCGCCGGCGGTTTTCATGGCCTGCAGGATGGACACCAGGTCTTGCGGGTTGGCGCCCAGGCTGTTCAGACCCTTGATCACGTCGGCCAGCGAAGCGCCGCCGCGCACCATCTGCAATGCGCCGCCGCCTTGGTTGATCGATATCTGCGAGGTTTGTCCGACCACGGTCTGCCCGCCTGAAAATGCGTTGGGCTGGCTCACCACCGGCTCGGTGTTGATGACCACCGACAGGTTGCCGTGCGCCACCGCGCAGTCGTTCACGCGCACCGCCTGGTTCATGACCACGGAGCCGGTGCGTGCATTGACGACCACGCGTGCAACTGCCTGCGTGGGCGTGACTTCCAGGCTTTCGAGCTGTGCGAGAAAACCGACGCGCTCCTGCGGCGCGGGTGCCTGCACATGGATCACGCGGGCATCGAGCGCCTGCGCGGTGCCGGGGCCGAACTGCCGGTTGATGGCATCGACCGCGCGCTGCACGGTGCCGAAATCGGACCGGTTGAGTTCTAGCGAGAACGTGCCTTCGCCGCCCACCGGCGTCTCGACGCCGCGCTCGACCAGCGCGCCGCCCGGAATGCGGCCCGAGCTGAGCTGGTTGACTTGCGCCTTGCTGCCGTTGGCCGATGCGCCGGCGCCGCCGACCACCATGTTGCCCTGCGCAATGGCATACACCTGCCCGTCGACGCCCTTGAGCGGCGTCATGAGCAGCGTGCCCCCGCGCAGGCTCTTGGCATTGCCCATCGATGACACGGTCACGTCGATGTTCTGCCCGGGCCGCGCAAACGATGGCAGCGTGGCCGTGACCATGACCGCCGCCACGTTCTTCAGCTGCATGTTCACGCCCTGCGGAATCGTGATGCCGAGCTGCTGCAGCATGTTGTTCAGGCTTTGCGTGGTGAACGGCGTCTGCATGGTCTGGTCGCCCGTGCCGTCCAGGCCCACCATCAGGCCGTAGCCGATCAGCGGGTTGTCGCGCACGCCCTGGATGCTTGCCAGCTCTTTCAGCCGCTCGGCATGGGCGGGCGAATGCAGGGCCATGGCGCACAGCGCCAGCAGGCAGATACGGCGCACGGTATTGCAGATGTTTTTCATGGTGCTAGAACGGCATGACATTGAGGAAGATGCGCTGCATCCAACCCATGTGCTGCGCTTCGTCGATGTAGCCCTTGGCCGTGTATTCGATGCGTGCGTCGGCCACCAGGGTGGACGGCACGGTGTTGTTGCCCGAGACCGTGCGCGGATTCACCACGCCCGAGAACCGGATGTATTCGGTGCCCTGGTTGATGCCCATCTGCTTCTCGCCGCTGACCAGCAAGTTGCCGTTGCGCATCACGTCCACCACGGTGACCGTGATAACGCCGTTGAAGGTGTTGTTGGCGTTGGCGCCGCCCTTGGCATCGAGCTTGTTGCCGCCGGACAGCTTGGCGTCCTGCCCGTCGAGCAGCGAGCCCAGCAGCTTCGGAATGCCGCCGGCAAAGTCTGCGGCAAGGCTGCCGGTTCGGCTCGCGGTTGCGCCCGAATTCTTGCTGGCGTTGACGCGCTCGCTGATGACGATGGTCAGGATGTCGCCCACGTTGCGCGGCCTGCGGTCTTCGAACAGCGCGCTGCCGCCGGGGCCGTCCTGGAAGATTGCACCATTCGCGCGCCGCGGCGCAGAAGCCATGTTCTCCGCCCGCGCCGTCATTGGCTGGTGCACCAGCGGCTCGCGCGGAACCTGCGCGCAGCCCGAGGCCAGCACGGCGGCAACCGACAGCACCAGGCGCAGGTTGAGGCGGGTCATAACTGGGCCAGGCGCTGCAGCATCTGGTCAGAGGTCTGGACCGCCTTGCTGTTGATCTCGTAGGCGCGCTGGGTGGCGATCATGTTCACGAGCTCTTCGACCACGTTGACGTTCGACGCCTCGACATAGCCCTGGCTCAGGATGCCGGCGCCGTCGATGCCGGGGTTCACCTGGTTGGGTGCGCCCGACGCGTCGGTTTCGGCATAGAGGTTCTCGCCCTTGCTCTGCAGGCCGGCCGGATTCAGGAACGTGGCCAGCTGCAGTTGCCCGACCTGCACCGTGTTGGTGGAGCCGGCCTGCGTGATCGACACGATACCGTCGCGGCCCACTGTGAGGCTGGTGGCGTTGGCAGGCAGCGTGATGGCCGGCTGCACCGGAAAGCCGCTGGCCGTGACGAGCTGGCCGTCGCGGTCGGTCTGGAAGGAACCGTCGCGTGTGTACGAGGTGGTTCCATCGGGCATCAGCACCTGGAAGAAGCCGCCGCCGTTGATGGCAACGTCCGTGGGCTTGTCGGTCTTGGTGAGATTGCCCTGCGAGTGGATGCGCTCGGTGGCGACCACGTGGACGCCGGTGCCCACCTGCAGGCCCGAAGGCAGGCGGGTCTGGTCCGAAGTCTGGCCGCCGACCTGGCGCAGGTTCTGGTACATCAGGTCCTCGAACACGGCACGGCTTCGCTTGAAGCCCGTGGTGCCGACGTTGGCGAGGTTGTTCGACACCACGTCGAGTTGGGTCTGTTGTGCATCGAGACCTGTCTTGGCGATGTAGAGCGAGCGCATCATGGTGAAAATTCCTTGGGAGTTGTGTGGAGCGCAGGCTTTAGCCGTAAGCCAGCAGCTTGTTGGCCGATTGCGCGTTGTCGTCCGCGGTGCGCATCGACTTCATCTGCATTTCGAAGCTGCGGGCGTTGGCGATCATGGCCACCATGGCCTCGACGCCGTTGACGTTGCTGCCCTCGACGGCGCCGGTGGTCACTGTGATGGCAGCATCGGCTTCGGCGGGCGGAAGGCCCTCGCGCATGCGAAACAGGCCATCGGCACCACGCACCAGATCGGCAGTGGGCGGGTTGACCAGCTTCAGGCGGCCCACTTCGGCAATGCCGATGGCCGGGTCGCCGGCGCCGCGCGCCGTGACCAAACCATTGGCCGCAATGGAAACGGCGGAGCCGGGCGGCACCACGAGTGCGCCGGCGTCGCCGAGCACCGGGCGTGCGCCCATGGTGGTCAGCTGGCCTTCGGCGTTCACCTGCAGGTTGCCCACGCGGGTGTAGGCTTCGCCGCCGTCAGGCGTCTGCACCACGAGCCAGCCGTCGCCGTGCACCGCGACATCGAGTGCGCGGCCGGTTTCGGTCAGCGGACCATGGCTGAAGTCGGCACCCGGCGTGGTGGCAACCACGTAGGAGCGTGTCGACGGCTCGGGGCCGCCGTCGGTCACCGGCACTGCGCGAAAGCTGTTGATCTGCGCGCGGAATCCGGGTGTCGAGGCGTTCGCCATGTTGTTGGCGACGGAGGCTTGCTGCTCCATCGCCTGCTTGGCGCCGCTCATCGCGACATACAGCATGCGGTCCATAAGCTACTCAGCGGATGTTGATCAGCGTCTGGACGACCTGGTCCTGCGTCTTCACCGTCTGTGCGTTGGCCTGGTAGCTGCGCTGCGCGACGATGAGGTTGACGAGTTCGGAGGTCAGGTCGACGTTGGAGGCCTCCAGCGCGCCCGAGGCGAGCGAGCCCTGCTTGGTGCCTGCACCGGGCGTGCCGGTGAGCGGCTGGCCCGAGGCCAGCGTTTCGGCCCAGACGTTCTCGCCCTTCGGCTCCAGCCCGTTCGGGTTGGCGAACGAGGTCAGCACCACCTGGCCCATCAGCGTGGTCTGTTCGTTGGAGAACTTGCCGGTGATGGTGCCGTCGGGGTTGATCGAGAACGAGGTCAGCGTGCCCGAGGTGAAGCCGTCCTGCTTGAGCGTCTTGATCTCGTTGGCGTTGCCGAACTGCGTGGTGCCCGAAAGGTCCACCGTGGCATTGAGCGCCACCGAGCCGTTGCCGAAGTTCATCGCCGGCAGGGTGATCGCGCCGCCCGCGGGGGTGAGCAGGTTGCCGTTGCCGTCGAAGGTCATCGTCGAGATGGGCGCGCCGGCGTTGAGCGCAGTGCCGTCGGCAGCGCCGTAGACGTTCCAGGCGTTGGCGCCAGTCTTCACGAAGAAAACGCCGAGCTCATGCGGATTGCCGAGCGAATCGAAGATCGGGCCGAGCGCGTTCGAATAGTTGAAGGTGTCCGAATCGGTCGGAGAGAACGGGGTCTTGGTGGGCACCGTGCCGCGCGCATCCAGGTTGAAGGTGGCGTCGATGGCGGTGGTGGCCTTCGGGCTCATGGCCGTGGTCTGGACCTGCAGCGGGCCGGGAGTGCCGCCGTCGAGTCCGCCGGTGGCCGAAACGCCGTAGCCCGTCAGGCGCAGGCCGGCGGCGTTGACGATGAAGCCGTCCTTGTCGCGCGTGAACTGGCCATTGCGCGAGTACATCACCTCGCCGCTCGGGCTGCTGAGGCGGAAGAAGCCGTCGCCGTTGAGAATGGCAATGTCCAGCGGGCGGCTGCTGGTTTGCACCGAGCCCTGCGTGAAATTCTGCACGATGCCCGACACCGCAACGCCGAGGCCGACGCGCGAGCCGGCATACACGTCCTGGAACGTTGCCGCGCCCGACTTGAAGCCGACGGTGTTGGAGTTGGCGATGTTGTTGCCGATGACGTCCAGGTTGGCGGCGGCTGCGGACAAGCCGCTGATGCCTTGGGAAAAGCCCATGATCGAATCCTTGTTTCAGTGCGAGGAAGAAATGGAAATGGCTTGCGGCACCAGGGCCGCTGCCGATGAAGTACAGGTGTCGTGGTTGCTCAGAGGAACATGCGCACATCGGCCAGGCCGATGCTGTTGCCCGACATCAACTCGAGCGTGATGCCGTCGGCGCCTTGCTTGACTGCCGCGACCTGCGAGAAGACCAGCGAGGTGGCTTTCACGTCGGCGCCGTTGTTGCTGGCCGAAACGCTGAAGGTGTAAGAACCGGGCGGTGCCACGGTGCCGTCGTCGGCCTTGCCGTCCCAGCTGACGGCGTTGACGCCTTCCGTCATGGAACCGAGCGAGAGGGTGCGCACCGTGTTGCCGGCGGCGTTGACGATCTTCACCTCGACGTTGCCGGCCGTGCCCGGCAGCTGCACCGCAAAGGGCACGGCCGCCGGCTCTTCGCCGGCCTTGGGTTCGGTGGTGCCGATGGTGTTGCCCGGCGACAGCACGTTGTAGCCAATGAGCGACGCCGCCTGCAGCACCTGGTTGGTACCGGTCTGGTTCACCAGGCCGCTCAGCGCCGCGTTGAGCCGCTCGATGCCGCTCACGGTGCTCATCTGCGCGAGCTGGCTGGTGAGCTCGGCGTTCTCCATCGGGTTGAGCGGGTCCTGGTTGTTGAGCTGCGTTACCAGGAGCTTGAGGAAGCGCTGTTCGCTGTCCACTTCGGAAGTGTTGCCGGCGCTGGATGCGGCGGTGGCTGCGTTGAGCCCGGTGATGGAGGAGGTGTCGGAAATGGCCATGGCTTGGGTGTGGATGTACGGGTTACTGGCCGATGCTCAGCGTCTTGACCATGAGGGTCTTGGCGGTGTTCAGCACCTCGACGTTGGCCTGGTAGTTGCGAGAGGCGGAGATCATGTTGGTCATCTCCTCGACCACGTTGACGTTGGGCATCGACACATAGCCTTCGGCGTTCGCATGCGGGCTCTTGGGGTCGAAGACCATCTTCAGCGGCGAGGCGTCTTCGACCACGCGGGCCACCTTGACGCCGCCGATGTCCTGCTGGCCGGAACCGGAAGAGTCCACTTCGAACACGACCTGCTTGGCGCGGTAGGGCTTGCCGTCGGGGCCGGCCACGCTTTCGGCGTTGGCGAGGTTGCTCGCCGTCACGTTCATGCGCTGCGACTGCGCGGACATGGCGGAGCCCGCCACGCTGAAGATGTTCATGGATGCGCTGGGATGCGGCATGCGTAGCTCTCCTGTGCTTATTGCGCCGCGGCGAGCAGCGACTTGATCTTGGCGCTGACCACCGTGAGGTTGGCTTCGTAGCGCAGCGCGTTATCGGCGAAGTTGATGCGCTCGGCATCCATCTCGACGGTGTTGCCGTCGATGCTGGGCTGGCTCGGCACGCGGTACAGCAGGTCGCGGTCGGGCATCGAAGAGGCCTGGCCCTGTATGTGGCGCGACGAAGTGGCGGCCATCTGCACCGACTGGCCCCCGCGGCCCTGCTCTACCGCCTGCGTGAGGCGGCTTGCAAAATCGAAGTCACGCGCCTTGTAGTTGGGCGTGTCGGCGTGTGCGATGTTGGCGGCCAGCACCTCCTGGCGCTGTGTCCGGAGATTGAGTGCTTCGCGGTTGAAGCGCAGTGCCGCATCCAGCTTGTCGATCATGTGTTTCCATCATTTGTGGCATCGCGTCCCTGGCGGGCATGGCGACTGATGGAAAGCGAGTCTATGCATGCACTGCTTTCGCAATGGGCCGAACAAAGGGGCATTTGGGGTGCACTTCGAATCTTCGGATCGGGTGCGTCTTCCTAGAATTGCCGGGCACCCATGATGGAAAAAACCCACTCCCACAAGCGCCTCCTGAAGATCGTGCTGCCAGCCTTGGCGGCAGGACTTGCAGCGGCGGCTTCCGTTGCCGCGGCGCCACTCACCGGCGACGCGCGCGCCGCCGTGGACAAGTTGCTGCAGGCGCAAACCGCCGGATTGCCGGGCAAGGTCGGCATCCGCGTGGAGGCTCCGGGCTCCGGCCCGCTGCCGCCGTGCGATGCGCTCGAGGCTTTTCTGCCGCGCGGCGCGGCGGCCTGGGGCCGCGTGTCGGTCGGCCTGCGTTGCCATTCGGACCAGAAGCCGTGGACGCGCTACGTGCTGGCCTACGTCGCGGTCGAGGGGCGCTACTTCGTCGCGCTGCGGAACATCGAAACCGGAAAGGCCCTGGGCACGGGCGACTTTGCCGTGCGCAACGGCGATCTCACCGCCCTGCCCCGCTCCGTCGTCACGGACGCCGCGGAGCTCGAAGGCGTGGTGGCGGCCAACCGCATCGCATCGGGGGCGCCGCTGCGGCGCGAACTGGTGCGCGGCGTGTCCGTGATCCAGCAGGGCCAGACCGTCAAGGTCGTTGCCGAGGGCCCCGGCTACAGTGTCAGTACCGAAGCCCGGGCGATGACCAGCGCCGGGGCGGGCTCTACAGTGCGGGCCAAGACCCTGGACGGCCGCCTGGTCAGCGGCGTGGCCGACGAGGAAGGCCACATCCGGCTGGCGCAGTAGCCGAATTCACGGCGCGACGCGCCAAGCCCTAAAGTTTTGGCCCGACCTGCCGATACACAAGGCAGCCCTTTGAGGAACCATCTTGAAAATCGATCCATCCGCCCCTTCGGCCACCCTGCTCACCCGGACCAGCAAGGGTGCATCGTCATCGCCAGCCAGCGGCACCGAGGCCGTCCAGGGCGGCAAGGACGTGGTGCAGCTCTCGTCGGGCCAGGTGCATTCGCTGCCCGACGCGCCCAATGCAGACTTCGACGCAGCGCGCGTGGCCGCGATTCGCGAGGACATCCGGGCCGGGCGCTATGAAATTCATCCTGAGCGAATCGCCCGCGGCCTGTTGAGCAGCGTGCGCGAACTGCTGCACGAAAACGGAAAGCTGTGAACACCATGCTGGTTCACCTGCTGGCCGAGAAGTCCTGCGTGGAGGAATTCCTGGCCGTGCTCGACCAGGAAGCGGACGCCATGAAGAACGGCCGCTTTGCGGAGTTGCCCCAGCTGACCGAACGCAAGACAGGCCTGCTCGACCGCATGGCCGCGCTCGACCAGGCCCGCGAGTCGGCCCAGGTGGCGCGCGGATTCGAACCCGGCCGCGCAGGCGCCGATGCGGCCGCGGCCGCTGACGGCGAAGCGTCGCTCGCCGCGTGGGCCGCACTGGTCGAGCTTGCGCAGCAAGCCAGGGCGGACAACCGCCGCAACGGATCGATGGTGTACAGCCAGCTGGATTTCACGCAGAACGCGCTGCACTACCTGCAGGCCAGCGCCCAGCCCTTCTATGGGCCGGACGGCATCCGCAAATCCGCAAGCGGCACGGGAACCCGGCTGGCGGTCGGCTAGCCAGGAAACCAAGGGAACGGCCGCCTAGAGCGGCTCAGCCCTTGCGGGGCTTGCTCGACTTGGGCGCTTCGAACAATTCCGAAAAGAACGACGGGCCCACCTCGCCGGGCGGGTCCGCCGGCGGGCTCGGGGGGCTCGCCTCACCGGGCGCAAGCTCCTGGAAGTCCGACGACGCGAAGTGCGGCGGAACATAGACGCCGTGCTCGTCGCGCCTGACCAGGCCGCGGCGTTCGAGATCCCGCATCGTCTTGTTGACCTGCATCCGGGAAAGCCCTGAATAAGAAGCGATGACCGACTGGGTGATGCGCTTGTCGTAGCCGCCACCGGTGCCCGGGGCCAGCACCGTGAGCTCATGCAGGATGCGGCTGATGAGCCGCTCGGACGAGGCCGAGGAAATCTGCCGGATCTGCCTGCGCAGCACCGTGGTGCGCTTCATCACGATTTCGAGCAGCCCCATGGTCACGGCCGGGTACCGCTCGCACAGGGCGCGCAACTCCAGCGTGGGCACCAGGTAAAGGGAGGTGGGCAATGCCGCGATCAGCATGGCGCCGGGCTGGTAGCGCTCCTCGATCGGGGCGGCATTCAGGAAGAAATCGTCCTGTCGGATGAAGTCGGTGGTGACATCGCCGCTGTCCTCGCTTCCTTGCACCACCACCCGCAGCAGGCCGGTGGCCACGCAGTACACCCGGTCGGTCCAGTCATCCGCACCCAGCACGACCTCGTTTCGGCGGTAGGAACGAAGTTCGATGCGCTGGACAAACGCTGCCCGTTCTTCCTGGGGAACGCTGGCAATAAGAGGATGCAGATACATCTATACCGTCCGTGGGCCGTCTTGCCAATGCATGCTCAAGGCAGTTTGCCCAAAATCGTTCTCAAGTGTGAAAAATTACCACCCCAATTAATATATTAACCTAAGTAACATCTTGACACGCATAGCGTAACAATTGTTTTGCGACCGACCTACTTCCGCCAGCTTTTCGAGACCATCCACTGACTTGTAGCGCAGGCCGCCACGAGCGCTGCGTAGGTGAGCATCGCGCCATCGCGACCAGAAAAGACCAGCCCGCCCAAGAGCGCCAGCACCCCGACGCCGAAGTTGACTGCGCCCTGGATCCACCAGGCCGGCCCACCCGCCACCCGGCGGCCGAAAACCCGGCCCGCCAGTGCGCACAGGAACCCGACGGCCAGCGCAGGCGCCACAAAGTTGAGCAGATGGTTCAAAAGATCCAGCAGGGACATGGACGGGGAACGTGAAGGGAGGGATCGAGGCGAGGCCGCCTGAGAAAGCCAAGGGCGCCCCGGGCGCCCTTTGTGTGCTGGCTGTGCGGCAAACCCCTCGGCAGCCGCGCAGCTCCTGCTGATTTTATAATCAGCAGATATGTCAGTCTGGACCCTCGGGTTGAACCACACGACCGCGCCGCTCGATCTGCGCGGTCGTTTTGCGTTCGCGCTCGATCAGCTGGCACCCACGCTGCAGAGTTTGCGCAGTTCGTTCGCCTCCGGACGCCATCCGCAGGTCGAAGCGGCAATCATCTCGACCTGCAACCGCACCGAGATCTATTGCGCCGCCGAACACGCCGCGCTCGACCACACGGTCGGCTGGCTGGCTGAAAACGGCGGCGTGGCGCCGGCGCTGCTGCGCTCGCACTCCTACACGCTGCACGACGACGAGGCTGCGCGCCATGCCTTCCGGGTGGCCAGCGGGCTCGATTCCATGGTGCTGGGCGAAGCGCAGATCCTCGGCCAGATGAAAGACGCCGTGCGCGCGGCCGAAACCGCCGGCGCACTTGGCAGCACGCTCAACCAGCTGTTCCAGCGTTCCTTCGCGGTCGCGAAAGAAGTGCGTACCGCCACCGAAATCGGCGCGCATTCCATCAGCATGGCGGCCGCCGCGGTCCGGCTGGCGGGCCAGCTCTTCGAAGACCTGCACCAGACGCGCGTGCTGTTCGTGGGCGCCGGCGAAATGATCGACCTGGCCGCGACGCACTTCGCCGCCAAGGACCCGAAGTCGATCGCCATTGCCAACCGCACGCTGGAACGCGGCGAAAAGCTGGCCTCGCGCTTCGGCGGCGAGGCCATGCGGCTGGCCGACCTGCCGAGCCGGCTCGCGGAATTCGACATTGTGGTGAGCTGCACCGCGAGCACGCTGCCCATCATCGGCCTCGGCGCCGTGGAGCGCGCGCTCAAGGCCCGCAAGCACCGCCCGATGTTCATGGTCGACCTGGCGGTGCCGCGCGACATCGAGCCCGAGGTGAAGGCGCTCGAAGACATCTATCTCTATACCGTGGACGATCTCGCCCAGGTGGTGCAGCAGGGCCAGGCCAACCGGCAGGCCGCGGTGGCGCAGGCTGAAGTCATCATTGATGCCGGCGTGCAAAGCTTCATGCACTGGCTGCGCCAGCGCGGCACGGTGCCGCTCATTCAGCAGCTCAACGCGCAGACCGACGAGTGGCGCGCCGCTGAGATGGCGCGCGCGCGCAAGCTGCTGGCTAAGGGCGAATCGGTCGATGCGGTGCTCGAGGCCATGTCGCGCGGGCTCACGCAAAAAATGCTGCACGGCGCGCTGGCCGAACTGCACGCGGGCGATGCGGCTTCGCGCGAACAGACGGCCCAGACGATTTCGCGGCTCTTCCTGCGCAAAGAGCGTTAGCGACGCTTGCCGCCGCCGGCCCGGCTCCGTTGCCGCGGCCCTCCCGCGCCTTGCCGCCGCGAGCCGCGCTCCCTCCTTCCTTTTCGGCCCTTCTCGACGTGAAACCTTTTCTGCGCCACCAACTCGAGCGCTACGCGCAGCGTCTCGGCGAACTCGACTTCCTGCTGTCGCGCGAAGACATCATGAGCGACATGGCGCAGTACCGCACCATATCGCGCGAGCATGCCGAAATCACGCAGATCGCGGGCCGCTACGAGCGCTACAAGCAGCGCGAAGCCGACATTGCCGGCGCGCGCGAAATGCTGGACGACCCCGACATGGCCGAGATGGCGCGGGAAGAAATCGCGGGTGCCGAAGCCGAGCTGATCCAGCTCGAGGAAGAACTGCAGCGCCTGCTGCTGCCCAAGGACCCGGACGATGCGCGCAATGCATTCCTCGAAATCCGCGCGGGCACGGGCGGCGACGAATCGGCCCTGTTCGCGGGCGACCTGCTGCGCATGTACACGCGCTATTGCGAGCGCGCCGGCTGGCGCTGCGAGGTGGTGAGCGGAAGCGAAAGCGAACTCGGCGGCTACAAGGAAGTGGTGATCCGCATCGTCGGCAACGACGTGTTCGGGCACCTGCGCTTCGAGTCGGGCGGGCACCGCGTGCAGCGGGTGCCGGCGACCGAAACCCAGGGCCGCATCCACACCAGCGCCTGCACGGTGGCCGTGCTGGCCGAGCCTGACGAGACGGTGGCGGTGCAGATCAACCCCGCCGACCTGCGCATCGACACCTACCGCGCGAGCGGCGCCGGCGGCCAGCACATCAACAAGACCGATTCGGCAGTGCGCATCACGCACATTCCGACGGGCATCGTGGCCGAGTGCCAGGACGACCGCAGCCAGCACCGCAACAAGGCCAAGGCGCTGCAGGTGCTCTCCGCGCGCATCCAGGAGAAGGAGCGCAGCGAGCGCGCCGCCAAGGACGCCGCCATGCGCAAGGGCCTCATCGGCAGCGGCGACCGCTCGGACCGCATTCGCACCTACAACTTTCCGCAGGGCCGGCTGACCGACCACCGGATCAATCTCACGCTCTACAAGCTGCTGGCGATCATGGAGGGCGACCTAGGCGACGTGCTGGACGCCCTGCGCGCCGC
The DNA here is from genome assembly GCF_009755665.1 of Variovorax paradoxus. NCBI lineage: Bacteria > Pseudomonadati > Pseudomonadota > Betaproteobacteria > Burkholderiales > Comamonadaceae > Variovorax > Variovorax paradoxus. The sequence goes on from NZ_CP046622.1 coordinate 4,591,282, forward strand.
GCGCGAGGCCGAGCAACTGGCCGAGCTCGAATCGAGCCTGCCGGCTTGACGATGACGACCGCCACCACACCGACCACCGTGGCGCAGGCGCTGGCCGCTGCGGTGGCGCTGGGCGTCGACAGGCTAGACGCCCAGTTGCTGCTGCTGCACGCGCTGGGCCGTCCGCCGCACGAACGCGCGTGGCTGCTGGCGCACGACACCGATGCCATGCCGGCGTCGGCGTGGACTGCGCTGGCGGAACGGCTGTCTCGTCGGCTGAAGGGTGAACCAGTGGCCTACCTGCTTGGGGAAAAGGAATTCCACGGCCTGGCGCTGCAGGTGGACGCGCGGGTGCTGGTGCCACGCCCCGACACCGAAACGCTGGTCGACTGGGCACTGGAATGCCTCGACGGCCACAATGCGCCGCGCGTGCTCGACCTGGGCACCGGCAGCGGGGCCATCGCGCTGGCGCTGCAGCATGCGCGTCCGGACGCGCAGGTCGATGCGGTCGATGCCAGCGCCGATGCCCTGGCTGTAGCCCAAGCCAATGCCGAGCGCCTCGGCCTGCCGGTGCGCTTCAGCCAGGCTCATTGGCTGGAGAGCGCTGGCAGCGGCTACACGGTCATCGCCAGCAATCCGCCTTACATCGCCATCGGCGATCCCCATCTGCCCGCGCTGCGGCACGAGCCCCCGGCCGCGCTGGTTTCAGGGGCCGACGGGCTCGACGACATCCGCCAGATCGTTCAGAACGCGCCGTCGCACCTCGCCGAAGGCGGCTGGCTGCTGCTGGAACACGGCCACGACCAGGCCGCCGCGGTGCGCCAGTTGCTGGAAACACGCGGGTTCGCGGAAGTTCAAAGCCGCGATGACCTTGCCGGCATCGCGCGCTGTTCCGGCGGAATCTGGCGCCCGGTGAAATAATCCCCTCAAGCCCACTTTTTCAGGAGTCCCCATGTCCGACGCTCAACAACGCATCGACGATCTCGTCAAGACCAACGACCTCGTGCTCTTCATGAAGGGCAACGCGAGCTTTCCGATGTGCGGCTTTTCGGGCCGTGCAATCCAGATCCTCAAGGCGGTCGGCGTCGACACCAAGACGCTCAAGACAGTCAACGTGCTCGAAGACGACGGCATCCGCCAGGGCATCAAGGAATACAGCAACTGGCCGACGATTCCCCAGCTCTATGTGAAGGGCGAATTCGTGGGCGGCTCGGACATCATGATGGAGATGTACGAGTCGGGCGAACTGCAGCAGGTGCTGGGCGGCAGCAACCCCGCCTGATTTTCTTCAGGCCCGCCATGAGCCACGACCACGAAGGCCACTCGCACGATGGCGCTTCGGCGCCGGCCTGGAAGCACGATGGCGTGCGCGTGGTCGCGGCCAACCAGCTCGACGTCAACACGGCCCAGACGCCCGGCATGAACCGGGCGGCGGCCATCAACTTTGCCCGTGTCGGTGCGCAGAAGCTGTGGGCCGGCACCGTCACCATTCACGCAGACGCCAAGACCGGCGCCCATCACCACGGGCCTCTTGAATCGGTGATCTATGTCGTGCGCGGACGCGCGCGCATGCGCTGGGGTGAAAAGCTCGAGTTCACGGCCGAAGCCGGACCGGGCGATTTCATCTACGTGCCGCCCTACGTGCCACACCAGGAAATCAACGCCAGCGCGACCGAGCCGCTCGAGTGCGTGCTGTGCCGCAGCGACGGCGAGGCGGTGGCCGTCAATCTCGACATCGAGCCGGTGGAAAAACCGGAATCGGTGCTCTGGGTCGATCCAACCCACCCCAACGGCGGCGTCTAGGCTTCACGGCAGCCGGGCAAGCCCGGTTCCGCGGCAGTCGCCGGAATGGGCGCCATGTCATGGCACCATGGCACTCTTCAAAGTGCCACCATGACCCTGACCCAAAGCCTGCTCATCATCGTCTTTCTGATCGCGATGAGCGCATTCTTCTCACTTGCCGAGATCACTCTTGCCGCCTCGCGGCGCCTGCGCCTGCGCCAGATGGCCGACGAAGGCGATGCCCGGGCCGAGCGCGTGCTGCGCGTGCAGGAGCAGCCGGGCCACTACTTCACGGTGGTGCAGATCGGCCTCAACGCGGTGGCCATCCTCGGCGGCGTGGTGGGTGAGGGCTCGCTCAGCCCGTACTTCGCACGCTTCTTCGAGAACTGGATGAGTGTGGAAGCCTCGGCGAACGTGGCTTTCCTGTGCTCGTTCGTGATCGTCATTGCGGTATTCCTGGTTTTTGCCGACCTGTTCCCCAAGCGGCTCGGCATGAGCGACCCGGAGCGCATTGCCGTGCGCATGGTCGGGCCGATGCTGCTGCTGATCACGGCGTTCAAGCCGCTGGTGTGGCTGTTCACCCGTTCGACCGACATGCTCTTCAAGGTGCTGGGCATGCCGCTGGTGCGCGACGACAAGATCACCTCGGCCGACATCCTGGCCATGACCGAGGCCGGCGCGCGCGCGGGCGTGCTCGCGGTACGAGAGCAGCAGGTGATCGCCAATGTGTTCGAGCTGGACACGCGCCTGGTCAGCAGCGTGATGACGGTGCGGGACAACATCGCCTGGTTTCTGCACGACGATCCGGAGTCGGTGCTGCGCGCGCGCATCGTGGCCGAGCCTTTCTCGGCCTACCCGGTGTGCGACGGCGACATCGACCACGTGCTCGGCTACGTCGACGCGAAGGACATGTTCCAGCGCGTGCTCAGCGGCCAGCCGCTGGCCTTCGACAAGGGGCTGCCGCTGCACAAGGCGCTGGTCATCCCCGACCGGCTGTCGCTCACCGAAGTGCTCGAGCAGTTCCAGCAGGCGCATGAAGACTTCGCGATCATCGTCAACGAGTACAGCCTGGTGGTGGGCGTGATCACGCTCAACGACGTGATGAGCACGGTGATGGGCGACCTGGTGTCGCTGCCGGACGAAGAGCAGATCGTGAAGCGCGACGAGAACTCGTGGCTGATCGACGGCGTGACGCCGATCCAGGATGTGCAGCGTGCACTGCATATCGACGAGCTGCCGCATTCGGATGAATACGAAACCTTGGCGGGCTTCTTGATGGTGATGCTGCGCCGGGTGCCCAAGCGCACCGACAGCGTGAGCTGGGGCGGCTACACCTTCGAGGTGATGGACGTCGACAGCTACCGCATCGACCAGGTGATGGTGACAAGAACTTAGCTCGCCCCCAGTCTGCGCGAAGTGGTCAGGCGGCTGCGCGGTCCCTGTCCACGAAGGTCCAGAGGCGCTGGTTGGCAAACACGGCGTTGGGGTACGGCGACTTGCCGCGGCTGCCGTTGTAGCGGCCGAGAGTCATGTACAGATCGCCCTTCTCGCGGTCGAGGTAGTGGCGCAGGATGACGCAGCCGAAGCGCAGGTTGGTCTGCATGTGGAACAGCTTGGCGGGATCACTGTCGCCGATCACGCGGGTCCAGAACGGCATGACCTGCATGTAGCCCCGCGCACCGGCGCTGGACACCGCGAACTTGCGGAAGTTGCTTTCGACCTGGATCAGCCCGAGCACCAGGCTCACGTCGAGGCCCGAGCGCTTGCTCTCGTACCAGACGGTCTGCAGGAACTCCTTGCGCGTGGGCCAGTCGGCAATCTTCTTCTTGAGGCGCTCGCTCATTTCGCCGAGCCAGCGCAGGTAGTTCAGCCGGGCTTCGGTGCTCGAAAACTCGGGAACCGGCGGCGCCTTGTTGTGGATGGCCGAACTCAGCGCGGTGCGCACCGAGTCGATCAGCGGCTCTTCGATCTGCGCGCCGGCATGGGCGGCCTGCGGCAGCGACAGCGCCGCCAGCGCGCCCGCCGCTGCGGCGCCGCCCAGACATCGGCGTCGCGAGAGGCCGCCCTCCACGCTCATTTCGCGAGCTTGCCGGTGATGAATTCGGCGATGCCGGCCGCCGGCACCTTGGTGGCCGCGGTGTCGCGGCGATGCTGGTATTCGAGCTGGCCTTCCTTCAGGCCACGGTCCGAAATGACCACGCGGTGCGGTACGCCGATCAGCTCCCAGTCTGCGAACATCGCGCCCGGGCGTTCGCCTCGGTCGTCGAGCAGCACGTCGACGCCGGCTGCGAGCAGTTGCTCGTAGAGCGCCTCGGCGGCCACCTTGACCTCGGGGCTGCGGTCCATGCCAATGGGGCAGACCACCACGGTGAACGGCGCCAGCGCGTCGGGCCAGATGATGCCGCGCTCGTCGTGGTTCTGTTCGATGGCGGCGGCGGGCAGGCGCGTGATGCCGATGCCGTAGCAGCCCATCTCGAGAAACTGCGGCTTGCCGGCTTCGTCGAGGTAGGTGGCGTTCATGTCCTTGCTGTACTTGGTACCGAGCACGAACACGTGGCCCACTTCGATGCCGCGCTCGATGGCCAGCACGCCCTTGCCATCGGGCGAGGGGTCGCCTGCCACCACGTTGCGCAGGTCGGCCACCAGCTCGGGCTCGGGCAGGTCGCGGCCCCAGTTGACGCCGGTCATGTGGAAGTCGATTTCGTTGGCGCCGGTGATCCAGTCGGCCATGACGGCCACTTCGCGGTCTGCCACGAGCTTGACCGGCTTCTTGAGATTCAGCGGGCCCAGGTAGCCGGGCTTGCAGCCGAAGTGGTCGTCGATTTCGGCCAATGTCGCGAAGCGGAAGCCCTTGTCCAGGCCCGGCACCTTGCTGACCTTGATCTCGTTCATGTCATGGTCGCCGCGCAAAAGCAGCAGCCAGACCTGCGAGCCCTTCGGGTTGCCGGCCTCGTCGACGATGTCGGTCGCGAGCACCAGCGACTTGACCGTGGTCGCGAGCGGCACGCCGAGCAACTCGGCCACGTCGGCACAAGTGCTCTTGCCGGGGGTGGGCGTCTTCTCGAGCGGCTTGGCCGCTGTGGGGCGCGGACCGGCCGGGGGCAGCGCCTCGGCCTTTTCCATGTTGGCGGCGTACTTGCTCTCGGGGCAATAGACGATGGCGTCTTCGCCGGTGGCGGCAATCACCTGGAATTCTTCGCTCAGGTCGCCGCCGATGGCGCCACTGTCGGCCGCGACGGCGCGGTAGCGCAGGCCAAAGCGGTCGAAGATGCGCCGATAGGCATCGGCCATGACCTGGTAGCTGGCCTTGGCGGCGCCCAGGTCGCGGTCGAAGCTGTAGGCGTCCTTCATGATGAACTCGCGCCCGCGCATGAGACCGAAGCGCGGACGGCGTTCGTCGCGAAACTTGGTCTGGATCTGGTAGAAATTCTTCGGCAGCTGCTTGTAGCTGCGGATTTCCTGGCGCGCGATGTCGGTCACCACTTCTTCGCTGGTCGGCTGGACCACGAAGTCACGGTCGTGCCGGTCCTTGATGCGCAGCAGCTCGGGGCCCATCTTCTCGAAGCGGCCGGTTTCTTGCCAGAACTCGGCCGGCTGCACCACGGGCATCGTGAGCTCGACAGCGCCGGCGCGGTTCATTTCCTCGCGCACGATGGCCTCGACCTTGCGGATCACGCGCAGGCCCATGGGCATGTATGTGTAGATGCCGGTGCCGAGCTTCTTGATCATGCCGGCGCGCATCATGAGCCGATGGCTCGCGACTTCGGCGTCGGCCGGCGCTTCCTTGAGGGTGGAGACAAAAAATCGGGAAGCTTTCATCGGGATCGCGCTGGTGGATTCAAAGTCATGGGGAAAACAGGCGCCGGGAGAGACCTCCGGGAACCCGTGAGCCTCGAACTGGCCGCTTGCCGAGCGCAACCCGGCATGCATAATCGACTCAGTTCAAAAATTGGGGTTTGATTATGCTCGACCGGGACGGCTTCAGGCCCAACGTCGGCATCATCCTGCTCAACCAGAGAAACCAGGTTTTCTGGGGCAAACGCATACGCACGCATTCCTGGCAGTTTCCGCAAGGCGGCATAGACCGCGGGGAAAGTCCCGAACAAGCCATGTTCCGGGAACTGCACGAGGAAGTCGGGCTCCATCCGGAGCACGTGCGCATCGTGGCCCGTACCCGTGACTGGTTGCGCTACGAGGTGCCGGATCGGTTCATTCGCCGTGACGCACGGGGCCACTACAAGGGCCAGAAGCAAATCTGGTATTTGCTGCAATTGATCGGTCACGACTGGGACTTGAACCTGCGCGCGACCGACCACCCCGAGTTCGACGCCTGGCGATGGCACGATTACTGGGTGCCGCTCGATGTGGTCGTCGAATTCAAACGCGGCGTCTACGAGATGGCACTGACCGAGCTCGCTCGCTACCTGCCGCGGCAGGATTTCCGCAACCGTTTTCTGCGCAGCAATGTGCGCGCTCGCGAGTTCGAGCGCCACACGCCAGACGGCGGCGCGCCCGCGGGGCTGGACCTGCCGCCCGGCGGCAGTTTCGACCCGCATCCCGACATTCCTTCAGTGAGCGATGAACCTTCTTCTCCCGACAACAAAGCGCCTTTCCTTCCGTCGCAACGCTGAACGCGCCCTGCTTCTCCTGTGCGTGGCCGTGCTTGCCGGATGCGCATCGGGCAAGCACGACACCGACAACCCCGACTGGGCGCAGTCCGGCATGCCGCCGCCGCCCAAGCGGACCGAGTCGGACACCGAGTGGGCCGAAACCACGGCACCGCCGCCGCCCGCATTCAGCGAGAGCCGTCTGCTGCCGATCGAGATGCCTCCCTACATGACGCTGAAGTTCGGCGTCGATCCGAACACCATCGCGATCACGCCGGACGGCATCGTGCGCTACGTGGTGGTGGCACAGAACCGCAACGGCGGAGGCGCCAACGCCTTTTACGAAGGCGTGCGCTGTTCGACCGGAGAAATGAAGAGCTATGCCCGCTACAACAACGGGACCTGGCAGGAAACCAAGACGCCCGAATGGAAGCGCATCGACGACCTGAACTCGCGCTACGCCAAGGCGCTGTCGGTCCAGGCGCTGTGCCGCGGCAATGCGCCGCGCAACTCGGTCGGGGACATGGTGCGAAACCTGCGCAATCCGGTTCGCGAAGTCCAGTGAAACAGTAACCGGGCCTTGGGCCCCGTTTTTCATCAGCTCGGCATCAGCACCATGTTGTCGCGGTGCACCATCTCTGGCTCCGCAACATAGCCCAGCAAGCGTTCGAATTCCGATGACGGCTTGCGGCACAGCAAGCGCGCCTCGACGCTCGAGTAGTTGGCGAGGCCGCGGGCCAGCTCAACGCCGTCGGTGTCGCGCACGGCGATCACGTCGCCGCGCGAAAACTCGCCCGAGACGCCCGTCATGCCGATGGGCAGCAGGCTCTTGCCTTCGGCGCGCACCTTGGCCGCGGCGCCGGCATCGACGGTCACGGAGCCGCGCAGCTGCAGGTGGTCGGCCATCCAGCGCTTGCGGGCCTGGTGCTTGGCCGTCTGGGCGACGAGCAAAGTGCCGATGGCCTCGCCGCGTGCGAGGCGCAGCAGGGCATCGGGTTCGCGGCCCCAGGCAATCACGGTGGAAGCGCCGGAGCCGGCCGCGCGCTTGGCCGCCAGGATCTTGGTGATCATGCCGCCGCGGCCGAGGCTGGAGCCCGCTCCGCCCGCCATGGCTTCGAGCGCCGGATCGCCTGCCGCCGCTTCGTGCACGAACTTGGCGTCCGGATCTTTGCGCGGATCAGCCGTGAAGAGGCCTTTCTGGTCGGTGAGGATGACCAGCGCATCGGCCTCGACCAGGTTGGCTACGAGCGCGCCGAGCGTGTCGTTGTCGCCGAACTTGATTTCGTCGTTGACGACGGTATCGTTCTCGTTGATGACCGGCACCACGCCGAGCCTCAGCAGCGTGACGAGGGTGGAGCGCGCGTTGAGGTAGCGCTCGCGGTCGGCCAGGTCGGCATGGGTCAGCAGCACTTGCGCGCTGCCCATTTCGTTTTCGCGCAGCTTGGTTTCGTACATCTGGGCCAAGCCCATCTGCCCGACGGCCGCCGCGGCCTGGAGCTCGTGGACTTCGTGCGGCCGGGTGCGCCAGCCAAGGCGCTTCATGCCTTCGGCAATTGCGCCGCTAGACACCATCACGACCTCTCGTCCATCGCTAACCAGCGCCGCAAGCTGGCGGCACCATTCGCCGATGGCGCGTTCGTCCAGACCGCGCCCCTCGTTGGTGACAAGGCTCGAGCCCACCTTGACGACGATTCGGCGGGCGTCCCGCAAGGCAGTGGATCCGGAATTCGAGGTCATTTGAGGCTGTGGCGGTCGGTCTTGAAAGCTGCTTGTTCTGCTATGTGTGGAAAGCTGGCGTCGCATCGGCCTCGAAGCGGGCATCGGATGCCCGAGGAGGCCGCGCGGCTCTCAGTTTGGATCGGGCGGCAATTCGGCGAAGCGCGGATCGACCTCGGCCGGAACCTGTTCGGCCACCTGCTGCGCCTTGATGTGCTGATACACCGCCTGCACCAGATGTTCGCAGCCCTCGCGCGTGAGCGCGGAGATCTCGAACACCGGGCCTTTGAAGCGCATGCGTTTGACGAAGTCCTTGATGCGCGCCGCGCGCTCGTCGCCGGGCACCATGTCGAGCTTGTTGAGCACGAGCCAACGCGGCTTCTCGTAGAGCGCCGTGTCGTACTTCTTCAGCTCGCCGACGATGGCCTTGGCCTGTGCCACCGGATCGACGGACTCGTCGAACGGCGCGAGATCGATCACGTGCAGCAGCAGGCGGGTGCGCTGCAGGTGGCGCAGGAACAAATGGCCCAGGCCGGCACCTTCCGAGGCGCCCTCGATCAGGCCGGGAAGATCCGCGACCACGAAGCTCTGCTCCGGACCCACGCGAACCACGCCGAGATTCGGATGCAGCGTGGTGAAGGGATAGTCGGCAATGCGCGGGCGTGCGTTCGAGATGGCGCTGATCAGCGTCGACTTGCCCGCGTTGGGCATGCCGAGCAGGCCGACGTCGGCAAGCACCTTGAGCTCGAGCTTGAGGCTTTTCTTTTCGCCGGGCCAGCCGGGCGTCTTCTGCCGGGGCGCGCGGTTGATGGCGCTCTTGAAGCGCATGTTGCCGAAGCCGCCGTCGCCACCTTTGGCAATGGTGATGACTTCACCTTCCTTCAGCAGCTCGTAGAGCACTTCACCGGTCTCGGCATCGCTGATGATGGTGCCGACGGGCATCTTCAGCACGATGTCGTCGCCGGCCGCCCCAAACATGTCGGAGCCCATGCCGTGCTCGCCGCGCTTGGCTTCGTGGCGGCGCGAATAGCGGAAGTCGACCAGGGTGTTGAGATTGGAATCGGCCACCGCGTAGACATGGCCGCCACGGCCACCGTCGCCGCCATTGGGGCCGCCGAATTCCTTGTATTTTTCATGACGGAACGACACGCAGCCGTTGCCGCCATCGCCTGCGGCGATGTCGATGAAGGCTTCGTCGACGAACTTCATGGGGTATCCAGTGTACAAATGAAGAAGCCCCGGCAAAGCGGGGCTTCGAGCTGATCGAAGTGACCTGGGCTTATGCCGCGGGGGTCACGTTGACCATGTGCTTGTTCAGTGCGCCCTTGACGCCGAACGACACGTGGCCGTCGACCAGTGCGAACAGCGTGTGGTCCTTGCCCACGCCGACGTTCACGCCGGGGTGGAACTGGGTGCCGCGCTGGCGCACGATGATCGAGCCTGCGCTGATCAGTTCGCCGCCGAAAGCCTTCACACCGAGCATCTTGGGCTTGGAATCGCGCCCATTTCGCGTTGAGCCGCCGCCTTTTTTCTGTGCCATGGAATCTGCTCCTTAGCCGGCGATCGCGCCGATTTGCAGTTCGGTGAACTGCTGGCGATGGCCTTGACGTTTCTGATAGTGCTTACGACGGCGCATCTTGAAGATGCCAACCTTGTCGTGCTTGCCGTGCGACAGTACCGTGACTGTCACCGTTGCGCCGGACACCAGGGGCGTACCAACCTTGATTTCGCTGCCGTTGCCGACTGCGAGAACTTGGTCGATCACGATTTCCTGGCCTACATCCGCAGCAATCTGTTCTACTTTAATTTTTTCGCCGGAAGCAACGCGATACTGCTTGCCGCCGGTTTTTATGACCGCGTACATGTGAACCTCTTGGGAGTATGAGCTCTACGGCGAATTCCGCAGAGCCCAAGATTCTAGCACGGTTTGCACGCGCTAACATGGTTTCCGCCCAAGCCGGCCCCGGACGACCTCCCGCTCGTCCCTATAATCTGCGCCTTCCGGCCTCGTGCCGCCGCTACCTTCCGCACTCAGACGCGCCGCGCGCAAACGCTTTGCCAGTTCACGCCGCCGATACCTCCCCCACCGCCACTGTGCTGGATTTGATCGCCGGCGACATGGTCGAAGTCGACCATGTGATTGCGCGGCGCCTCGATACAGGCGTGCCCCTGGTCAGCCAGGTTTCGAAGTACATCATCTCCGCAGGCGGGAAGCGCCTGCGCCCGGCACTTCTGCTGCTCATGTCGGGGGCCCTCGGGTACACCGGCGAACAGCGCTTCAACCTGGCGGCGGTGGTGGAGTTCATCCACACCGCCACGCTGCTGCACGACGATGTTGTCGACGAATCGACCTTGCGGCGCGGGCGCCCCACGGCCAACGAATCGTTCGGAAATCCGGCCAGCGTGCTGGTTGGCGACTTCCTGTACTCGCGCGCCTTCCAGATGATGTTGGATGCAAACAACATGCGCATCATGCAAATTCTGGCCGAAGCGACCAATGTGATCGCCGAAGGCGAAGTGTTGCAGCTGATGAACATGCATGACGCGTCGCTGGACGAAGCCGCCTACCTGCGCGTGATCCGCTCGAAAACCGCCAAGCTTTTCGAAGCCAGCACGCGGCTTGCCGCCGTTCTGGCCGGCGCCACCCCGGAAGTCGAGGAGGCCTGCGCCACCTACGGCCAAGCGTTGGGCACGGCCTTTCAGGTGATCGACGACGTGCTCGACTACGCCGGTGATGCGCACGAAACAGGCAAAAACGTGGGTGACGATCTTCGCGAGGGCAAGACGACGCTGCCCCTGATCTTTGCCATGCGGCGCGGCAGTGCCGAGCAGGCCGAACTGGTGCGCGCGGCCATTCAGGCGGGCGATACGGCCCAACTGGGCAAGATCGTGGAAATCGTCCACAGCACCGGGGCGCTGGAAGCATCGCGCGCCGCGGCAGCGGACGAAGCGAAACGTGCGATTCACGCATTGCGCGACTTTCCGTCCAATTTGCATGCCGACGGTTTGCTACAATTGGCGGCTCAGTTGCTTGAGCGACGTGCCTGAACACCTCACAAGAGTTGGCAAGGACGACTTCTCTTTTTCTGCAACCAATCGGGGTGTAGCTTAGCCTGGTAGAGCGCTACGTTCGGGACGTAGAGGCCGGAGGTTCGAATCCTCTCACCCCGACCAGTCTTTGAGGCTGGCACAAATAATGCCCGTGCCTGTTGCTGTGTAGCGATTTACAGGACGCGGGTGTTCAGCGATGATCGTGAAGCATTTTTTCACATCTTTTGCAATTCGCTGAATGGCTGCCGCCGAACTTCCTGTTAAAGAAAACACGCAAATCGCCCTTCCGGGCCTTGCGCGCGCCTTGGTTTCGGCCGGCAAGCTTCCTGCAAAAACAGCGGAAGACATCTACCAGAAGTCGCTGAGCAGCCGGACCAGCTTCATTGCAGAGCTGACCGGCAGCGGCGCCGTCTCGGCCGCCGACCTGGCCCACACGCTTTCTTCCGCCTTTGGCGCTCCGCTGCTCGACCTGGACGCGATCGACCACCAGCGGCTGCCCAAGGACCTGCTCGACCCGAAGCTGTGCCTTGCATACCGCATCGTGGTGCTCAGCAAGCGCAACAACCGTCTCATCGTTGCGACAGCGGACCCTTCCGATCAGCAGGCCGTGGAAAAGATCAAGTTCGCGTCCCAGATGGGCGTGGACTGGGTCATTGCCGAGTACGACAAGCTGTCGCGCATGATCGAGGCCGCTGCTGTCAGCGCATCGGAAACCCTCAACAATATCGTCGGCGGTGGGGATTTCGAGTTCGATGACGTCACGGCGGACACCTCGGGCGATACGAACGAACAGGCGGCTATCGCCGAAGTCGAGGATGCCCCGGTCGTCCGGTTCCTGCACAAGATGCTGCTCGATGGCGTCAGCATGCGCGCATCGGACATTCACTTCGAGCCGTACGAGCACAACTACCGGGTGCGCTTTCGCATCGACGGCGAACTGCGCGAAATCGCCAGCCCGCCGACGCTCATCAAGGACAAGTTGGCCTCTCGGATCAAGGTCATTTCCCGGCTCGATATCTCCGAAAAGCGCATCCCGCAAGACGGGCGCATGAAGCTCAAGATCGGCCCGGATCGCGTGATCGATTTTCGGGTGAGCACTTTGCCCACGCTGTTCGGCGAGAAGATCGTGATCCGTATCTTGGATCCGAGCAGCGCGCGGCTTGGCATCGATGCGCTTGGTTACGACGCGGACGAAAAAGAGCGGCTGCTGAGTGCGATCGGCCGTCCTTACGGCATGGTGCTGGTGACGGGCCCCACGGGTTCCGGAAAGACGGTGTCGCTCTACACCTGCCTGAACCTGCTGAACCAGCCCGGCGTCAACATTGCCACGGCGGAAGATCCGTCCGAAATCAACCTGCCCGGGGTGAACCAGGTCAACGTCAACGAACGCGCCGGACTCACCTTCGCCGCCGCGCTGCGCGCCTTTCTCCGGCAAGATCCCGACATCATCATGGTCGGTGAAATCCGGGACCTCGAAACAGCCGACATCTCGATCAAGGCCGCCCAAACGGGCCACCTGGTGCTTTCGACGCTGCACACGAACGACGCGCCGACCACGCTCACACGCATGCGGAACATGGGCATCGCGCCGTTCAACATTGCCTCGAGCGTCATCCTGATCACTGCGCAACGCCTGGCTCGCCGCCTATGCCATCTCTGCCGCGCGCCGGCCGACGTGCCGCGCCAGGCCCTGCTCGATGCGGGCTTCAAGGAAGAAGAGCTCGACGGCTCCTGGAAGCCCTATCGTCCGATCGGCTGCTCCGCGTGCAACGGCGGCTACAAGGGCCGCGTCGGCATCTACCAGGTGATGCCGATCTCCGAAGCTATCCAAGCCATCATCCTGCGCGACGGCAGCGCGTTGGACATTGCGCGCCAGTCCGAAGCCGAGGGCGTTCGCTCGCTGCGGCAGTCCGGTCTCAGAAAAGTCATGCAAGGGCTTACCTCACTCGAGGAAGTGGTGGCGGTCACCAACGAATAACGAACACACCGTAAGAAATCGGAGATCGAATGGCAACAGTGGCATCCAAGCGCACTTCAAACACGCTCAAGGAATCTGTCTACGAGTGGGAAGGCAAGGACCGCAACGGCAAGCTGGTGCGCGGCGAACTCCGCGCGGCCGGCGAGAACCAAGTGCAGGCCGCATTGCGCCGCCAGGGCGTTCTTGCATCCAAGATCAAGAAGCGCCGCATGCGCTCGGGCAAGACGATCAAGCCCAAGGACATCGCGATCTTCACGCGCCAACTGGCAACGATGATGAAGGCGGGCGTTCCCTTGCTGCAGTCGTTCGACATCGTCGGCCGGGGCAACGCCAACCCGAGCGTTGCCAAGCTGTTGAACGACATCCGCAGCGACGTGGAGACCGGAACCTCGCTTTCGGCGGCCTTCCGCAAGTTTCCGAAGTATTTCGACAACCTCTACTGCAACCTGGTGGAGGCTGGCGAGGCCGCCGGTATCCTGGAAGACCTGCTGGACCGCCTTGCCACCTACATGGAAAAGACCGAGGCGATCAAGTCGAAGATCAAGTCGGCGCTGATGTATCCGACGTCGGTGGTGGTGGTGGCGTTTGTCGTGGTGGCCATCATCATGATCTTCGTGATTCCTGCGTTCAAGCAGGTGTTCACTTCCTTCGGTGCCGATCTGCCCGCCCCAACGCTCTTCGTGATGGCCATGAGTGAGTTCTTCGTCTCGTACTGGTGGCTGATCTTCGGCGGAATTGGCGGGGGCATTTACTTCTTCCTGCAGGCCTGGAAGCGCAACGAAAAAGTGCAACGCGTGATGGACCGCGCACTGCTGCGCGTGCCGATCTTCGGCACTCTCATCGAAAAATCGTGCGTGGCCCGCTGGACCCGCACCCTGGCCACCATGTTTGCCGCGGGCGTTCCACTGGTCGAAGCACTCGATTCCGTGGGTGGCGCATCGGGCAATACCGTTTACGGCGACGCCACGGCCAAGATCCAGCAAGAGGTCTCGACCGGCACCAGCCTCACCACCGCCATGACCAACGTCAACCTGTTTCCCTCGATGGTGATCCAGATGACGGCCATCGGTGAAGAGTCCGGCTCCATCGACCACATGCTGGGCAAGGCCGCCGACTTCTACGAATCCGAAGTGGACGACATGGTGGCCGGCCTCTCGAGCCTGATGGAGCCCATCATCATCGTGTTCCTGGGCACGATCATCGGCGGCATCGTGGTGTCCATGTACCTGCCTATCTTCAAGCTGGGCCAAGTCGTTTGATGCTGGTTTCGCGGGAGTTCGACGCCGCTTTCGCGGGCGTCCTGGGCCTGCTGGTCGGCAGCTTCCTCAACGTGGTGATCTACCGCACCCCGGTGATGATGTACAGGGGCTGGCTGGCGGATGCCGTGGCCAATCTCATGTCGTCCAAGGATGCACCATCGCTCTGGGCGCTGGTGTTCGGGCCGAAATCAGCGCCTCCTGCCGGGCTTGAAGCCGCTGCGGACAAGGCTGCCTTGGCTATCGAGAACTTGCCGCCCTTCAACCTGGCCCAGCCGGCATCGCGTTGCGGGGCTTGCGGGCACAGGATCCGGTGGTACCAGAACATTCCGGTGTTGAGCTATCTCGTGCTGCGGGGCCGTTGCGGCGCCTGCAAGACGTCCATCAGCCCGCGCTATCCGCTGGTTGAACTGATCACGGGTGCGCTCTTCGCGCTTTGCGCCTATCGCTTCGGCCTGACGTCCACCGGCGCACTCTGGGCGGCGTTCGCGGCGCTGCTCGTGTGCCAATTCCTGATCGATTTCGATACGCAGTTCCTGCCGGACTCGCTCAACTACCCGCTGCTCTGGCTGGGACTCGTCGGCGCGGCCATGGGCTGGACGGGCGTTGCGTTGAGTTCCGCGGTCTGGGGCGCCGTGTTCGGCTACCTGAGCCTCTGGCTTGTGTACCATGGCTATCGCCTGGCCACAGGCAAGGAAGGCATGGGATATGGCGACTTCAAACTACTGGCTGCGTTGGGCGCATGGCTCGGGGCCGACTACCTCATCGCCATCGTCCTCGTTTCTTCGCTGGTGGGCGCAGTGATCGGCCTCACGCTGCGGCTCGTCGGCAAGCTGGCGCACAAGGACATTCCCATGGCGTTCGGCCCCTTCCTCGCCGGGGCGGGCCTGGTCTGCCTTGTCGTGGGCCCTGAAGTCGTGCGGCAGTGGATTCCCTTCGCCTTTCCGCTCGGCCCATTGATTCGTTGAAGAGCGCGTGATGCGGCGCATCGGCTTGACGGGCGGAATCGGAAGCGGCAAGAGCACTGTCGCGGCGTTGCTGGTCGCCGAGGGCGCCGTGCTCGTCGACACCGACGCCATCGCGCGCCGCATTGCCGAACCCGGCGGCATTGCAATGCCCGCCATCGAAGCCGCGTTCGGCCGCACCGTGGTCGCGTCGGATGGCGGCCTCGATCGCGCCGGCATGCGGCAACTCGTGTTCGCCGACAGCAGCGCCAGGAAGCGCCTAGAGTCGATCCTCCACCCGCTGATCGGCGCCGAAACGGAACGGCTGGCTGCGGCCGCAGGGCAGTCCCCGGTCGTTTTCGATGTGCCGCTTCTGGTCGAATCCGGCCGCTGGCGCGCCAACGTCGACAGGGTGCTCGTGGTCGATGCGACCGAGGAAACGCAGCTGCGCCGCGTCATGGCGCGCTCGGGCTGGACGCCCGACGCCGTGCGCGCAGTGATCGCCCAGCAGGCTGCGCGCAGGCTGCGCAGGGCGGCCGCGGATGCGGTCATTTTCAACGAGTCGCTCTCGCTGGAGGAACTCGGCCGAGAGGTACGGAGTCTCTGGAAGCTGTGGGCTTCGCCCGGCACGCGATAATTCGAGACTTGCCGCAGCAGCGGCTGCACAACGATCAAGACAGAGAAGGCGCCACCGGGGTGCCATTCCCCGCGATGCTTTTCAACTCGTATCCTTTTATTTTTGTCTTCTTTCCGCTGGTCCTGATCGGTTTCTTCCTGATCGGCAAGCGCAATGCTCGGGCCGCTGCCGGGTTTCTTGCCCTGGCATCGCTGTTCTTCTACGGCTGGTGGAGCGTCAAGGCGCTTCCGCTGCTGCTAGCGTCGATCTGTATTAACTACTGGTTCGGCCTGCGCCTGACCCCCGCTCCAGGGCGGGACGAACGCAAGCGAAAGTCCCTGCTGATCATCGCGCTGGTGGTCAACCTCGGCGTGCTGGCGATCTTCAAGTACGCCAATTTCTTCGTTTCGAATGTGAACGACGGGCTGGCCGCGGCGGGCCTCTCGCAGATCCCGCTGCTGCACATCGTGCTGCCGATCGGCATCTCGTTTTATACCTTCACCCAGATCGCCTTCCTGGTCGACTGCTGGCAGGGCAAAGTGCATGAGCGCAGCTTCATCCACTACGTGCTGTTCGTCACCTATTTTCCGCACCTGATCGCCGGCCCGGTGCTGCACCACGCGCAGATGATGCCGCAGTTCGGCAACCCATCCACCTACCGGGTCAACGCCAGCAACATTGCGCTGGGCCTGGGTATCTTCACTTTCGGCCTGGCCAAGAAGATGCTGATTGCCGACCCGCTCGGGCAGTACGCGGACATGATGTTCAAGGGCGTGCACGAGGGCGTGCTGCCCTCGCTGTACACCGCGTGGCTCGGCGTGCTTGCCTATACGCTGCAGATCTATTTCGACTTCTCGGGCTATTCGGACATGGCGGTCGGCCTGTCCCTTTGCATGGGCGTGCAGTTGCCGCTCAACTTCCGCTCGCCGTACAAGTCGACCAACATCATCGAGTTCTGGCGCCGCTGGCACATCTCGCTTTCGAACTTCCTGCGCGACTATCTCTACGTGCCGCTCGGCGGCAACCGCAAGGGCCCGGCCCGGCGCTACCTGAACCTGTTCCTCACCATGCTGCTGGGCGGCCTGTGGCACGGCGCCGCATGGACCTTCGTGATCTGGGGCGCGCTGCACGGCCTCTTCCTCATGGTCAACCACCTCTGGAACGCCACGGTCCGTCGCGGCAAGACAAGCTCGTCACGCCTCGGCCGCGTGCTCGGGTGGTTCATCACCTTCCTGTGCGTGATGGTGGCGTGGGTGGTTTTCCGCGCCGACAGCATGACGGCGGCCGTCGAGATCTACAAGGGCATGCTGGGCATGCACGGCGTGATTCCGAGCGCTTTCGGCGAGTTCAAGGTACCGTTCCGCAAACCCGAGTTCTTCCAGACGATGCTGGCCGGCCTCGTCATCTGCCTGGCGCTGCCTCCGACCATCACGCTCGACCGCTGGATCCCGTCCGTCGCCGCGCTTGCCGGCCGTCCCGCGCTCAACCGCATTGCGACGCTGCTGACGGCGTTGGGATGCGTTTTCCTCTTCGGACTGTGCGTGTCGAAATTCGGCAACTACAGTCCCTTCCTCTATTTCCAGTTCTGACATGGAAGACACGAAACCGGCCCGCATGTGGCTCGCCATCTTCGCTGCAGGCTTTCTTGTCTGCGCCGCGCTGCTGGTCACCAGCCTGCTGACGCCCATCCCATATGGCGACCTGACACGCATCGGGCGCATTTCCGAACGCGATTTCGGATGGCACCATCCGCCTCCGCCTATTCCGGACGCCAACATAAAGGCCTCATCGATCCAGGAAGCCGATGTGCTTGTGATCGGCGACAGCTTTTCGGTTCGCTATGCCTGGCAGTCGCCGTTGGTCGGGGCTGGCTATCGCGTCGCCACCACGCACTGGGACAAGACTGGGCCGATGTGCAGCGACTTCTCGGAATGGGTGCGCAAGTCAGGCTTCAAGGGCAAGGTCGTCATCATCGAGAGCATCGAGCGCCTGCTCCAGGGACGCATCGAAGACTCGAAGGAATGCGCGGCCATGAAGCACACCTTCGTGCC
The DNA here is from genome assembly GCF_009755665.1 of Variovorax paradoxus. Taxonomy (NCBI): domain Bacteria; kingdom Pseudomonadati; phylum Pseudomonadota; class Betaproteobacteria; order Burkholderiales; family Comamonadaceae; genus Variovorax; species Variovorax paradoxus. The sequence goes on from NZ_CP046622.1 coordinate 4,609,262, forward strand.
CTCGCCTCCTCCGTTTGAAAATCCGTCCAAGCAGGCTCCTACCGAGTTCCGCCTGAACTGGGACGCAGAGCTGCTCAGGGGCTGGCTGACCTATCGCAATACCCGCGCCATCGAGCGTTCCGAGAGCTGGACCAACACGCCGGACCGCTGGGGTCCGCTCATTGACGCGCGCACCGTTCCCGACGGCTGCAAGCAATTCAGCCACGTCGCTTGCAACAAATTGCTCATGACGGCCGAAGACCGCCTGATGGCGCCGCTCACCGCGGACTCCGCCGCTTTCATGGCGAAGTTCACGGAAAAAATGGCGCCATCCCTGCGCATCATCTGGATGGTCGTGCCCAACAAGAGCACGGTATACCTCGACCAAAACCATGCCGCCGCGTTCCGCAGCACGTTCAACGACCTGAAGATCGGGCCCGATCTTTTTACACTGTCCGAGCAGAACCGCTTCAAAATCACGGACTTGTATCCTGCCAACGAAACGCACGTTTCCATCGCAGGGTATCTGCTCTTCGGTCAGCGTATGCTGGAGGCTGTGCGTGAAGTGCAGCCCAACCCGGCGGCCGCGAAATCGCCTTGAACTCGTCCCTCACATGAACCCGAACGCGTGATCCTCTACGAGTACCCATTCAACGAGCGCATCCGAACCTACCTGAGGCTGGAGCACCTGTTCCGCCGCCTCGGCGAACTGGTGCCGGCGGAATCCGCGCTCTCCCATCATTTCGCCCTGGTCACGATTTTCGAGATCATGGACGTTGCCGCGCGCGCCGACCTCAAGGCCGACGTCATGCGGGACCTGGAAAAGCACAAGAACGTCTTCAATAGCTACCGCGGCAATCCAGCAATCGCCGAGGCGGCGCTGGACCAGGTCGTCACCCAACTCGAGCGCAATTTTTCGGCACTCAACAGTGTGTCGGGCAAGGCCGGCCAAGCGTTGACCGAGAACGAGTGGCTCATGAGCATTCGCAGCCGTGCCGGCATTCCGGGCGGCACCTGCGAGTTCGACCTGCCCGCGTACTACGCCTGGCAGCACCGCAGCGCACAGAGCCGGCGCAAGGACCTGGAGCGGTGGTCGAGCACGCTCGCGCCACTGGCCGAATCCATTTACCTGCTGCTCAAGCTGCTGCGCGAGGCCGACGTGCCCTACAAGGTCATCGCCACCCACGGGCAGTTTCAGCAGAACCTGCCGCAGGGGCGCAGCTTTCAGCTGCTGCGCCTGCGGATTGACCCGGCACTCGGGCTGGTGCCCGAAATCAGCGGCAACCGGCTCATGGTTTCGGTGCGAATGATGCGCCATGAGGCCGACGACCGCCTGCACCAGAGCACGGAAGACGCCGCCTTCGAACTCACGCTCTGCGCCTGAGCGCAGCAGCGCGCCAAAAACATACGCCATGAGCAACGGCAGGACCCACAACGACATCGGCGAGCGGATCGTCCGCTGCCCCGCCTGCGGCGGAGACAGCATCTACGCCGCCAGCAACCTCTATCGGCCTTTTTGCAGCGCACGCTGCAAGGGCATCGATCTCGGCGCGTGGGCCAACGAGGAATTCAGGATGCCCGCCGAAGAGCCGCCGGACGAAGAGACCTTCGGCGACCCCAAGCTGAAGCAGTAGCAGGCGCCGCAGCCGCCGCAGCGCCTCCTCCGCGCTACTTCTTGGGCGCCGCGCCGCCGTCGTTCAGCAGCGCGCGATCCATGTAGGTTGCGAACGAGCGGGTGTACTTGGGCCGCAAGTGGCCCGCGTCCTTGTATGCGGGAGCACCGTCGGACATGGTGCGCAGGCACTGGCCATCCGCCGTGCACAGGTTCGCAACCGCGTCGATCACTTCCACGCCGCTCGCAATGCCGATCTGCCGAAGGCGATCGTTCAACTCGCGCTGGTCCTGCGGTATCGGCAGCGTCGGGGTTGTCGTCGAGACCTTCATGGAGGTCAATCGGCTGCCTTCGAGCAAGCGCTTCGGCTCGAAATCGGGTGCTACCGGAATATCGAGCAGCAGAAAAACCTTCTTGCCCTTGCCCGTCAGTTCTCGCAGCAACTGGCCGAGCGAGTCGAACGCCAGGGCCATGCCATCGCCGCCCCGGAACTGATGGGCCGCGCCTGCCGCATCGCGGAAGTAGTAGCCCGGTGCGCCGCCCGCGATGAAGTAGCAGTTCCAGCAGCCACCGATCACCACCGTGTCGATCTCAGGGCTCCGGGCGAATTCGAGCACTGCCGTGCGCCGCTCGGCGCAGCCAATGTTCGCATCCGCGTAAACACCGGGAATCGGCGGGCAAGACCCCTGCGTTGCAAAGTAGATGGTGTTGGCCTTGTCAGGCACCGTCCGCGCAAGCTCCTCGGCACGCGGGCCATACTGCTGCACATGGCTGTCGCCGATCAGCAGGCTCTTACGCGAACCCTTACCCACCTGGTAGAGCAAGTGCCGCCCTAGTTCGTAGTTCTTGAAATCGTCGTAGTACCCCACGTCGGCCGCGGCCTCGGAGATCTGCTGAAGGCGAATGTCGTGATGGCGCGGTTGCAGCACGCCAGAGAAGACCACCAGGCCCACGACCACCAGCGCAATGCCCAGGCCAGCCAGCCAGCGCAGCAGGCCGGGGCTGGTGCGCGTGCGCGTGTAGCGCTCGACGAACCTGTAGGTCAGCCACGCCAGCACCACGCTCGCGACCACCGCGCCCGCACGCACGGGCAGCGACGGCAATCCGTCGCTCAGAACGCGCGCATAAGCGAGCAGCGGCCAATGCCACAGATAAAGCGGATAGCTGATGAGCCCGATCCACACCATCACCCGGTTCGACAGCAGGTACTTGTTCAGGAAGCCCGTGGGCCCGGCCGCAATGCAGCTCACCGCACCCAGCGTGGGCAGCAGCGCCCACCAGCCCGGAAAAGCCTTGTCGCCGCGGATCATCACCAGTCCGAGTCCGAGCAGGCCCACGCCGACGACGGACTGCACGTGGCTGCGCAAGCGGCTCGGCACTGCGGGCTTCAGCCGCATGCACGCCAGGATGCCCCCCACCATCAACTCCCAGAAGCGCGAAGCCGGCGAATAGAAAGCCGCCGTGCGAAACGGATGGATCGTGAGCACATTGACGAGAAACGACACCACCGCAATCGCCAGGATCACGCGGATCATCGGCCAGCGGCGGCGCCAGGCCACGCCCAGCAGCACCGGCCAGAAAATGTAGAACTGCTCTTCGATGCCGAGCGACCACAGATGCAGCAGCGGCTTGGTTTCGGCGGCCGAATCGAAATAGCCGGCATCCGCCCAGAACACGAAATTGGCAAAGAAGGCCGCGCCACCCGTGACCTGCTTGCCCAGCTGCGCGAACTCGTCGGACAGCAGCATGTACCAGCCGAAGCACAAGGTGGCCAAGAGCACCAGGATGAGGGCCGGGAAGATGCGCCGGATGCGCCGCGCGTAGAAGTCGCGATAGCTGAAATCACCCGCCACCTGGCTCTGCAGAAGAATGGTCGAGATCAGGTAGCCCGAGATCACGAAGAAGATGTCGACGCCGATGAAACCGCCGGGCAGCACGCCCGGAAACGCGTGATAGATCACCACGGAGGCCACGGCAATGGCACGCAGGCCGTCTATGTCCGGTCGGTACTTGGGATGCAGCATCGAATGGGGTCGTTGAACGCGCTGTGGCGGTCCTGGTTGTTTCTCTTGAAGGCGCCTATGCCGCCGACCCGGCGGCATGAGGAAGTCCGCGCTCCTCGGCCAGCCATTCGAGCACCGGCATGGCGCCGGGCAGCACAGGCGTCACATCCAGCGGCAGCTGCTGCCAACGCATTTCCTGCCCTTCGCGCATTTCGAACTCACCGCTCCAGGCCGTGACCTTGCACCAATGCAGCCGCACCAGCGCATGCGGATAGTCGTGCTCGGTGACTTTCCAGACCTCGGCGCCCGCAATGGTGATGCCGAGTTCTTCCTGCAGCTCGCGCCGCAGCGCTTGCTCGACCGTTTCGCCGGCCTCGATCTTGCCGCCCGGAAACTCCCAGAAGCCTGCGTACGCCTTGCCGTCGGGCCGGGTCGACAGCAGCAATGCGTCGTCCGCCAGACGGATCAGCACGCCGACGGCGACTTCAGTGTGCTTGCGGCCCTGGGGCTGCGGCTGCGCGCTCATGCGCTGGCCCGCCCCGCGTAGTCGCGCGCAAACTGGTAGGCCACGCGGCCGCTGCGCGAGCCACGCTCGAGTGCCCACACCAGCGCCTCGGGCCGTGCCGCTTCGATGGCAGCCTCGCCGACGCCGAACGACGACAACCACTGCGCAACGATGGCCAGGTATTCGTTCTGGCTGAACGGATAGAAGCTGACCCACAGGCCGAAGCGCTCCGACAGCGAAATCTTCTCTTCGATCACTTCGCCGGGATGCACTTCGCCGTCCTCGGTGTGGGTGTACGAAAGGTTGTCCTTCATGTATTCGGGCAACAGGTGGCGCCGGTTGCTGGTCGCGTAGATCAGCACATTGGGCGTGGCCGCCGCGATCGAGCCGTCGAGAATCGACTTCAGCGCCTTGTAGCCCGGCTCGCCTTCGTCAAAGCTCAAATCGTCGCTGAACACGATGAATTTTTCGGGCCGCTGCGACACCACTTCGACGATGTCCGGCAGGTCGGTCAGTTCGGCCTTGTCGACTTCGATCAGGCGCAGGCCCTGCGGCGCATAGGCCTGCAGGCAGGCGCGAATGAGCGACGACTTGCCCGTGCCGCGCGCGCCGGTCAGCAGCACGTTGTTGGCCGGCTTGCCTTCAACGAACTGGCGCGTGTTGCGCTCGATCTTTTCCTTCTGGACGTCGATTTCCTTCAGTGAATCGAGCGCCATTGCGGCCACATGCTTCACCGGTTCGAGCACGCCGTGGCCCGAACTGCGGCGCCGATAACGCCATGCGATCGACGCGTTCCAGTCGGCGGGTGCAGCCAGCGGCTGCGGCAGGATCGACTCGATGCGGCCGATCAGCTGCTCGGCGCGCTCGATCAGCTTCTGGAATTGCTCATTCATGACCTGTAGTCGGCGTTGATGGTCACGTAGTCGTGGCTCAGGTCGCAGGTCCAGACCGTCTCGCTCGCATTGCCGCGGCCCAGGCCGATGCGCACTGTGATCTCGCTCTGCTTCATCACGCGCTGGCCGTCTTCCTCGCGGTACGACGGATTGCGCCCGCCCTTCACCGCCACGTGCACGTCGTCCAGGAACAGGTCGATGCCGGTCTGGTCCAGGTCGGCAATGCCCGCGTACCCCACGGCCGCCAGGATGCGGCCCAGGTTCGGATCGCTCGCAAAGAAAGCCGTCTTGACCAGCGGCGAATGCGCCACGGCATAGGCCACTTGCCTGCACTCTTCCGGATTGCGGCCGCCATCGACCTGGATGGTGATGAACTTGGTGGCGCCTTCGCCGTCGCGCACGATGGCCTGCGCGAGCTGGCGCGCCACGTTCTGCATCGCAGCAACGAGCGCTTGCCCTTCGGGCGAATCGAGCGAGGTGATGGTTGCGTGCGCGGCCTTCTGCGTCGCGATGACCACGAACGAGTCGTTGGTCGAGGTGTCGCCGTCGATGGTCACGCGGTTGAACGAAGCATCGGCCAGGCGCTTGGCCAGCGGCTGGATCAGCGACGGATCGATCTTCGCGTCGGTGGCCATGAAGCCCAGCATGGTCGCCATGTTCGGGCGGATCATGCCCGCGCCCTTGCTGATGCCGGTGATGGTGACAGTGGCGCCGCCGACCTGAGCCTGCTGGCTGAACGCCTTGGGAATCGTGTCGGTGGTCATGATGCCTTCGGCCGCACGCGCCCAGTGGTTCTCCGAAGCATCGGCCAGCGCGGCGGGCAGGCCAGCTTCGATGCGGTCCACCGGCAGCGGCTCCATGATCACGCCGGTGGAGAACGGCAGGATCTGCTCGGGTGCGATTTCCAGGTGCCGCGCCAGCGCGATGCAGGTGGAGCGCGTGCGCATCAGGCCGTCTTCGCCGGTGCCGGCGTTGGCGTTGCCGGTGTTGATGACCATCGCGCGAATGCCGTAGCTGGCCGCCAGGTGGTCGCGGCAAACCTGCACCGGCGCCGCGCAGAAACGATTCTGGGTGAACACCCCGCCGACCGCCGATCCTTCGTCGATCAGCACGACGGTCAGGTCCTTGCGGTTGGCCTTGCGCACGCCCGCTTCGGCCACGCCGATGCGGACGCCAGGCACCGCGAACAAGGCGGCAGGATCAGGAGCGGACAGGTTCACGGGCATGGGAGTTTCTCTTCTGGAGTTTTCTGGGTCAGCTGAGCTTGCCGTGGCACTGCTTGTACTTCTTGCCACTGCCGCAAGGGCACGGGTCGTTGCGGCCCACGCGCGCAAAGGCGGCCGCCTCTGCGCTGAGCGTGCCAAGTCCCAATCCGGCGGCCGCGATGCGGCGCTGGTTTTCCTCGTCGAGGCGAACCTCTACCTCGCCGGTTTCGGTCGGCGCGCTGTAGGTGATGTTGGATACGTTTTCGCCGCGGCTCTCGAGCGCATCGGCCGCCTGCTCGAGCTGCTCGCCCGATTGCACGCGCACGGTCATCAGCTGGCGCGTGACTTCGTTCTTGACCGAATCGAGCAGCTGTCCGAAGAGCTCGAAGGCTTCGCGCTTGTATTCCTGCTTGGGCTGCTTTTGCGCATAGCCGCGCAGGTGGATGCCCTGGCGCAGGTAGTCGAGCGAAGCCAGGTGCTCGCGCCAGTGCGTGTCGATGCTCTGCAGCAGCACCATGCGCTCGAACTGGGTGAAGTTCTCCTGGCCGATCAGCGCCACCTTGGCGTCGAAGGTGTCGTTGGCGGCCTTCACCACCTTTTCGACGATATCTTCGTCGCTCACGGCCTCGGCGGCCTCGACTTCGCTCTTCAGGGGCATGTCGATGCCCCACTCGTTGAAGAGCGTCTTCTCCAGGCCCGCCAGGTCCCACTGCTCCTCGACCGATTCGGCCGGCACGTACTGCCGCACCAGATCGATGAAGCAGCCTTCGCGCAGCGCCGCGATCTGCGCCGTGAGGTCGGCCGCGTCGAGGATGTCGTTGCGCTGCTGGTAGATCACCTTGCGCTGGTCGTTCGACACGTCGTCGTACTCGAGCAGCTGCTTGCGGATGTCGAAATTGCGCGCCTCGACCTTGCGCTGCGCGCTTTCGATGCTGCGCGTGACGATCCCCGCTTCGATGGCTTCGCCGTCGGGCATCTTCAGGCGATCCATGATCGCCTTCACGCGGTCGCCCGCAAAGATGCGCATCAGCGGATCGTCCAGGCTCAGGTAGAAGCGCGAAGAGCCCGGGTCGCCCTGGCGGCCCGAACGGCCACGCAGCTGGTTGTCGATGCGGCGCGACTCATGGCGCTCGGTCGCGATGATGCGCAAGCCGCCGAGCGACTTGACGAATTCATGGTCCTTGGTCCACTCGGCGCGGATGCGTGCCACCTCGGCCTGCTTGGCGGCCTCGTCGAGCGACTCGTCGTTTTCGACCGCCTCGATCATCTTCTCGATGTTGCCGCCCAGCACGATGTCGGTACCGCGGCCCGCCATGTTGGTCGCGATGGTGATCATCTTCGTGCGGCCGGCCTGCGCCACGATGTCGGCTTCGCGCGCATGCTGCTTGGCGTTCAGCACCTGGTGCGGCAGCCCTGCCTTGGTGAGCAGGCCGTCGATGATTTCGGAGTTCTCGATCGACGAGGTGCCCACCAGCACCGGCTGGCCGCGCTCGTAGCACTCGCGAATGTCCTGGATGGCTGCTTCGTACTTTTCGCGCGTGGTCTTGTAGACGCGGTCGAGCTGGTCCTCGCGCTTGCTGATGCGGTTCGGCGGAATGATGACGGTCTCGAGACCGTAGATTTCCTGGAACTCGTAGGCCTCGGTGTCGGCCGTGCCGGTCATGCCGGCCAGCTTGTTGTACAGGCGGAAGTAGTTCTGAAAGGTGATCGAGGCAAGCGTCTGGTTCTCGGCCTGGATCTGCACGCCTTCCTTGGCTTCCACGGCCTGGTGCAGGCCGTCGCTCCAGCGGCGGCCCGTCATCAGGCGGCCGGTGAATTCGTCGACGATGACCACTTCGCCCTGCTGCACCACGTAATGCTGGTCGCGGTGGTACAGGTGCCGAGCGCGCAGCGCGGCGTTCAGGTGGTGCATCAGCGTGATGTTCGCCGGATCGTAGAGCGAGGCACCTTCAGGCAGCAGCTTGAATTCGCTCAGCAGCTGTTCGGCCTTCTCGTGGCCGTCTTCGGTCAGGAACACCTGGTGGGTCTTCTCGTCGACCGTGAAGTCGCCCGGCACCGTGACGCCCTCGCCCGTGCGCGGATCGGCTTCGCCTTCCTGCTTGGTCAGCAGCGGCACCACCTTGTTGATGGCCAGGTAGAGCTCGGTGTGGTCTTCGGCCTGGCCGCTGATGATCAGCGGCGTGCGGGCCTCGTCGATCAGGATGGAGTCCACCTCGTCGACGATGGCGTAGTTCAGCGTGCGCTGAACCCGGTCACCCGGCTCGTACACCATATTGTCGCGCAGGTAGTCGAAGCCGTATTCGTTGTTGGTGCCGTACGTGATGTCGCTCGCGTAGGCCTGCTGCTTTTCCTCGCGCGGCATCTGCGGCAGGTTGATACCCACCGTAAGACCCAGGAAGTTGTACAGGCGGCCCATCCATTGGGCGTCGCGGTTGGCGAGGTAGTCGTTCACCGTGACCACGTGCACGCCCTGGCCCGACAGGGCATTCAGGTACACCGGCAGCGTGGCGGTCAGGGTCTTGCCTTCGCCGGTGCGCATTTCGGCGATCTTGCCGTTGTGGAGCGCCATGCCGCCGAGCAGCTGCACGTCGAAATGGCGCATCTTCATGACGCGCTTGGAGCCTTCGCGAACAGTGGCAAAAGCTTCGGGCAGCAGGGCATCGAGGGTTTCGCCCTTGGCGATGCGGTCCTTGAATTCCTGGGTCTTGGCGCGCAGCCCGTCGTCGGTGAGCTTCTCGAATTCGGGTTCCAGCGCATTGATGCGCTCCACCGTCTTGCGATACTGCTTGAGGAGCCGGTCGTTGCGACTGCCGAAAATCTGGGTCAGGAAGTTGGTTGCCATTGGCGTGGAGATGGGCGTGCACCTGACCAGGCAGGCACTGCGACCGGATTCCCTAAGATATGGTGAAAGCAGTTGGGCGCGCCTTCTTCGAATGCAAGCCTCGAAAGCAAGCGGCTCAGACCGGATCTGCCGGCGCAAGCGTCGGCAAACCGGGCATTTTAGCTGCCTTGTTCCACCCTTCGGATTACCCATGAATCGCCGCTCCGTCCCGCCCGTCACGCTGCACCAGGCCGCCGAAGGTTCGCCCACCCTGGCAAGCCTGATTGCGCGCGCGCGCGACTCTGGCGACCGGCTGCGGGCGGTCGAGGGATTGATTCCGCCGGCCATGCGCCCGGCCGTGCAGGCCGGCCCGGCCGAAGGGGATGTGTGGTGCCTGCTGGTCAATGGCAGCGCCGCCGCCGCCAAGTTGCGCCAGCTGTCGCCCATGCTTGTCACCCGGCTGCGAAACCGGGGTTGGGACGTGAACACGATCCGGATCAAGGTGCAATCCGGGCGCTGAAAGAAAAAGGCGGCCGGCCGGGCCCCGGGCCGCCGATCCGGCCAATCTCTATCTATTGCGGCTGAAGCCCGATGTCGTGCGCCACCTTCTGCCAGCGCTCGGCCTCCGCGCGCATGAAGGCCCGCAGCTCGCCTGTGGTGGAACCCTTCAGCTGCACCCCCAGCGCCGTCATGCGCTCCCTCACCGCCGGATGGTCCAGCGCCGCGATGGCTTCGCGCCGCAGCCGCTCGATCACCTCCAGCGGCGTGGTGGCTGGCGCGACCAGGGCCCACCACTGGTCGATCTCGAGCCCCTTGAGCCCGCTCTCCGCCAGGGCAGGCACCTCCTTCAGCCCCGGAAGGCTCACGCGTTGCGCGCTCGTCACCAGTAGCGGACGGATCCGGTTGGCTCCCATCAGGCTGGAGCCGCTGGCCAGGGTCGCGAAATGCCCGCCCACCGTGCCCGCCGCCACATCGGTGAGCGCCGGCGCCGATCCGCGGTAGGGAACCATGTTGAACTTGATCCTGGTGCGGTTCGCCAGCAGTTCGGCCGCCAGGTGGCTCACCGTGCCCGCGCCGCTGTGGGCGATGGCCGGTGGCATCGGGCGCGTGCCGGCGGTCTTGACGAAAGTCTTGAAATCCCGGCTGTCGTCGTCCATGCCCGCAAAGAAGACGAGGGGCGAGGTGCCGATCATCGTCACCGGCGTGAAGTCGCGCAGCAGGTCGTAGGGCAGCCGCGCCGTTACCGCGGGCGCAATGGCGTGCGGCAATTCGACAATGGCCAGCGTGTAGCCGTCGGGCGCGGCCTTGGCCGCCGCCTCGGTGCCGATCTGGCCAGCGGCGCCAGGCCGGTTGTCGACGATCACCGAGCTGCCGAGCGTCTGGCTCATGCGCTGCGCCATGGCGCGCGCAATGGCATCGGTGCTACCGCCCGCCGCCCAGGGCACGATCAGCTTGATCGGTTTGTCGGGAAAGGCCGCCCAGGCGCGCTGCGCCGTGGTGCAGAAAAGAGCGGCCGATCCGGCAGCCAGGAAGGCGCGGCGTTGCATTGCTTGCATGGTTTCGATTCCTTTGGGCAACTGGAGGGCTCAGGCGGCCGGGTCGGGCCAGCTCGGGTCGCGCGAGGCGTTGGCAGTCAGCATCAGCACCACGTGGGCATCGCCTGCAATGGCGCCGCCTTCGCGCAGCTGGCGCACGGCGTCGAGTCCGCCCGCGGCGCAAAGCTCGGCACTCATGCCGGCTGCCGTGAGCTTCTGCCTCGCGGCGCGGGCCTGGTCGTCGTTGACCACCACCGCACCGCCCCCAGAGGCAGTGGCGGCCTGCCACTGCAAAAAGGTCACGGTCGACCCAGCGGTGGAAAACTGCGCGGTATGGCCCGGATACACCCCGTTGAGTGCGCCGCCGGCCAGCACGCGCGAGAGCCGCGCAAAAGGTTCCACCAGCCAGAGCCGCGGCAGGCGCGCAATGCGCCCCGCAGCCAGCAAATCGCCAAAGCCCGCGTAGATGCCCCAGGCCAAGTCGCCGCGCGCCGTGGGAATCACGATGTGATCGGGCAGGCCGCCCTCGTTCAGGCACTCCAGGGCAATGGGCTTGTAGCCCTCGATCGCCAGCGGCGCGCTGCCCAACGCGGGCAAACGGTAATTCGTCAGCGCGAAATAGCCCGCATGCTGTGAGCGCTCACACACGAAAGCCCAGCGGCCGGCGTTGTCGGCAAAGGTGTAGCGCCGGGCACCAAGGGCGTCGAGCTGCCGTGCATAGGCCGCCGGCAGGCCTTCGTACGTTGCCACTTCGCAGCCCAGGCCTGCGGCCCACGCATAGTGCGCCGCGGAGATCGCGGCGTTGCCCGACGAGGCCAGCACCAGCGTGTGGGCGCCGAAGTCCAGCGCCTGGGCTACGCCCACAGCCGTCATCCGATCTTTATGCGAGCCGGTGGGGTTGGACGATTCGTCCTTGAGCGCGAGACGTGCCACGCCGAACTCGCGCGCCAGTTCCGGCATCTCCAGCAGCGGCGTGCCGCCCTCGCCCAGCGTGAACCCTGGCGTGTAAGGCATGGGCAGCGGGCTGCCGCGGTCGGGCAGGTAGCTGGCACGCAACCCGGCGTGGACGCCCATGGCACGGCAGGCGGGGCAGCCCTCGTTCGCCAGGGTGAGCGGATAAGGAGCCTCGCAGCGCAGGCAGCGAAAGCCCTGCAAACGGGGGTTTCTCACCGGCTGCGGCGGGCGCGCCCGCGCGGTGTTCGCCGAATCGGCGGGCGGCTCGGAAGGCGAGGCGAACTTGAAGTGCATTACGGGCGCGGGCATGTTTCAGGCGGTCTCGGGTAGGAAGTCGTGCCGAAATCTTAGGCATCTGCAAATAAAATCATCTAGCTTGAAATACTCAAGCGATAAGAAAACTTATCGATGCGCTTCACCGAAATAGAAACATTCCGGGCCCTGATGCGCGCCGGCTCTACCCGCAAGGCCGCTGCGTTGCTGCATGTGACGCAGCCCGCCATCAGCCAGTCGCTCAAGCGGCTCGAGGCCCAGGCCGGCATGGTCCTGTTCCAGCGCACCGGGGGCCGGCTGGTGCCCACGCCCGAGGCGCGCGCGCTGTTGACGGAGGTGGAGCGGGTCTTCATCGGCATGGAAGCCATCGAGCACCGCATGCGCAGCCTGCGCGACTTCGGCACCAACCAGCTTGAACTCAGCTGCTATCCGGCTTTTGGGCTGGGCTTCATGCCGCGTGCGCTGGAGCGCCTGAAGGCGCAGCGCGGCGACAGCCCGTGGCCGCAGGTGTCGTTGCAGGTTCTCAGCTCCAAGGACGTGCGCGACCGCGTGGCCAAGGGCATTTCAGACTTCGGCCTGATGGCCGACGAACTGTCGCTTGAAGGCATCGACCACTCGACCTTCGCGCGCTTTCCCGGGGTGGTCGTGATGCCGCAGGGCCATGCGCTGGCCCGTTTCAAGCGCATCGAGCCCGAGCAGCTCGCGCAAGCGCCTTTCCTGGCGCTGAACCCCGAGGACCCTTCGCACCGCGGCCTCGAAGCCGCACTTGCCGAACGCGGCGTCCCGCTCCGGGTGATGGTGCAAACGCCCTACGCGGCCAGCGTGTGCGAAATGGCCCTGCGCGGCTTGGGCGTGGGACTCGTCAACCCGATCACCGCGCTCGACTACGCCGAACGCGGCCTCGTGGTGCGCCGGCTCTCGGTCGACGTGTTCTTTTCATGCGTGCTGGCCATGCCCGCAGGCAAGGTGCTTTCGACCACCGCCCGCGACTTTCTTTCGCTCATGCGCCAGCAGTTGGCGGAAGACGAGAAACGCATCCAGCGCTACCTGCGCTGATCCCCGCGGCCTACTTACTTCCAGCCGAACTCTTGGTTCAGCCCCACGACGAAGCCGTTCACGCCGCGGGAGCCTGCCCCAGTACGCGAAGCGCTCACATCCAGGCTGATCAGCGGCGTGAGGCCGAAGCGCCAACCGATGCGTGAAGTCCACACGCCCGATGCGCGGCTGCGCTCTGCAATCAGCGAGACCTTTTCATCGAGCGCCCACTCCGCCGCCAAACCGCCGCGCGGCGTTCGGGCGCCGGTGCCCGTGGCCCAGTCGGCACCGATGTTGGCGTGAACCTGCAGGCGGTCCAGCGGGCGCCACGTGACCGGCAGCACCAGTTGCCCGCCGGCACGGCCGCCGCGCGTCACGTCGAACACGGCACCGAGCGAAATTGCCGCGCTCAGCGGCGCATCGGCCGCCGGCCCGAAGAAGTTCCATTTGAGCTGCGGCCCCACGGTGACCGAATGCACGCCCTCCACCGAGAACCGGTCGATGTTCAGCCCCAGTTCGACAGGCCCGACGCGGCAGGACGGGCCGGCGTGCAGCACCGTCACCGGTTCCGGGCCGGTACGGCCCCACCAGGCTTCGTACTGGCATCGGCCCGCGTCGAGAGTGCCGGCATCGTCGATGTCGAAATGGCCGCCGGCCTGGGCACCCGCGCTTGCCAGGGCGCAGGCGGCCAGGGGCAACCACGCGAGCCGGGGCCATTGAATCGTTGTTGTGAGTCTGTTCTTCTTCATCGCCTGCATCCCGGGGATCGGGCATTCTAGGGACGATGAAAGTGGCCGCGGCGACGCGGCAGCGCCCCGGGCAGATTGCCTCAGATCTCGAACTGCGGCTGCAGCTCGCGGATGCGTTTGATGGCTACCCCGGCGGCGGCCGTGCGCGTCTCCACGCCGAGCTTCACGTACACCCGCTCCAGGTGCTTCTTGGCCGTGGCGGGGCTGCTGCCGAGGATCTCGCCGATGTCCTTGTTGGTCTTGCCTTTCACCACCCAATAGAGCACCTCGGCCTCGCGTGCCGTGAGCTTCAGGCTCAGGCTCATGGCCTCGATCACGCCCGTGTCCGAGATCTCGCGCATGACGATCATCCATTCGTCGCCGTCCTCGTCCTGCCCTGTTTGCCGGTGCAGCCGAAGACTGAGACTGCTTGCACCTTGCACCACCGAAAGCGCCGGCGGCTCGATGCCCTGTTGCCGGGCATCGGGCGCATGGCGTCGCAGCCATTCCAGTATGGCCGGCGGTGTTTCGGGCGCACGGGTGTCGCAGTAGCGCTGCAGCAGGTCGCGCGCGAGCGCCGTCTGCCAGATCAGCCTGCCCTCGGGCAGCCGCACGGTAATGCTGGCGTAGCCGAAGGCGTCGAGCGCATTGCGCGCCTGGCCGGCCTGGCGTGCGTCCTGCCGGGCGCGGCGGGCGCCCTGCAGGTGCACGTTCATGCGCGCCAGCACTTCCTTTGGCTTGATCGGCTTGGTGACGTAGTCGACCCCACCCGCCTCGAGCGCGGCCACCAGGTGCTCGGTTTCGGTGAGCCCGGTCATGAACACGATGGGAATATGCGCCGTCGCGGCATCGGCCTTGAGGCGGCGCGCGACCTCGAAACCGTCGATGCCCGGCATCATCGCGTCGAGCAGCACGATGTCGGGGCGGGCCTGCGCGGCGCGCTGCAGCGCCTGTTCGCCGTTGGTGGCAATGAGCACCGTGTAGCCGGATTCATCGAGCGCGTCGTGCAGCACCGCGAGGTTGTCGGGCACGTCGTCGACGATCAGCACCAGGTCGCTGTTGGCGCCCTGTTCGCGCAACGTTTTCGCAAGCGGTGTGGTTTCCATGGGGTTGATGTCCGCCGCGATTTTCAGGCCGCGCTCACGGCCGCGGCCAGCGCGCGGCTCATGGCCTCGAACTGGAACTGACGGGCGAGCACGCGCTGCGCCTCGGTCCATGCCCTGCATTCGGGCTCTTCGGCGTCGATCTCGTCGAGCTGGTTCATGATGCCGCGAAAGTAGCCCAGGCTTACGGCTTCGTCGAGTGCGCGCAGCCGCGAAAGCGAAGGCGCCTGCACGGCGCGCGGCGCGGCGGCGGGCAACGGCTTGGCGGCCGTGTCCGTCCATTGCAGGCCGAGCCGCCGTTCGAGCCAATCGAGCAGCTCTGAGTGCCGCACCGGCTTGACGAAGAAATCTTCGGGGGCAATGCCCACATCGTTCTCCAGCCCCTTGTCGAAGGCATTGGCCGAGACGATGGCCACCGGCGCATCGACCAGGCCCAGCTTGCGCGCACGGCGGATCGTCTCCCATCCGTCGATGCCCGGCATGGCCAGGTCGATGAACATCGCGTCCGGCCGGTAGCCGGCTGCGATGAGGTCGAGCGCGTCGTGCCCGCTTGCGGCGGTGCGCAGGCCAAAGCCGAGCGGCGCCAGCACATGGCCGAGCAGATCGCGGTCGGCCTCTTCGTTGTCGACCACCAGCAGTTGCCGCCGGCGCCCTTCATAGCCGCGCCGCGCGCGCTGCACCTGCGCCGGCTGGCCCGTCGCGCCCGCAGTCTCGTGCACGCGCGGCAGGAAAAGCCGCACGCGGAACAGCGAGCCCTCCCCCGGCGTGCTGCGCACCTTCATCTCGCCGCCCATCAGGTCGGTCAGCATCTTGGCGATGGTGAGACCCAGCCCGGCGCCGGGCGTCGCAGCAGCTGCCGCATCGCCGCGCGTAAAAGGCTCGAAGATCCGCTCGATGTCCTCGGCCGTCATGCCTGGCCCGGTGTCTTCTATTTCGACCGACGCGAACTCGCGTGCATAGGAAAGCCGCAGCGTCACCTCACCTGCCGCCGTGAACTTGATGGCATTGCCCAGCAGGTTGATAAGAATCTGGCACACCCGCTTTTCATCGGCGCGCACCACCTCGGGCAAGGTGCCTGTCGTCTCGAAGCGGAACCGCAGGCCCTTCTCGGCCGCCTGCAGCTCGAACATGTCCGCCAGCTCGCGCAGGGTGTCCGCAAAGCGCATGGGCCGGGCGTGCAGCGTGAGCTTGCCGGCCTCGATGTGCGCAATGGCCAGCGTGCCCTCGATGAGCGACAGCAGATGCTCGCCGCCCCGCTTGATCACCGCCACCGCCTGCTGGCGGTGCGGCGGCACCGATGCGTCTTCGCCCATGAGCTGCGCGTAGCCAAGAATGCTGTTGAGCGGCGTACGCAGCTCGTGGCTGATGGCGCTGATATAGCGGCTCTTGGCCTGGTTGGCCTGGTCCGCGGCGCGCCGCGCTTGCTCCGCCGCGAGCTTGGCCTGCTCGGCCACCTCGCGCGCCTCTTCCGCCGTTTGCTTGGCGGACTGCAGCGCCCGGTCGGTGGCGCGGTGCAGCTCGATCTCGCGCATCAGCAAGTGGGTCTGGCGGTTCGATTCTTCTTGCGCCACCTTGCGGCTCTGGTGCGCCAGCACCAGCCACCAGGCCACGACGCCGGCAATGACCAGCAGCGCCATGTACGCCTTCAGAAAGCCAGAGCGCAGCGACGAACGCTGCACCCCGGCCAGCGCTTCGGCCAGTTCCGATTGCGATGCGAGCTGCAGTGCGCTTTCGCCCAATGCGCGCAGCTCCTGCTGGTAGAGCACGCCGAACACCACCGCCAGCACCGGCACGATGATCAGCATCAGCAGCAGAAAATGTCCAAGCCCCGTGTCCAGATAGCGCCAGCTGAGGCGCGGCAGCAGCCACCGCAGCGCCGACGACCATTGCGCCGAAAGGCTCGCATGCGGCTTGCACAAATCGCCGCAGCGCGCATCGAGCGTGCAGCACAGCGAGCAGATCGCCCCCTGGTAGGCCGGGCAATGGGCCATGTCCGGGCCTTCGTATTCGCGCTCGCAGATCACGCAGTGCTGCACCTTGAGGCGCTGGTAGCTGCCATCGGCGCCGCGCTCGTCCACGTCGTTCTCCACACGCGCCCACCGGACCGCGCGCGAGCCCGAGCCCGGTGCAAAAGGCACCGCGCCATGGCACACCGAACCCCGCGCCAGGTAGTACTTGCCGCCAGTGGCCCAGGCAATCAGCGGCGAAACCACCAGCGCCGTACCGAGCGCGATGAGCGCCGAAAAAGCCTGGGCCAGCGGCCCGAAGACACCGAGGTGCGCGGTGATGGAAAGCAGCGAAGCCAGCGCTATCGCCCCCACGCCCACCGGGTTGATGTCCCACAGGTGCGCCCGCTTGAACTCGATGCCCGGCGGCGAAAGGCCCAGCGGCTTGTTGATGACCAGGTCGGCCACCACGGCCATCATCCAGGCGATGGCGATGTTGGCGAACAGGCCGAGCACGTCGCCCAGCGCCTCGAACACGTTCATCTCCATCAGCATGAAGGCGATGAGCGCGTTGAACACCACCCAGACCACCCGCCCCGGGTGGCTGTGCGCCACGCGCGAGAAAAAATTGCTCCACGCCAGCGAACCCGCGTACGCGTTGGTCACGTTGATCTTGAGCTGCGAAATCACCACGAACAGCGCAGTTGCGGCCACGGCCCAGCCGTAGTTGGGAAACACGTATTCATAGGCCGCCAGGTACATCTGGTTGGGATCGACGGCGCGATCGACCGGCACCATGTGCGTGATGGCCAGGTAGGCCAGCAGCGCGCCGCCCAGCATCTTGAGCACCCCCAGCACCACCCAGCCCGGCCCGCCGGCCAGCACGCCCGCCCACCAGCGCCTGGCGCTCACGGCAGTGCGCGCGGGCATGAAGCGGAGGTAGTCGGCCTGCTCCCCCATTTGGGTGATCAACGCGATGCCGACGGTCAAGGCGGCGCCAAACAGGTGCAAATCGAAGCCCTTCGCACCCGCTTTCACACCGTTGTAGTGCACGATGCCGGCAAATGCACCAGGATCGCGCACCAATACAAAAACAAACGGAACCACCAGCATCACCAGCCACAGCGGCTGGGTCCAGAGCTGCAGCCGGCTGATGGCCGACACGCCGTGGGTGACCAGCGGAATCACCACCAGCGCGCACACCAGGTAGCCCCAGACCGGCGGCACGCCCAGCGCCAGCTCCAGCGCGTAGGCCATTACCGCCGCCTCGAGCGCGAAGAAGATGAAGGTGAACGAGGCGTAGATGAGCGATGTGAGCGTGGAGCCGATGTAGCCGAAGCCCGCGCCGCGCGTGAGCAGGTCCATGTCGACGCCGTAGCGCGCGGCATACACGCTGATTGGCAGGCCCGCCAGAAAGATGATGAGGCCGGTAACCAGGATGGCCCAGAACGCGTTGGCAAAGCCGTACTGCACCAGCAGCGTGGCGCCGACCGCCTCCAGGATGAGGAACGACGCCGCGCCGAAAGCCGTGTTGGCCACCCGCCATTCGGACCATTTGCGAAAGCGCTGCGGCGTGTAGCGCAGCGCGTAGTCCTCGAGTGTTTCGCTCGCCACCCAGCTGTTGTAGTCGCGCCGCACCTTGACGATGCGCTGCGGCGCGTCGTCGGGGTTGGAGGAAGTCTCGGCGGGGTTCACACCGTTTCGGTGCATCTTTCGTGCCACACATACGTCTTTTGGCGAACAGCGGCACGACTGTTGCAAAGCTGAAGCCTGCCCAATAATGGCCGACCTCCACGCATCCGACGCCGCCCCCTCATGGAACTGACCCCGCGCGAAAAAGACAAGCTGCTGATCTTCACCGCAGCATTGCTGGCCGAACGCCGCAAGGCGCGGGGCCTGAAGCTCAACTACCCGGAAGCCGTCGCGCTGATTTCCGCTGCCGTAATGGAAGGCGCGCGCGACGGAAAGAGCGTCGCGGCGCTCATGAGCGAAGGCCGCACCGTGCTCACCCGCGCCGACGTGATGGACGGCATCGCCGAGATGATTCCGGACATCCAGGTGGAAGCCACTTTCCCCGACGGCACCAAGCTGGTCACCGTCCACCAACCCATCGTCTGACCCTCCTCCAGAACAAGAAAGCCCTGTCATGCGCCACAACGCTTCCAAGACTCTTGCCCTCCTTGCCATGCTGCTGCCGCTCGCGGCCAGCGCCCACACCGGCGCCGACGGCGGCGTGCACCACGGTTTCGCCACCGGTTTTCTGCACCCGCTGACCGGCGCCGATCACCTGGCTGCCATGGTCGCGGTCGGCCTCTGGAGCGCGCTGGCCGCACGCCGTGCCTGGCCCGATCTGCTGTGGGCGCCGCTGGCTTTCGCGGGCATGCTGCTGGCCGGCGCGCTGATGGGGCTGGCGGGCATGCAGTTGCCGGCCGTCGAGCCGATGAGCGCGGCCTCGCTGCTGGTGCTGGGCCTGCTGGTGGCCACCCGCATCCACCTGCCTGCTGCGGCGGCTGCGGCGGTGGTCGGTGTGTTTGCCGTCTTCCACGGCGTGGCGCACGGCCAGGAACTCGCAAGCGAGCAAGGCGCGGCCCTGACGCTGGCCGGCATGGTGGCCGCCACCGTGCTGCTGCATCTCGCGGGCATCGGCATCGGCTGGGCGCTGCGCCATGCCAACGCGTGGCTGCCGCGCGCGGCAGGCGCCGCGGTGGTGGCGCTGGGCGCTGCGCTGCTCTCGCAGGCGGTCTGATCACAGTCGCCGCGACACCATGATCCCCGGAGAATTCATTACCGACGAGGGCGAGCACACGCTCAACCCCGGCCGCCGCACGCTCACGCTGGTGGTGCAGAACACCGCCGACCGGCCGATCCAGGTCGGTTCGCACTATCACTTTGCCGAGACCAACGGCGCGCTCGGCTTCGACCGCGAGGCCGCGCGCGGCATGCGGCTCAACATTGCCTCTGGCGCGGCGGTGCGATTCGAACCGGGCCAGCAGCGCACGGTGGAACTGGTCGATTTTTCGGGCGACCGCGTCGTCTACGGCTTTCGCGGCCTCGTTCAAGGAAAGCTCTAAGCCATGGCAACGATCGGAAGGCGTGCATACGCCGAGATATTCGGCCCGACCGTGGGCGACCGGGTTCGTCTTGCGGACACCGATCTGCTGATCGAGGTCGAGGCCGACTACACGCTGCGCGCCGGCGGCTACGGCGAAGAAGTGAAGTTCGGCGGCGGCAAGACCATTCGCGACGGCATGGCGCAGTCGCAGCGCACGCGCGACGGCAAGGGCACCGGACCGACCGCCGGCGGCGCCGTCGACACCGTGCTGACCAATGCGCTCATCCTGGACCACTGGGGCATCGTCAAGGCCGACATCGGCCTGAAGGGTGGCCGCATCGCCGCCATCGGCAAGGCCGGCAATCCCGACGTTCAGCCGGGCGTGGACATCGTCATCGGCCCGGGCACCGAGATCATCAGCTGCGAAGGCAACATCGTCACGGCCGGCGGCATCGACAGCCACATCCACTTCATCTGCCCGCAGCAGATCGAAGAAGCGCTTGCTTCGGGCGTGACCACCATGCTCGGCGGCGGTACCGGCCCCGCCACTGGCACCTTTGCAACCACCTCGACTCCCGGCCCTTGGCACATCGAGCGCATGCTCCAGGCGGCCGACGCGTTCCCCATGAACCTGGGCTTCCTGGGCAAAGGCAACGCCAGCCTGCCCGATGCGCTGCACGAGCAGATCGAAGCGGGGGTCATGGGCCTGAAACTGCACGAAGACTGGGGCACCACGCCCTCGGCCATCAGCAACTGCCTGGACGTGGCCGACGCCACCGACACGCAGGTGGCAATCCACAGCGACACGCTCAACGAATCGGGCTTTGTCGAGAACACCATTGCCGCCGTGGGCGGCCGTTCGATCTGCGCCTTTCACACCGAAGGCGCGGGCGGCGGCCATGCGCCGGACATCCTGCGCGTGGTGGGCGAAGAAAACTTTCTCCCATCTTCCACCAACCCCACCATGCCCTACACCGTGAACACGCTCGACGAACACGTCGACATGCTCATGGTGTGCCACCACCTGGACGCCGGCATTGCCGAAGACCTGGCCTTTGCCGAGTCGCGCATCCGCAAGGAAACCATTGCCGCCGAAGACGTGCTGCACGACCTGGGCGCCATCAGCATGTTCAGCTCCGACAGCCAGGCCATGGGCCGTGTGGGCGAGGTGGTGCTGCGCTGCTGGCAAACGGCGCACAAGATGAAGCTGCAGCGCGGCAAGCTGCCGGAAGACAACGAGCGCAACGACAACTTCCGCGCCAAGCGCTACGTGGCCAAGTACACGATCAACCCCGCCATTGCGCACGGCATTGCGCACGAGGTGGGCTCGCTCGAAGTCGGCAAGTGGGCCGACATCGTCATCTGGAAGGCCGCCTTCTTCGGCGTGAAGCCCTTCACCCTAATCAAGGGCGGCACCATTGCGATGGCAGCCATGGGCGACCCCAACGCGTCCATTCCCACGCCGCAGCCGGTGCACTATCGCCCGATGTTCGGCAGCTATGGCGGCTCGCTCGCCAAAAGCTCGCTGACCTTCGTCTCGCAGGCCGGCCTGGCCGCGGGCATCAAGGAACGCTACGGCCTGGCCAAGCACCTCAGCGCAGTAAAGAACATCCGCAACGTGCGCAAGAAAGACCTGATCCACAACAGCTACGCGCCGAAGATGGAGATCGATGCGCAGACCTATGCCGTGCGCGCCGACGGGCACTTGCTGACCTGCGACCCGGCGGTGCAGTTGCCGCTGACGCAGCGCTACTTCCTGTTCTGAGCGGAGCCCTCAGGGTCTTGCACAAGAGGCCCGGCGCCCGCTTGACAGGCTGCGTATCCTCGAAGGTATCCATCCTGTCGTTTCACGCCTTTGGCGTTCCATTCGCACCATGCTCACCGCCAACAAACTCATGCCCCAGGGCCGGGGCCTTGCGCCCGTGCTACTCAAGCGCGCCGCCACCATCGAACTCGACTGGGACGTGCGCCAGAAAAGCCGCTTCGACGCCACCGATTCGCACGGCCGGCAGATCGGCGTGTTTCTGCCGCGCGGCACCGCAGTGCGCGGCGGCGACGTGCTGGTGGCGGAAGACGGCTCGCTGGTTCGCGTGATCGCCGCGCCGCAGCCGGTGCTGCGCATCACGCATTGCACGGCCCACGGCACTCCGTTCGACCTGACGCGCGCGGCCTATCACCTGGGCAACCGGCATGTGCCGATCGAGCTCAAGCCCGACCACCTGAAGATCGAGCCCGACCATGTGCTGGCCGACATGCTGCGCTCGATGCACCTGATCGTCGTTGCGGTCGAGGAAGCTTTCGAGCCTGAAGGCGGCGCCTATGGGTCGCATGAGCATTCGCATGGCGGTGGGCACAGTCATGACCATGCGCATGATCATGGTCATTCGCATTCGAAGAGTCCGAAGCCGCTCGTGCTTGCACCTGAGTTGCTTGACGATCACGACCATGGGTGATTCAGGGCGCGCACCCGCCCCGAACAGAAGCGCCCCACAAAACAGCGCCAAGCACAGAGTTGACATGCCCGACGCACAAAGCCTCCTGCAGCTCATCTGGCTTGCCTCTCCCGCCCTCCCCGTAGGCGGCTTCTCCTATTCGGAAGGGGTTGAAGCAGCCGTCGAATGGGCCGGCATCGATTCAGAATCAAAAGCCATCGAGTGGCTCTCCGACCAGCTCTATCTGAGCTTCGCGCGCGGCGACCTTGCACTGGTAGCGCAAGCCATTCCGGCTTGGCGCGAAGGCGATTCAGCACGCATCCGGCAACTCAACGAGTGGGTGATGACCACTCGCGAATCGGCCGAGTTCTTTTTGCAGACTGAACAGATGGGCCGTTCCTTCGTCGAATGGCTCAAGCTGCACCACGACGACACCGCGGCCGTTTTTGCCGACCTGCCCGCGAGCTACCCCGTCGCCTTTGCCTTTGCCGCAAGCCGCACCGGTGCCTCAGTGCACGACGGCTGCCTTGCCTTCGCCTTCGGCTGGGCCGAGAACATGGTCGCCGCGGCAGTGAAAGCCGTTCCGCTCGGCCAAAGCGCGGGCCAGCGCATTCTTGCCCGCCTTGCGAACGAAATTCCGAACGCCGTCGAACGTGCCATGCAGCTCGGCGACCACGAGCGCCAGGCCTTCGCACCCCTCTTGGCCGTGCTGTCGGCACGCCATGAAACACAATACTCGCGCCTCTTCAGAAGCTGACCCAATCGGACCTTTGCCATGACCTCCGCCCTGCACCACATTCCTCATCGCACCAAGAAACTGCCTCCGCTGCGCGTGGGCATCGGCGGCCCCGTCGGCTCGGGCAAGACCACCCTGCTCGAAATGCTCTGCAAGGCTATGCGCGACAAGTACGACCTTGTCGCCATTACCAACGACATCTACACCAAGGAAGACCAGCGCCTGCTCACCGTGGCCGGCGCGTTGCCCGCCGAGCGCATCATGGGCGTGGAAACCGGCGGCTGCCCGCACACCGCCATCCGCGAAGATGCATCCATCAACCTGGAGGCCATCGACCGCATGCTCGAGGACTTTCCCGATGCCGACGTGGTGTTCGTCGAATCGGGCGGCGACAACCTTGCAGCCACCTTCAGCCCCGAGCTCTCGGACCTGACCATCTACGTGATCGACGTGGCGGCCGGCGAGAAGATTCCGCGCAAGGGCGGCCCCGGCATCACCAAGAGCGATTTGTTCGTCATCAACAAGACCGATCTCGCGCCGTACGTGGGCGCGAACCTCGACGTGATGGAGCAGGACACGCAGCGCATGCGCCGCCAGCGGCCGTACGTGATGACCAACCTCAAGACCCATACCGGCGTGGCCGAGGTGGTCGCCTTCATCGAGAAGCGCGGCATGCTCACCGCCGCCTGACCTCCGCGCGTCGTTGGTAGCCGTGCCGCGCCTTGCGTCGGCATCGGATGACACGCGCATGCGCCCAACTTCCTCATGGCGCCGGCTTTCGGCCGCCTACGGTGGTGCCTTCGATTTTCGACCACGTGACGAACAACGGAGAGCAAGCAAACCATGACCACCACCGACGAACACGCCAAGCTCTGGGACCTGATCAAGGACACCCGCTACGGCATGCTGACCCACCGCCACGACGACGGCCAGCTGCACAGCCATCCGCTCACCACACAGAGCAAGAACATCGACGAAGGCTCGACGCTCTACTTCTTCGTGCCCAAGAATGGCGACATCGCGCGCCATGTGGCAAGCGACCCCAGCGTGAACATCGCCTACGCCAACACCGACGACGACAGCTATGTGTCCGTGACGGGCCGCGCCACGCTGCGGGAAGACCAGGACAAGAAGGAAGCTCTTTTCAATCCCGCGGCCAAGGCTTGGTTTCCAGGCGGCGCGACCGATCCGAACCTGGCGCTGCTCGCGGTCGAGATCGTCGGCGCCGAATACTGGGACGTGAAGGAAAGCAAGATGGTGCAATTGCTGAAGATGGCCAAGGCGGCCATCACCGGCAATCAGCCGCCGTCGCTGGGCGAACACAAGAAGCTGGATCTCGGCTGAGAAGCGCGAAGAAGCGCCGCTAGTCCGGCGCTTGCGATTAGAGGCGGCCGCCCAGCTCCCTGCCTTGTAGGCCCGCTTGCCGGGTACTAGACTGGACTGTGAAGGCACCCGCAGTGCCGGGGGCCAAGGAGCAGGCCATGTACAAGCGCATCCTCGTCGCAACCGATGGCTCTTCACTCTCCGACAAAGCGGTCGATGCCGCCATCGACCTGGCCTTGCTGGCGCGGGCCGAACTGGTGAGCGTGACAGTCACGCACCTGCTGCCCTATGGCTACTTCGAAGGCTCGATGGTGATGAACCAGCGCGAAATCGAAGCCTCGCAGGAACAGGTGGATAACGACGCCCAGCGTCTGGTAGATGCGGTGCGGACCACCGCGGCGGCCAAGGGCGTGCGCAGCGCTCAGGCCATCGTGATCAAGTCCAACCAGGTGGCCGAGGCCATCATCTCGACGGCCAAGAACCAGCAATGCGATCTGATCGTGATGGCCTCGCACGGCCGGCGCAGCCTTGCGCGCCTGCTGATGGGAAGTGAAACGCTGCATGTACTGACGCACTCGCACATCCCGGTGCTTGTGCTGCGGTAGGGGCCGCTGCGTTTCTTCGGCAACAAAGCACAAGTTCACAGTTCGACTTGATCGTTTCCGGGCGATTGCCCGCACCGCTGATACCCTTGCCGCTCATGGCCATGCTGGCCGATCCAGGGAGCAGGTTTCACAAACCTCGCGAATGCGGCGCCGATTGAAGCCGCACTTCTCGCGCCGCTCTCCCGAGCCCGAACAATGGGCATCGTTTCAAGGGAGTCAGATTGAAATCATTATTCCCACGCATTGCCGCCTGGACCCTGCTTTTCCTGCTGGGCCTGGCGGCCATCGGCATCGCACTTGTCCTGTGCCTTGATTGGAATCGGGCACGGCCATGGATCAACCAACGCGTGAGCGAAGCGACTGGCCGCCCGTTTGCCATCCGTGGCGACCTGGTCTTGCAATGGAACAACCCGGAGACTGAAACAGGCTGGCGCCGTTGGGTGCCCTGGCCGAGGTTGAGCGCGCACGACATCACCCTGGGCAATGCCGATTGGAGCAAGACCGGTCCACACCTGGCGGAAATCAAGCAGCTGACTTTCTCGCTGAACCCGCTGCCGCTGCTGGATCACACGATCCGTATCCCCACGCTGGAACTCGCGGGCCCCGTTCTTTCGCTGGAACGCACCGCGGACGGCAAGAACAACTGGACGCTGGCTTCCGGCGACACAGCGCCGTCGGCGTGGAAGCTCGACTTGCAGCGGCTGGTGCTGAACCACGGCACGATAAAACTCGCCGATGCGCAGGCAAAGCTCAATCTCAAGATCGACGTCGAGAGCCTGCCGCGCGAGACCGCCGAAGGCTACGGCATCGGATGGAAGCTTGGCGGCACGTTCCGCCAGACACCTCTGCACGGAAGCGGCCGGGCCGGCGCGGTGCTGTCGCTCCAGCAGGACAAGAAGCCCTATCCGCTGCAGGCAGGCGTGCAGATCGGCACCACGCGCATCGACATCGCAGGCACGTTGACCAAGCCGGATGCGCTCGCTGCACTGGACCTGCGGCTGAAGCTCTCTGGCGCGAGCATGGCGCACCTATACCCGATCACGGGCATCACACTGCCCAACACACCGCCGTTCAGCACCGAAGGCCATCTGGTCGGCAAGCTCGACAAGGCCGGCGGGCGTTGGCTGTACGAACACTTCAAGGGCAGCGTGGGTGAAAGCGACATCGGCGGCACGCTCGAATACATTTCGCATCAGCCTCGTCCGCTGCTGCGCGGGCAGGTGCAATCCAACCAGTTGCGGCTGGAAGACCTGGCACCGCTGATCGGTGCGGACTCCAATGCCAACAAGGCCAAGCGAGGCGCCGCCGCCGTTCAGCCGACAGACAAAGTGCTGCCGGTGGAAAAGTTCGACACGGCAAGCTGGGGCAGCATCGACGCCGACGTGAAGTTTGCCGGCCGCAAGATCATCCACGCCAAGGACCTGCCCATCGACAGCCTGGTGGCCGATTTGCACCTGAAGGACAGCGTGCTGTCGCTCACGCCCTTGAGCTTTGGCGTGGCCGGCGGCAACCTGGCGGCCACCGTGAAGCTCGACGGCAGGCAAGACCCGATTCGCGCGGACGTGCGTTTTTCGGCACGCCGTTTGAAGATCAAGGAGCTTTTTCCAACGCTGAACACCATGCAAGCCAGCCTGGGCGAAGTCGGCGGCGATGCCGCGTTGTCCGCGGCCGGCAACTCGGTTGCGAGCTTGCTGGGCACTTCGAACGGCGAGGTGAAAGCGCTGGTCAGCAAGGGCACGATGAGCAAGTTCTTGCTCGAAGCCATGGGGCTGAACATCGGCAACGTGGTGGCAACCCAGATCTTCGGCGACAGGCAAGTTCAACTGAACTGCCTGGCAAGCGACTTCAAGGTGACGCAAGGCCTGATGCAAACGCGATCGTTTGTGCTGGACACCGATGAATCGATCATCAACGTGACAGGGCAAATCAACTTGTCCAGCGAGCAGCTTGCGCTGGAGATCCAGCCACGGAACAAGGCACTGCGCGTGCTTTCGCTGCGCTCGCCGCTTTACGTGAAAGGCAGTTTCAAGAACCCCGCTGTCGGCGTCGACAAGGCCGCGGTAGCGCTCAAGCTGGGTGCCGCCATCGCCTTGGGTGCCGTGGCTCCCGCCGCGGCATTGCTGCCACTGTTGAATGTGGGATCGGAGGAGTTTGCGGGCTGCGCGCCGCTCGAGGCCGCCGCAAGCGCAAAGCCGCAGGCGCCTTCGGCCAGGAGCCGCAAGCGCTGACAATGCATTGCTTTTATCTGACGGGGGTTCCGCTTGCGGCGGCTGACGCATGCGCTGCACGGCACGCCTCAGTTGCGCGATGCGATGCCAGTGCAAAGCAACGCGTTTCTGCTTCGCGCGCGAGTCCCTCGAGAGAGCGGCGCTCCTGCGCCGCGTCGACCTGGGACTGCACGAGCCATTTCATGAGCACTGCCATCACGATCAGCAGCCCGATAAGGGCTGCGGTGAGTGTGCTTTGCCAGTTCCGCTTGCGAAAGACCGAAGATGCCGAGTTGTTCATTGTGTGGGTACGCAAGCCGGCAACATCAGCAGTTGCCCATTTTTTGCTGGCCACGAAGATACTTGCTGTACCCGAATTGCTACAGGAATTGCTTCACGTTCCGAATCGGTTTACGTGGAGAAAACATAACTAGGGTACAACTCTGTCCAGTACGCCACACACCCGACCGCGAAGTTCTCGCCGTGCGGAAATTCGGCATTCGCATTCAGTCAAACTCGGGGGCTGTACCAGACTTTTTTCAACCGTTCTATTGAAAGGAACTCCTGTTTTGAACAAGACCGACCTCATTGCCGCAATCGCAGAAGACACCAACCTCAGCAAGGCCGACGCAGGCCGCGCATTCGACTCGGCGCTCGAGCATCTCTCGCGTGCCCTGGTGCGCGGAGAAACCGTTCAGCTGATCGGCTTCGGCACCTTTACCGTGGCGAGCCGCGCCGAGCGCCAGGGCCGCAACCCGTCGACCGGCGAAGCGATCACCATCAAGGCCAGCAAGAGCCCCAAGTTCGCCGCCGGCAAGGCGCTGAAGGACGCCATCAACCAGGTGGGCTGATCCATCGGGGCGCCGGCCCCGATCCAAGGCCGGCGATTCGCCGGTTCGAATACATCTTCGGGCCGGCGCGTCGACCTGCAACGCACCGCGCTGCATGAGGCCCGATACCAGTGTCAACCATCGCCTTCAGGCAAAAAGCTGAAATACGCGCGCGCAGGCTGCTTCTCGGGCAAGACGTAGACCACCCCACGCGCACTGCCGAACACCGGCTTCACATAGGTGTCGTAAAACGCCGTGGGCACATTGATGCAGCCGTAGGAAATGCGGTGATCTTCCGCATTTGCCGACGCAAGCCGCTCCAGCCGCCGCTCTGATTTGTTGTTCGTTCGAACGCGATGCATGGACACCGCCGCGCTGTAGTCCACCCAAACGATGTCTTCGCCTTGCAGGTTGATGCCAGGCTCCGAAAGAAAACGTCCGGCGGGTGTGGTGCGTTCATCAGGGCGTATGTCGGACAGCTTTCGCTCGCCGATGCCCGGCACCGATCCGTCTCCTTGCGCGAGCCCCAGCAGCACGGGCGATGCGCCTTGCAGGGTTCCCTCGGCACCAAAAACAAAGACGCGCGCGTTCATCTTGTCGACGATTGCGAAAGGAAGGCCTCGGTTGTCTTGCGTGCTGGTGGCTGCCTGCGCCAGCTGCCACACATCAGCTGATGCTTCGGTGCTTGCGAAGGCCTCGACAGCACCTGCTGCCGCATGAATGAAAGTGGCCCCACATGCAATCGCAAAAGACAGGAGCAGGGAGTTCTTCATGGGCAGCAGGAAAACATGGCACGAGAACCCGGCTCGAAGCGCGGCCGCCAAACAGCATTGGCGGCCGCGTTCAGGCGCCGGAGGCGCAGTCGATCAGCCTCGGTCGGCGCGGGCGCGGCGCACTTGCGGTGCGGGCGCCGGCTCGGGCGCGGGTGTGGGCATTGGTGCGGCAACAGGTGCCGGTGCCGGCGCCGCCACCATGCGCACCGGCTCGGGTGCGGGTGCCGGGGCAACCACGCGCACAGGTGCGGGCGCGGGTGCAGTGGGCGTTGCAACTTGCAGCGTCGTGCCGGTTTCGCCCATGGGGCCGCCTGTCTGGTTTTGTTGGCCGGCGGGCATGTACACGTTGCCCGAAACGGCAGGTGCGTCGCTCGTCGCCGTTTGTGCAACGCCTTGCGCCATTGCCGGCGCAATTGCAAAGGCCATGGCGGTGGTCACAAGAACGCGAGCGATCGAGTGCTGAATCTTCATTTGTAATCTCCCTGGAGTCTGATTTCGACCGGCAACCCGGGGGCGGATGCCCAGCGCGAGCGCAGTCTGCAATCAAGAACGCAGGGAGCGGCCCGAAGACGACAGCGCGCGGTCGACGATCCGCACAAGTCGTGAAATTTGACGCGCTTGCATGCGGCGCTGCTGCGACGCCATTACGCGCTGCGCCAGCCACCCCCAAGCGCTTTGTAAAGGTTCACCATGTTCACAGCCTGCTTGAGTTGCATCTCGATCAGCTGCTGTTGCTCCGAATAGAGCTCGCGCTGCGCGTCCTGGCTCGAAAAATAATCTTCCAGGCCGCCGCGGAATCGCGTGCGCGAAATGCTCGCCACCTTTTCGAGCGCCTGCACGCGGGCGTGCTGTGCCTCGAGTTGCGGGCGCATGTGGTCATCGGCAATCAGCGCATTGGCAGTCTCGCGGAACGCCACCTGCGCGGCGTACTCATACGATGCCATTGCAGCAGCCAGCCGCTCTTCGTTGCCGGTGATGTTCGCCGAGCGGCGGCCCCAATCGAAGATGGGCAGCGACACGCCCAGCACGCCGGCCCAGCTCCGATTGCCGCTGCTCAGCAGCGTCGACAAGTCTCCGCTGATGCCACCTGCCAATGCCGTGAGCGAAATGGTGGGCAGCATGGCGGCCTTTGCTGCCCCCACACCGGCATTGGCGGCCTCAACCCGTGAATAGGCCGCCAGAAGATCCGGGCGCCTTTGAAGCAGGCTGGACGGCAGGCCTGCCGCAACCGATGCCGTCGAGCTCTGAGGCCAGGGCCGTGCGCTGCCTGTGTCGGGCGGCACCGGTTGGCCGACCAGCACGTTCAGCCATTGCAGGTCTTGTGCAACGCGCATGCGGAATTCTTCTTGCCGCACCCGCGCGTTCTGCAGCAGCGACTGCGCGCGAAACACGTCGAGCTGCGCCGCACCGCCGGCCGCCTTGGCGCGGCCGATCATGTCGGCGTTGGAGGCCAGGCCGCTTTCGTTGGCATTTGCCAGCGCAAGCAATGCGCGGTCGGCGCGCAGCGTGAGATAGGCGTTCGACACCTCGCCCACCAGGTTCATGCGTGCCGCGGCAAAGTCCTTGTCGCCCGCCTCGGCCAACGCGCCGGCTTGCTGCGCCGTGCTCTGCTGGCGGCCGAAGAAGTCGAGCTCGTACGACGTGACGCCCGCCTGAATGTCGAAGCTGTTCGACACACGCCCGTCGGACGGCACATTGCCGACCGGGCTGAGCGAGCCCTGCGGCGTGGTTTGCGCGCGCTGCGCATGGCCCGACAAACCGATTTGCGGGAACAGCGAGGCGCGGCTACCCGCATACACGGCGCGCGCTTCGCGGGCCTTCGCGGCATAGGCGCGCAGGTCGCGGTTCTGGGTGAGCGCGGTGGCGATGAGCCCGCGCAGTTCTTCGTCTTGAACAAAGTTGCGCCATTCGACGGGCTCGGCATTGGGCGCCATGGTACCGGCGGGCCATTGCGACGGCAGCGCCAGGTCGGGCTGCTTCATGGGCGGCGTCAGGTTGCAGCCGCTCACCACCAGCACCACGCACACGGCCAGCAACATCAATATCAGCCGCAGGGACAAGCGCACGAAACCCGCTCCAGGCGCGCCGAAGCCCGCGCTCGCGAGCAAGGCCGAGGCCGCGCGCCATGGCCGCACCTGAACCGCGACGTGGCTCGGAGGCACGTTGAACACATGGCTCACCAGATGTTCGCGCTGCGCCTCGGTGCCGGCAAACCGCAGTTCGGCCCCAGCGGAGCTTTTGCCGGCAAGCTTCGCAGGCAACCAGCCGACCGGATCGATATACACCTCCAGCGGCTGCCCGATGTGCATGCGCTTGAGAGCGCGCGATTCGAGCAGTGCGCCGTCCGCGGCAATGTTGACGAAGCGCGAATCGCTTTCGCCCGCCGCTGTTCGCACGCGGGTGCGCGCGTGCCACGGAAAACGTTCTTCCTGGTCTGGCCGCGGCAGATCGATGCAGGCGATGAGCGCCGCCAGGCAAAGAATGAGCGCAATGCCGGTCCACACGAGGTTGAGCTCGTCGCCCGGCGTGAGCGCTTCACCGCTCAAGGCCACCGATGCGCCACCCAGCTGCAGCGCCACCAGCAGACCGCCGAAGACGGCCACCAGCTTCCAGTGCACCACGGTCTTGGAGCGGTCGAGCCCCTTGTTCGTTACCTTGAATGGGCGCCCGAATGGCCGCAGCATTGCGCTGGCGAGCGTGCCTGTTACCGCCATGGCGGCCACGAGCTGGC
The DNA here is from genome assembly GCF_009755665.1 of Variovorax paradoxus. NCBI lineage: Bacteria > Pseudomonadati > Pseudomonadota > Betaproteobacteria > Burkholderiales > Comamonadaceae > Variovorax > Variovorax paradoxus. The sequence continues at coordinate 4,640,543 of NZ_CP046622.1, forward strand.
TCACCTCGCTGAACACCGGCAGGCAGCGCCGCTGGCTGATCCAATAGCTGTAGGCCCAGAACATCATGAGCGGCGGCAACCCGAACGAGGCAAAAGCTTGCGGCGTGGCGTGGAACACCGACACGCCCGCATACCAATAAAGCGCGGGCGCCAGCATGATCATTGCCATGAAGGGCTTGCCCAGCCAATGCAGCAGCCCGTGCAAGAAGTGCAGCCGCGCCGAGAAGCTGTAGCCCTTGCCGCGCAGCGGGCCGTTGGGCAGCAGCGCGAGTTGCACGGTGCCAAGGCACCAGCGGCTGCGCTGGTTGATGTAGTCGATGATGCTCTCGGCCGACAAGCCGTTCGACAGGCGCTCGCCCAGCCAGCGCGTGACGTGGCCCTTGCGCAGCAGCAGGTAGGTAGTGTGGATGTCTTCGCACACGCTGCCCACCGGAAAGCCGCCCGCCGCGGTGATCAGGTCGCGCCGCACGATGAACGAGGTGCCTACGCAAAAAGCCGAGTCCGCCGCGTCCTTGGCGGGTTGCAGCACGTCGAAGAACACGCGCTGCTCGTCGACCCAGCTGTCGGTCGCGCGCAGGTTGTGCTGGATGGGGTCGGCGTTGTAATAGAACTGCGGCGTTTGCACCAGCCCGACCTTGCGGTCCGCGAAGAGGCCGAGCATGCGATAGATGATTTGCCGCTGCGGCGCAAAGTCGGCGTCGAGCACCAGGATGTACGGCGCGTTGGTTACGCCCGCAGAAATGCTCAGCCCGTTGTTCATGTTGCCCGCCTTGGCGTGGCTGTTGTCGGGCCGGCGCGCGTAGTGCACGCCCTTGCGCTCGCAATAGTCGCGCAGCCAGTCGCGCCGGGTGTCATCGAGCACCCAGACGTTCACTCGCGGATAGTCGATGGCCTGCGCGGCGATGATGGTTTTTTCGAGCACCGCCAGTTCTTCGTTGTAGGTGCAGATGAACACGTCCACCGCCGGCACCTTGTCACCGCGGCGGCGCAACTCGGCCTCGCCCACGTCGGCCAGCGGCGTGTTGTCGCGCCGGCCCACCAGCATGTGAATGGACATCAGCGTGTAGACGATGGCCGTGAGCTCGAAGGCCAAAAAAACCCATGCAAACAGCGTTTCAAAGCCCAGGTCCGAAGGCGGCATGGTCGCCACCACGCGCCACACGGCATAGCGCATCAGCAGCAGCGCGGTGAGGGCGCCAAACACCATGCGATGGCTGGTGCGATCGACCCGCGCCAATGACATGAGGAGAAGCGCGAGGCCCGCAACAAGGGCGTTGAGCTGGAACTCCGGCGTAGCGATCAGGTTGGACATGATGGGATAGCTCCTGCGGCAATGGTCTTGCCGGTGAAGGGGTTGAAGCCGGTTGCGGCAAGCGCAATCCAGGCGGTAGCGCCCAAGTGGGGCCAGCGGTAGTAGTAAAAGTCGGCGCCCGTCGAATCCGGCCCTATGGCCAGGCCGGTGGAAATGCGGGTGCTCGGGGTTGCGTAATACAGGCCGTTGTCGGCACGCTGCGATGCAAGCAGCTGCCACAGCGCCTCGGGCGCCGTGCCCTTGCGCGCCACCAGCGTTGCGGCGGCCTGCGCGCTGCCCTCGGTCCAGATGCCGTCGGGGTTGCGCGAGAAACCGTATCCTTCGGCGAAGCGATGGTTCTTTTCGACCCAATCGAGCGCCCGGGTCCACACGCATGAACCTTCAGGCGCCGCCAGCACGGGCCACAGCTGTGCATCGAGGCCCGAGGCTTCGGTGGAGACGGTGGCACCGTCTTCTTTTGTGCCGATATTGAAGCGCTGCTCCTGCGCATTCCACATGCGGTTGACGAACTCGAGCGCGGTGCGCGCTTGCTGGCGCTCGGCTTCATTGGGCCCGCCCGCGCGCGCGGCCCAGGCTGCCGCCATGGCAATGTCGATGTTGTGCTCGGTGGACTTCCAGGTCTGCGCGCGCTGCGCGTTGTCCCAGCCGTACCAGCCGCCGTTGTAGCCGTCGGGCGCATTCTTGGCGCGCGTGCGCTGCTCGATCCAGCCCAGCAGCTTGCGCGCGCTGGCCAGGTAGGCCGGCGACCGCTCCGCCTCCGACAGGTTCAGCAGCAGCAAGGCGGCCCACGCCACGTTGCCGGTGGCGGTGCTCACCTGGTAGGCATCGGCAATCCATTGCTTCTTGCCCGCATCCCAGCGGCCCGGCAGCGCGGCCTTGTCTTCGGTCATGGGACCTGCGCGATAGGCGTTGCGCACGCGGCCGTCGGGCATGCCTGGGTCGCGCTCCATTGCGCGCACCACGGCATCGCCAATGCGCTTGGCCGAAGCCGTGTCGCCGCAGGCCAGCAGCGCAATGCCGGCCAGTGCGTTGTCGTAAGTGAAGGCTGCGCCGGCCAGCGCGGGCTCCAGCGGCGGGCCCTGCTTGTTGTCCGCAAGCCGGTAGCTGGCCAGAAACAGCGGCCCCGAGGCCGCGCCCTTCTGGTCTTCAGCCACCGCGCGGCGCAGCCCCTCGCAGCTTTGGCGCGCGAGCTGTTGCTGCGTGGCACCAGGCTTTTGCGCATGGGCCGCGGGCATCAGCAACATCGACACCATCGATGCGACGGCGCAATGCGCCAAGGTGCGCGGAATGGAGGAGAGAACCTGCATGGGCTTTTTTCGGTTGCCGGGCGGTGCATTTCTGCCTGCGCTCAAGATCTTTGAAGGGTGGCCGTCACCACCTTGCCGGGCGCGCACATGTTGCTGCCCCCGTCGGCCGGAGCGGCTGGCGCCTCTTTGCTTTCGATGCGCGCCACGGCGTAGAGGGAGCCCTGCTCCGCATAGGGGAACGGCACGCTGTAGGTGCTTTGCAGCTCTTCTGAAGCCACGGGCAGCAATTGCTCGACCCGCGCCGGCATCGACTTGGAGTTTTCGCCGATCTTCACGTCCAGCATGGAGCCGATGCCCAGCCGCTTGGCCACGCGCGCCGGAAACACCGCCACCACGCCAAGCCGGCTGCAGTCGGTTACGCGCACGAGCGAGGCACCGGCCGTAACGTAAGCGCCCTCAGGCGCGAGCACCGAGTGAACCTGCCCCGCCTGCGTGGCCTTGATCTCGTAGGAAGACAACTTTTCGACCCGGCGACGCTCTTCGTCTTCGAGCTGAATGACTTGCTTGAGCTGCTGGAGAATGGCCGCGCCGTCTTGCTGGGCGCGGCCCACGCTGTTGCGCAGCGCCTCGCGGCGGCTTGCCAGCGTCTGGAAAAGGCTGTTGCCGCTGGTGCCCACAAAAGCGCCCTGCCCCGCGCTTGCCACCGTTTGGGCCTGGCCGGCAAACGCCTGCTCTGCCACCGCCGCAGTGGCGCGCGCCGTGTTCAGCTGCGCCACCGATGCGTTCATCACCTGCTCGCTGATGGCGCCTTCCGCCAGCAAGGCCTGGTTGGTCTTGACCTTGTTTTCTTGCTCTTCGACCATGCTGTGCGCCGCGTCGCGCTGCCGGCGCGCAACCTGCCAGGCCTCCCAGGCCTGGGCCACCGAGGCCTGGCGGTGAACGTTGGCCTCCTGGCCAACGGACCTCATCTCCTGGTTGTCGGCCTTGAACTGGTTGCCGAGCTGCGCCAACTGGCTTTGCAGCGCCAGGTGCTGCGAGCGAAGCGTGGTCAGGATCTCCTGGTTGACCGTCGGGTTGCGCACCGTGGCCACCACCGTGCCGGGCTCCACCATGTCACGCGAATGCACCACCATTTGCGTGACCACGCCGTTGATGGGCGATGTGATCAACCCCACCGGCGCCTGCAGTACCGCGCGGGTGGCCTGCGAAGACAACAGCGGCTGAACCAGCGTTGAGACCATCAGCCACAGCACAAAGGCCAGCAGCACATAGCCAGCCAGCTTGGGAACGAAGGCGCCAGATTGCCCGCCCCGGCAGCCGCCCCGCCAAACGCGGCGCGCCCTGCTGCTGCCGGTGCGGCGCTGGCCGCGAAAGAAAACGAATGAAGGCAGTTTCGACACACGCATACCTCACCTCTTGATGCGAAGGCGTGCGCCGAAGCGACCGGCGCAACACTCGTGGATAAAAAGGGAACTTGCCTGAAGCTGGCGGAGCAGCCCGCCCCTTGAGGGCGCCTCCGCAATGCTGCAGTGCAATAAGAAGGTACGGTGATTGGCGGATTACCACTGCTTCCGTGAGCAACAAGATGTGCGGACTTCACATTCCCGCGACACATATCAGTCGAGCAAAGGTCCTACACGGCTGTCCGCTCCGGCAGCATTGACAACAAAAGGTCTCATACAACAGGCGACGTGCTTTTTCGCCAGAGGGGCCCCAGTAAGCCGGCAAGAGGAGCCCCGAATGGCAGTGCGCCCAAAAGTTCAACCGCCGGCATGTCACGGCCGTTTCGCGCAGCGTGGCGAAACATATCCGGTAACCAAGCTGATCCAAGTCTGACGGTTTTGGGCAACGCGGGGCGACTGGTCGCCCGTGGCAAATCCACTGAATAACAGAAAGAGCTCAGTTGACGATGCGCCCGGCACGGCGCGCCGAAAAAAGTGCGTATTCGCTCATGCGCTTGTCCGCCCTCCAGCGCTGGTCGCGCTCGATGTGGCTGAATCGCCCGCCCGGATCAGCCACGCTGGCGCGGCACATGGAAGATGGCAACCAGGCCTTCAGCTCAACACCAGCTCAGCGGCTGTGCCGTCAGCTTGTAATTGCGGCCGGAGAGCCGAAGCAACTTGAATTCGTTCTCGCGATCGAGGCTCAGACGCGTACGGATTTGCGACACGCACGTGGCAAGCGCGCGCGAGGGATCGGAGGCTCGGGAACTTCTCCAATACGAACTCAGCAGAAACTCCTGGGAGACGGCCTGCTCCAGGTTGCAGAAAAACGTAAAGGCGACGGCGAACTGCCGCGGGTGCAGGTGAAATCGCTGGCCTTTCACGAGAACAAGATTGCTGCCATTCAAAGCGAATTGATAGTCGCCCCAAGTCGCTGCCTGTATCAGACTGGGTCCGAACGTCCCTGCCGCAGAGGGCCCAGCGACGGAGCGATGCCCACAGATGTCCAGGAGACGCTGAAGCGTCTCGTTCTCGGTAGCACAAGCGTCCTGAATGGTGTTCTCCTTGGGGCCCACGTGCAAGCAGCAATGCGACGGTCTCTTCTCACGACCGATCGCCCCACAGGCTCGGCGGAAGGTCACAGCCGGCCCGCGTGTCCCGAGGTGCTCCCCGGGGCTCTCCTGTCAAAAGAAGCATGCAGGCCAGTTGCAATCGCCACGCCGCGCCAACTGAGGGTTGCCGGCGGGTTACTTGGCCGTCGCTCTGGACACCAGGTCCATGCACTGCTTGCGGCGCCAGACGGTCTCCCGCACGGCTTTCTTTCCCTCGTCGAACACGACCTTGTATTGGCACACGAGGTAGTTGCTGGATTCGGGCAGTCGGAACTTGAAGTTGTAGTCCCACTCCGGACCACGCGGTCCCTGCGATTCACGCAGCGGTTGCCCCAGAAGGCTTTGCACCTGGGCTGCTGCCAGACCGGCTGTGATCTGCCGGAATGCCGACGGTTGCGTCCCCACACCGTCGCGCAAGAAGGGCTCACGGAAGTCGGGGCGCCGCGCATCGACGTCCCGGTATTCAAGCTTGTTCGGGTTGCTGACCGGATCGACCGGATTGTCCCGTGCAGCAGCCGGAAGCGCTCCTGCGACCAGCGTGAGGCTCAGCACGAGGGCGGACACGGGGTTGGTTCGGAAAGAATGCATGGAAAAGGTCCTCATTTTTCAGGGTGGTTGCTGGAATGGATCAACGCTCTCGCAGCGCTTCCCGCGCGCGGTTCAGTGGTTTGGTCAGGTAGTCCCAGACGGTTTTCTGGCCGGTCCGGATGTCGGCCGTGGCGACCATCCCCGGCACGATGGGAAATCGCTGCCCGTTCTTGCTGACCAGCGCGTCCGAATCGGTGCGCACCAGCACAGGGTAGTAAACGACTTCGGGCTTGACCTCATCGCGCAGGGTGTCGGGCGCGATGTTCACGACCTTGCCGTCCAGGCCGCCGTAGATTGAGTAGTCGTATGCGGTGATCTTCACCAGCGCGTTCTGGCCGGGATGAATGAAGGCGATGTCGCGTGGCGAGATGCGCACTTCCACCAGCAATTGGTCGTCGAGCGGTACCAGCGTCAACAACGAACCGTTGGGCGGCACCACACCACCGATCGTGGTGACGTCCAGACTCTTGACGATGCCACGCACGGGCGACTGCAGTGTCAGTCGATCCAGCATGTCCGCCCGCCCCCGCACCACGGAAGACAGCGACTTGACTTCGGCGTCTGCCTTGGCGAGCTCCTCGCGACTGCGCACCATATAGCTGGAGCGCGCCTCGGCAATCTTGAGTTCGAGTTCGGCACCCTGGCGCTGCAAGCGGATCAACTCGACATTGCTGGCGGCGCCGCTGGCAACCAGAGAGCGGGTGATCTCCAGCTCGCGGCGCACCAGCCCCAACGCTTGACTCAAGCCGCCCACGGTCTCGGCGAGGCCCGCACGCCGCGAACGGAACAGGGCCGCCTCCGAGGATGTCAGCTGCGGCCACTCCTTGAGCTCATCCGGAAAATTGATCTCGCTCTGCCCGTTGACTTCCGCGCGCAGGCGCGCACTGCTGGCGAGCGCCGCGCGGTATCGCGCCGCGGACTCTTCCACGTTCGACTCGCCGCGGGTTGGATCGAGCTGGGCCAGCACCTCGCCCTTCTCGACGATCTGACCTTCACGCACGCGCAGTTCGGTCAAGATCCCGCCTTCGAGGGACTGGATGCGCTGCTCGCGCGAACTGGGGATCACCTTGCCTGTACCGCTGGATACCTCGTCGATCTGGAAGTACCAGGCCCAGGCGAAGAACGCCGCCAGGAACACCGCTGTCAACCACACGATCCGACCGGACTTGCTGGCGCGAACTTCATCGTAGTCGTCCAGGTTCGCAACGCTCGCGGCCCGGCGCGCCGCATCTGCAGCCGGGTGAGGCCTGGTCTTCAGACCTGCGTTCATGATGCATCTCTCCCCGTGTGTTCGTCCTGCGTGCGCGCGGCCTGGCCCTGCGCTTGCATGCGATGGATGACCCGCGGCGACTCGGGCTTGGCACCCGTTTCCGAAGAACTCGCGGACGCACCTTTGCGCAGTTGAGCCAGCACGTCGTCGCGCCTGCCGTCTATCACGACGGTGCCACGGTCGACCACGATGACCCGGTCGACTGCATCGAGCACGGCGGGGCGGTGGGTTGCCACGACCAGCGTTCGACCGGGCGCCATGGAACGCAGCGTTGCGATGACCTCGCGTTCTGACACTTCGTCCAGCGTGGCAGTCGGCTCGTCGAGCAGCAGCACGCGCGGCTCTCGCAGCATCAGGCGTGCGAGAAGCAGACTCTGCCGCTGACCGCCGGATAGGCCGAGGCCGCCCTCTTGCACTGGATGGTCCATGCCCGTCGCGAGCTGACACACGAAGGACCATGCGCCCACGGCGCGCAATGCATCGATCAGCTGGGCGTCGGTGGCATGCGGTGCGCCCAGCGTGAGATTTTCCCGCAGCGTGCCGTGAAAGAGCCGGGCATTCTGCGTCAGGAGGGCCACGTCCCGCCGCACGTCGGCAGGATCGATATGAGACAGGGCCACGCGATCCAGCAGCACCATGCCGGCTGTGGGCTCGAGCAACCCCGACAGCGCCTGCAGCAGCGTGGACTTGCCTGCGCCGTTGCGTCCGAGTATGGCGATGCGCTCGCCCGCACGGATATTCAGCGTCTTTACGCTGAGCACTGGCGTTCGGCCATCATGCGTGAACGCGGCCTCCCGGAGCTCGTAGTCGCCTTGCAGAGAGGGGCGATGGATGCGCGTGCTGTCGGGCGCGTGGTCGACCGGCAATTGCATCAATTGGTCCAGACCCTGGCTCGCCACGCGGGCCTGCTGCCACCTATTGAGCACCTGGGTCACGCCCGCCAGCGGTGCGAGCATGCGGCTCACCAGGATCGACGCGGCCACCAGCACACCCGTGCTCATCTCGCCGGCAATCACCATCGGGGCTCCGAAGAAGATCACGACGGCGAAGGCGCCCCCCTGGACCGTTTGCAGCCAATTGTTCAGACCGTTGAGCAGTGCGCGCAGCTTCAGGCCGGATTCGGCGTTGACGGCGTTGTAGTGATTCCATTGATTCTGGAACCGGGGTTCCGCCTGGAGCACCTTGATGTCCTCGATGCCCTGCACCGCCTCGACCAGCATGGCACTGCGCAGCGACGACTCGCGCATGCTGGCCTGTGCGAGCTCCCGCAGTCGGCGCTGAGCCAGCAGGCTGGGAAGCAGCAGCAGCACGAACGCCGCCAGCGGCACCAGAACCAGCGGGCCGGCGATGAACCAGAACACCACGCTGAACAGCAGGAAGAACGGCAGATCCGCCGCCGCCGTCACGGTCGTGGAGGTGAGCATTTCGCGCACCGGTTCCAGCTCCCTGATCTGCGAGATGAAGGTGCCGGTCGCGCGAGGGCGCGCCGTGTTCCGCACGCGCAATGCGTGCCCGAAGACGCGGTCCGAGATCCGCAGGTCGGCGCGCTTTCCAAGCGCATCGGTGATGTGCATGCGCGCACCGCGCATCATCGATGCGAAGAGCAGCGACAGCAGGACGCCACCGAACAATACCCAGAGCGTCGGCGTGGACTGGGCCGGCACCACGCGGTCATAGACCTGCATGGAGAACAGCACACCACCCAGGGCCATCAGGTTCGTGATGAACGACGCGATCAGAATGTGCGCGAAGGGCCGCAGGTCGGCGAGCACGATGCGGCGCAGCCAATGGCGTTCGACAGGCTTGATATAGCCGTCCACACGCGAATCGGGTGCCGACTGCAAGGGGCGAAGCACGGCCATCGCCTGCACATGGGGCTGAAGTTCCTCGACGGTGCGCGTACTTTCCGCCCCCTGATCTCCGCAGAAGGCCAGACGCAGCCCCTCGGCCGTGATGGCCGTGACCACGGCCACCTGATCGCCGTCGAGCTGAACGACCACAGGGAGGCGCCAGGGACTGAGTGCATCGAGGCGAGGCGCCATGTGGCGCAGTGCGAGCCCGGCCTGCTGCGCCATCCGGCGCACGCTCTCTTCCAGCGTCAGGCTGCTGTCCCAGTCCGCCGCGACGCGGATGCGTTCGCGCGACGCATCGAGCTGGTAGTGAGCGGCCACGGTCAGCACCGCGTCCATCCATCCCTGCGCGAGGCCGGAGAGTCCGCGCGCGGCCGCCGCCGGGGAAGACTCCACTGCCTCGTTGTTCCAGCTGGGCGAGACGATGGCACTCATCGCACGCCCCCCGCCACGCTGGCGCTCAGATCGTCGATGCCGAACGTCGTGCGCAACCGGCCAGTCTGATAGAGGCATTGCACCGAGAGGCGCTGCAGCTCGTGCGCGCTTTCGACCTGCTCGAAGCGCACGGCGTGGTACTCCTGCTCGGCGTTGAGCAAGTCAAGGAGCGAGCGCGTTCCCAGCTGCAGGTACTGTTGCTTGTACAGATCCCGCGTGGAGCGGATGCTGTCGGCCCGGGCGGCCAGCACGGGCAACCGCTGAACCTGGCCCTGCGATTGAGCCAGCGCATCCTCCAGCGACTGACGTGCTGCCAGCTCTGCCTGGGCCCGCGCTGCGTCTGCCGCACTCAGCGCGTACGCAGCAGCGCGCTTGCGCGCCTGATTGCCGCCGCCCTCGTACAGCGGCGCCGAGAAGTTCAATCCCACGCTGGTGTTCAAGCCGTTTTCGCCCGGCAGGCGAGAGCGAGCATCCAGGCCTCGGCCCACCGAACCGTCCAGCGACAGCGTGGGCAGGAGCTGCGCCTCGGCCGCGCGAAGGTCCGCCTTGGCGATCTCGCGCTGAGCGTCGGCAAGCTGCACAGCGGGTGGATTGATCTGTTGCGTGTCGGTGCCCGCGCGGCAAGCCCCGTCGAGCGCGGCCGGAGTCGCATCGGCGATGTCGACCGGCGAGCGAGAGCCCGTGAGATGCATCAGATTCACGCGCCAGCGGGCGAGTTGCGCGTCCGCCGTCAGCTGTTGGGCACGGGCCGCCTCCACACGAGATTGGGCCTGGACCACATCCGAGCGCGAACTCGCGCCCATCCGGCCGCGTTCCAGCACCAGATCGGTCAATGCCTGAACACCCTGGATTTGTTCGCGTGCGATCTGAGCCAGTTCCTTCTGCCGGTGGATCTCGATCCACGAGAAGGCCGTCTCGCGCGCGACCTCATCCGCGGACAACAGGGACTGCGCCTTGGTGGCGGCCACCGAAGCCTCCGCCTGTTCCACCGCGCTTGCGACTTTCCCGAAGTCGTAGAGCATTTGAGACACGGACAGTTCGACCGTATGCAGCCGGCGGCTCTCGTAGGAGCCGATGTTCCGGTTGCTCAGCTGCGAGTTGATGCCGCCGCGCACTTGGGGGTAGTACCCCGCACGCGCGGTTTCGATGCCTTCGGCCGCCTGCAGGATCTGCTGCGCGGTCGTCCGCACACTGGGATGCCATTCGACCGCTGCCCGCATCGCCTGGGGCAGACTCAATCGAATGGATTGCACTGCGCCGGCTGGCACCTGCGGATGTCCGGGTGAGGCTGGCGGGACCTGCGCCTGTACCACGCCCGATAGCGCCAGCAGGCAGGCTCCGACCGCCGCGGAAGCAGTCGCACGCTTGCGCCGAGCGCCTATGAGAAAAGGAAGCATGGAATGAGAAGGAAAAAAATGAACCCGGACGAATGACGTGCAGAAAACGGGTGAACTCCTCGACTTTCATCGCGATCCACCAAAGTAGCCTCGCTGCCACCTGCCGAGCGGATACTCGGCGAGGTGGCATCCGTCCTTAGTGGCGCGACACTGCGGAGCAGCGCCGCGCCACTTGGTCAACTGCTAGGCGTACATCGCCGAAGCGTGGTGCAGCTCGTCGTCAAGCGCAGTCGCCACCGGCGGAACGAAGGTCGGCGAATCTGCGCTGAACGACCCTTCGCCGGTCACCGTGTGTACGCCCATCGCCGTCTGCGCTGGAAGGAAGGCGGCGTTGAGCAGACCATCGAAGGACGACGCGGAACTGTCTTCCGAGCTCAGCAGATCCGCCTTCCACGCGGCGTAGTTCCTTTCGCCCGCGTCGTCCTGCGCTTCGAGACCATCCACAGCCTGCAGCCCCAGTGCGTCGGCGCCCATGAAACTGAAAGCGGTCGGTGGCGCAGCATTGCCGAATGTGACGTTCAGCGTCTGGGTCGCTACGTTGCTCACATCGCCGTCGCGGTCCGTGACCTGATAGGTGATGGTCTCCGTGTAGTTGGCCGGCAGTGCCTGGTAGTTGAATTCGCCCGTCTCGAGTTCCACGAGCAGCGTCCCGCCTGCCGCTGTGGTCACGGTCAGCGTTTTCGCGATCGCATCGAAGGCGTAGTCAGGGGGGCTTCCATCCGGCGTCACGATCAGCTGGCCGGTGGCGGTGTCGTAGGCATAGACATCGCCGTCGATGCTCAACGTCGAGACATAGCCGCCATCTCCTCCGAACCCTTGGCCCTCTCCGAGGCCGCCGGTCAGCAGGTTGCCCACGGCCGGTGGGCTGATCGTGCCTTGGAGCACATCGTCCAGCTCGCTGGTGTCGCTGATGATCAGGCCGTCCTTGTCGGTGCCATCCGGATCCGTGCTGCCGTCGTAGGCGATCGGGTTGACCTGCGCCGCGTGTCCCGCATTGAGGCTGTTGCCGATGCCGACTGCGTACGAATTGATGTCCCTGTCGGCCAGGAACTCTGTCCATGTCGCTTCCCGGTCGGGCGTAATGCCTGCCCCGGCGTTGGGTTCGCCGTCGGTGAAGAAGTACGCGACGTTCTGAACGTCGGGCCCGGCCAGCTTGCCAGCGGAATCGTAGCCGGTGGCGCTCATGGCAGCCTGCAGCGCGGACCAATAGTTGGTCGTTCCATTGGACGACAGTGCATTGATGGTCGAGATCGCCGTCCCCGCGTCCATCCAGTTGTCATAGGCCTGGCCGTTCGTGCTGAAAGTCACCAGCTTGATCATCACGTCGCCGTAGTCGTCATAGCCTTCGATCAGCTTCTGGATGGCCTCCTTGGCGCGCTGGAGCCGAGTAGGGGTCTCCATGGCCATGCTGCCCGACAGATCCAGCACCACCATCAGGTTCGTCTGGAGTGGCTCCACGTTCACGGAGATCTGACCGTCGCCGAGCAACGGCGCGTCGTCTTGCACACCGACATTGAAGGTCGCCGGCGCGCTGTTGTTCACGCCGTCGCCGACGGTGGCCGTGAAGGCGAGGGACAGCGCGTCCGCTCCACCTGCCGGGTGGTCCATCGGACCGGTCAAAGTAGCCGTATACGTCGCAGCAAAATTGCCCGGGCTCGTTTCGCTCACCGGGCCCACCTGCACCGTCATGATCGAGGTCACGACACCGCCGATCACCGCGCTGCCGGTCAGCGTGCCCGAGGCGGCATCCCAGTTCCATGTCACGGGTTGCCCCTGGGACGTGATGCCGGCGGGACCGCCGAGCGACACGACAAGATCGGAGGCCACGGTGCCCGCGTCGCCATCGGCGAACGAGAGCGTCCCCTGCGTCACGTCGGAATGGTCCGAGCCGTCGTAGATACCGCCAGGCAGGGCATCCTCGTAGACGGGCCCTGCCGATGTCGCGCTCACCGTCGGCGCTTCATTGAGGTCCTGCTCCGCGAGGTTGACCGCGATGTCCGTCGCGCCGCCGGCGCCGTCGGTGGCCCGCACGGTCAGCGTGTGGACGTTGGGGCCGGCTTCATAGTTGTTGGCCTGCGCACTCACACCGGCTGCCGTCAGGGTGATGCGGCCATCGGCGTCGATCGCATACCACCCGTTGTCGTTGCCCGCCGTGATGGCGTAGGTGGTCGACGGGCCGTCCACGTCGGTCGCTCTCACAACCCCCAGGACATCTGCTTCCGTGCTGTTCTCGTCGTACGAGAACGAATAGCTGCCGGTCGGGTTGTTGTCGCCGCCGACGAACACGGGCGCATCGTTGACCGGGTTGATCGTCACTTCCACGGTGCTCGTGGCCGTGCCGCCGTTGCCGTCATTGACGACGACCGTGAAGCTGTCCGTGCCGTTGAAGTTCGTGCCCGGCGTGTACGTGTAGGTGCCGTCGGGGTTGACGGTCACCGTGCCGTTGGCTGGCGGGGTACCCACCACGTAGGTCAGGCTGTCGCCGTCCAGGTCGACGCCGGTCACCTGGCCGCCCACGGGCGTGTCCTCGGGGGTGGTCAGCGCGTAGTTCGGAACGGTGGGCGCGTCGTTGGTCGGGCCGACCGTCACTTCCACGGTGCTCGTGGCCGTGCCGCCGTTGCCGTCATTGACGACGACCGTGAAGCTGTCCGTGCCGTTGAAGTCTGGGCCCGGCGTGTACGTATAGGTGCCGTCGGGGTTGACGGTCACCGTGCCGTTGGCTGGCGGCGTGCCCACCACGTAGGTCAGGCTGTCGCCGTCCAGGTCGACGCCGGTCACCTGGCCGCCCACGGGCGTGTCCTCGGGGGTGGTCAGCGTGTAGTTCGGAACGGTGGGCGCGTCGTTGGTCGGGCCGACCGTCACTTCCACGGTGCTCGTGGCCGTGCCGCCGTTGCCGTCATTGACGACGACCGTGAAGCTGTCCGTGCCGTTGAAGTTCGTGCCCGGCGTGTACGTGTAGGTGCCGTCGGGGTTGACGGTCACCGTGCCGTTGGCTGGCGGCGTGCCCACCACGTAGGTCAGGCTGTCGCCGTCCAGGTCGACGCCAGTCACCTGGCCGCCCACGGGCGTGTCCTCGGGGGTGGTCAGCGTGTAGTCCGGAACGGTGGGCGCGTCGTTGGTCGGGCCGACCGTCACTTCCACGGTGCTCGTGGCCGTGCCGCCGTTGCCGTCGTCGACGACGACCGTGAAGCTGTCCGTGCCGTTGAAGTCTGGGCCCGGCGTGTACGTATAGGTGCCGTCGGGGTTGACGGTTACCGTGCCGTTGGCTGGCGGCGTGCCCACCACGTAGGTCAGGCTGTCGCCGTCCAGGTCGACGCCGGTCACCTGGCCGCCCACGGGCGTGTCCTCGGGGGTGGTCAGCGTGTAGTTCGGAACGGTGGGCGCGTCGTTGGTCGGCCCGACCGTCACTTCCACGGTGCTCGTGGCCGTGCCGCCGTTGCCGTCGTCGACGACGACCGTGAAGCTGTCCGTGCCGTTGAAGTTCGGGCCCGGCGTGTACGTGTAGGTGCCGTCGGGGTTGACGGTTACCGTGCCGTTGGAAGGCGGCGTGCCCACCACGTAGGTCAGGCTGTCGCCGTCCAGGTCGACGCCGGTCACCTGGCCGCCCACGGGCGTGTCCTCGGGGGTGGTCAGTGCGTAATCCGGAAGGGTTGGCTCGTTGTTCGGCTGCACCGTCACGTCGACCGTGCTGGTGGTCGTTCCGCCTCTGCCGTCGGTGATGACGACAGTGAAGCTGTCCGGGCCCTCGTATCCCGGTTCGGGCGTGTACGTGTACTCGCCCGTTTGGGGGTCGATCACGACCGTGCCATGAGCCGGAGGCTGTCCCAGCGTGTAGGTCAGCGTGTCTCCATCGGGATCACGAGCGACCACGGTGCCGCTCCCGCTGTGGCCAACGCGAACTGCAACCGAATCGGGCTCACCCGTTGGCGCTCTGTTCAAGGGCGGCTGCGCGACTGGAGGCAGGGAGAAACCCCCACCTCCTCCACCGCCGCCACCACCACCAGCGCCTGCCGCAACGCCGACGCCCAGAAGCGCCAGACCTGCGACGAGCCAGCCAGGCAGGCCATCCGATGCCGCAGCCACTGGAACGCCGTCGAGCCATTCGATCTCGGTGAAGTGGAACTCGGACCAGGATCCGGTGTACTGGCCCCACCAGAGCACGCCTGCCTCATCCTCCAGGACGAGGTCGTTGCGACCCCCCTGCGGATACTCGTTGAAAAAGCCTTGCAAAACGGTGGAGCTGCCGTCGCGCAGCGACAAGACCAGATCGCCACCTTTTCGTTCATACCTGACGACGCTCTCCGGAGCGATCTTCAGGTGAATGACAGAGGCCTTCTCGAGAGAGAGCGCTTCGACGCGGGTATCGACAACTGGGCCACCATCCTTGGGAACAACTTGTATTTGCTTCATCTTAATTGAGGGTGATGAGTCGGCAGCGCTCCGACTCTGGACTGGCGGATTTACCAATTGGTTTGATTCCGCGACGGCGCCGATGCTAGATACAACGCGTGCAACATCTGCAAGCTCTAGCGATGAAAAATTAACAACTGTGAATTAATTGGCGATCTTTAGCCGACCGGAGTTATTCCGGGCGAGGGCTCGCTCTCGCAGACCTTGGCTGCAGCAACGTTGCGACGAACGTTTCCTCTGCTTTTGCCGAGTGAGCGCATGCGGCACAGCAAAATGCAGTCCGTATTTGCAAATGTGAGTTTTTCACATGAATTTCGCCGCAACGCGAATAGCGAATTCGCTTCATGCAATTACAGTCAATTCTTTTAGATGTGACTTTGTTCACATCGAACAAGGGAAATCACCTAGACGCGGCCGCGTCCAATTCCTCAGCCATTGATCACCGTGGTGCAGGAGCCGGTGGCCCTGAGGCTGTTCGAAGCGCGTGGGTGGTTGGCGAGCACGCGTCGA
The DNA here is from genome assembly GCF_009755665.1 of Variovorax paradoxus. Classification (NCBI taxonomy): domain Bacteria; kingdom Pseudomonadati; phylum Pseudomonadota; class Betaproteobacteria; order Burkholderiales; family Comamonadaceae; genus Variovorax; species Variovorax paradoxus. The sequence continues at coordinate 4,656,116 of NZ_CP046622.1, forward strand.
ATTGCGGACCTAGACGCCGCGGATTGCCATCATCCGCAATTGGCAGGAAGCGGCGCCGCGAGACTCGGAATTTCTTGCCTCCTGACAAGGTCCGGGATCCGCGCCGCATTGCGGCCGAAAACAATCTGGCTTTTTTTTGGGGGCGGCGAGTTTATTTACAACTGCCCTGAGCGTTTTTAGGATTTATGAAATCAAGTCGATTTTGCGGAAAACTTCACAGTTCCCACACCCCCCCGATTCGGGGTTTCTTGAGTCTCGGCCGCTGGGAACATGTTCGACAACTCGCTCGCTGTCGTCTGCGTACCGTCTTGCATTTGCGGAGAAGGCTCTATCGAAATGCCGGAAGATGCGGCCGTTGGGATTTCGCCAGACCGGTTGGAGCGCGCCTTCGACGAGGTCTATCAAATCGACAATCCAAAGCCGGGGGCCAATATTGGCGCGGCGGTCGGCCGCTCCATCGTGAAGCGGCTCCCGAAGCTCCTGGCGCATCCGATCGATGTGCGCTCCCAGCGGCTTGCGAAGTGACCACGGCGACGAGTCCTTCAGCGGAGTCAGCAACCCCGTCCTGCTTTTTCTAGAGTGCGTCTAGGCAGCACCACGCCGCGCCCTGCGAACTGCCCGTGCCAATGCCGATTCCAACCGTAAAAGTCTCAGTGCCAGCGCCTGCATTTCACCGACGAGCGTCACTGCATCAATGTCACCCGTGCTCCCAGCGGCCCTGAGGGAATCTTGCAGCCTGAGCGCTTGCGCCGGGTCGTTCAGATGCACGAGGTGGGCGGCAGTGCCGGTCGCCTTGCTGATCGCTGCCGTCAAGGTTTGCATCACCGAACGCAGCTGTCGGTCTCGCTCCAGCATGGCTTCCTCTACCGTGACCTCCACTGGCGCATGCGGACGCGCCTCTACAGGGCCCATGTCTTGCTCGTTGGTATCTTTGTCCATGTTTCTTTTGCAGAGATGTTCCGCAGTGCCGCCCTCGCGCAGCACTTGGGCAAACTGGAGATCTGAAGCTGTTGAGCCTACTGTGCGTGGGCCTGGCTCAATGTCAGGAAGAGACGACTGTTGCGCGTAGGCGCTCGCAGCATTGGCGGGGATCGCGGCAGCACATTTTTTAGCAACCGCAGAGGCGGCCTTCTCCGGACTCAGCGCCCTTCCCACGGGCCGTTCAGCTTCTCTGGCAAGAACGACGCACATCCTAGAAACCCGCCTGCTGGATCAATACCGAGACCGCACTGGCAGTCCAGTTGTGTGCAATGCTTTCTCGGGTGCCTTCGAAATGCACCTTCACCTCGCGCACCGCGGCAAGAGGCGTGTCCGATTCGCCTTCCACGAGCACGCGGAACCACCCTTCGGCTGGCCGCAGTTCCGTCTTGGGCCGGGTGGGGTTGAGTGCAATCGGCCCGCCGTGGTCCTGCGCGAGCAGCAGGTGCGGCAGGCGCTTGACCGGACTGCTGTCAATCGCCCGCACCTTCCCCTGCAGCTTGCGCGTGCGCCCCTTCACGATCACCGTGGCTTCGCTGTCGAGCGACAGGCGCTGGCGGTCGTGTTCCGGCACCAGCGCCTCGACGCGCCAGCGGCGGCCGTCCACGACCATCGCAATCAGCTGCGACGGGCCGAGCCAGGTCTCCTGGCCCACGAGCGGATCGAGGTCGCGAACCTCTCCGCTGTGCGACGCCACGAGCCGCAGCCGAAGCAATTCCGCCTCGCGCGCGCGGCCCTCGGCCAGCCATCGGCTCGCCTGCTGCTCCGCCACGGCCAGTTGCGCAGCCGGGCCTTCGGTCAGTCCGAGCGAACCGCGCGCGGCGCGCGCATAGGCGCTTGCGAGCGCATGTGCCTTGTCGCGCTCTCCCGCTTGGGCGGGCGCGTCGAGCGTGAGCAACTGGCGGCCAGGTTGAACCTCGAGCCCGTTGCGAATGTCCATGGCCGTCACGCGGGCTGCGAAAGGGGAATACACAGGCTGCTCCGAACCGGCCTTGAGTACGCCCGGTGCCGTGATGCCCGCCCGCCACGGCACCCACAGCACGAGCGCGGCGACGGCGAGCACCAGCAGCCAGACCAGCTTCCGGCGGTGCGGAATCTCCGCCCTTCGTTGCATCCACACGCGGAACTCCGCTGCAATCGGGCGCCCGACGAAGACGGCAAGCTCAACGAAGAACAGAAGAACGCCCAGCGCCTTGAAGAAGGCGTGATACACGACGACCGCGATCCCGACGAAGAGCACGAGCCGATAGATCCAGGTGGCGAAGGCGAAGGCGATCAGAAAGCGCCGGAAGCCGGGCGAAAGCGTCTCCGGCAGAGGGTCGTCGAGCCCGAGCAGCCAGCGGCGCATGAAGCGTTTCGCCTGCTGCCCCGCACGTTCGTGCAAGCCCGGAAAATCGAGCGCATCGGTCAGCATGTAGTAGCCGTCGAAGCGCATGAACGGGCTGGCGTTGACCAGCAGCGTCAACACCCAGGCCGTGGTCGCCAGAAAGAACAGCGCATTGCGCAGATCGCCGTCGGGCAGAAAGGCCCATAGCAAGGTCGACCAGGCCGCCAGCACCAGTTCGGATGCGATGCCGGCCGAAGCAATGGCAAAGCGATGGCGCGAGCGCTCGAGCTTCCAGCTCTCGCCCGTGTCGGTATAGGCCATCGGCCACATCACAAGCAGCGCGACGCCCATGTGGCCCACGCGCACACCGTGCCGCGTCGAGACGAGCGCATGTCCCAGCTCGTGGAGCAGCTTGGAAACGATCAGCGCACCGGCAAAGCCCAGCACGCCCTCCCAGCTCAGCGCACCACGCAGGTTGGCCTCGACGGTGTCCCACTGGCGCGCTGCGAGTACCAGGCCGGCCAGCGCGGCGAACGCCGTCAGCCCCACGAACCAGCGCGTGAACAGCCAGCTCACCCAGGGCAGCAGCCGCTCCAGCAAGAGCGCCGGCCGCACGAGCGGAATGCGCACAAACAGGTAGTTGTTGAGCAGCCAGCGCCAGGCCGGCATCGGTGGTTTTGGCCGCGCTGCCCGCAACAGTTGATGGCGGGCGAGAAAGCCCTGGAACTCGGCCACGTCGTCCGGCTCGGGCGCGAGCGTGGTGGCCTGCGCGACATCATTCGCGATGCGCTGCGCATCGGCGAGCCGCCACCGCCGCAGGAATTCGAACTCGAGCCAGCCGATGCGAAAGAACAGGTTGCGCACCGGGTCGCAGATGTGCCATGCCGGCGAGCCGTCGCGATTGGCGCCGGTCGCGTGAATCTGCAGTTCTTCGCGCAAATCCGGCCACGGCGCCGGCCCTGCGGCCGCGTGGCTCAGCATCCGCACCACTCCCGCATTGCGGCGAAGGGCCGCCGGAACATCAGGTATCCGAGCACGGTCCAGTCGCCCGACACGCGCGCGGTGCCACGCAGCCCGATGCGCGCAATGGGCGCCTTCTCATCGATGTGCCCGCGCAGCTGATAGCTCGCGACGCCGTTGGGTGCCTCGACGGCCTGGTAACCCGCGTAGTCGAGCCGTGCCGACACCGGGTCGAGCGGCGCCACGCGCAGGAACAGCGTCATCGGTGCGCCCGGTGCAAGATTGACGGCTTCGCTCACCGGCGCCCAAGCCTGCACGCCCAGCGAAGCCGGGTCGGCCAGCAGGCCGACGCGTTCGCCGGTCTGTACCGGCCGGCCTGCCCAATCGTCGGGGTCGGAATAGACGAACACGCCTTTGGCCGGCGCCTTGATCGAAAGCTGCGCCACCTCGCGCTGGAGAGACGCCACGTCGACTTCGCGCTCGCGCAACTTGCCTTCGGCCAGGTTGAGCTCGGCCTTGGCGCTTTGCGACTCGATCGCGCGCTGCGACGCCTGGTGCAGTTCGAGCCGCGCACTGGCCAGCGCCGCCTGCGCCACCGCCAGGCGATTGAAGAGGGTTGTATCGTCGAGCTCGGCAATCACCTGGTCCGCCTCGACCGGGGTGTTGGGCTGCACGGTGATCCGCCGGATGACGCCGTCGCGCGGCGACGCAATCACCTGGCTGCGCAGCGAAATGACTTCGGCCTGCACCAGTGCGTATTCGCGCACCGGCGCCAGCAGCGCGAGCGGCAGCACAAGCAGCGACCAGCGCAGTGCCCTCTTGGACCAGAGGCCCTGCCAGAGCGTGCCGATCGAGCGCCGGCGGCCGGTCAGCGCCCACCAGGCATGACCGTAGGTTGCCGCGGCCTGCAACAGCAGGTACTCCGGCGCCTCGGCGCCGAACTCGCTCGGCCATGGAAGCTCGCGCGCGAGCAGCAGCACGGCACGTGTATGGCCGTCCGGGCCTGTCAGCGGCAGCATCCAGACATGGTCGGGCAGCCAGTCCGCCCAGGACGCGGCCAACGCCGGTGGCAGCATCGAGGGCGCGAGCGAAAGCACCCGCGCGGCCGCCGGCAGGGCATCGAGCCGCGGCCGCAGGTGGTCGGCCAACTCGGCCAGCCAGAGCGCATAGGGCGAATCGGCCTCGACGTCGGCCAGCCCCGAATGGCCGACCAGCCGGGTACGCCGCGCGCCGAAGTAGCCCACCAGGGCCGCCTGCCGGTAGTGCGCGAGCGCGTGCGTTTCGTTGCAGATGACAAACGCCAGGTCCGCCGCGCGGTTGGACGCGCGCACCTTCGCGGCGAGCGCATGAAAAGCCAGATCGGTCACAGTTCGTTTTTCGGGCGGAAGCGGGCTCGGCTCAATGGCCCGCCGGAGGGCGAATCTGGCCGCTCATGCCAGGGAGCACCTGGGCTGCGCCGCTGGCGAGTTCGGTCTCGATCTCGACCGTCTGGCTCACGGCATCGACGCGGCCGGCGACGCGCGTCACCTTGAGGTCGCAGGCGCTGGCGGTTTCGTCCACCGTGCCTTGAAGGCGGTCGCCCACCTTGAGCCATGCGAGCCATTGCGAAGGCACGTTCATGCGCGCCTTGAGAGGGCCGTTGCCCACCAGTTCCACCACGGGTGCACCCGGGTTCACGCCCTGCCCCACCTTTACATGCACGCGCGCGACCTTGCCTGCAAAGGGCGCCACGAAAGCGCACTGGCCGAGTTGCGCATCGAAGATGCGGATTTGGCTTTGGGCCTTGTTGACGTTCGCGGCGGCAAGTTCGACCTCGACCTCCGCGGCCGACTGAAGCCCCTGCAGCTTCAGCTTGGCTTCGTACTGCACGCGGGCCGACTCGGCCTCGGCGCGCGCCGCGTCGCGGCGGGCCTGGAATTCAGCGCAATCGAAAGAGGCCAGCACCTGGCCGGCGCGAACGGTATCGCCGAGGTTCGCATGGACCTTGGCGAAGCGTCCGGCTGTCGAGGCCGAAAGAACGCTTTCCTGCGAGGCCACCACGAGAAAGCGCACCGGCGCCGCAGCGCTGGCTGCGCTCGGGGCCGCAGCCCGAGACGGTGCCGTTTGAGCCGCAGCTTGTTGCAGACCGATGCCGAGGCCGCAGATCGACGCGGCCAGCAGGCCGAATGCTCTGGAGCGGCGCATCACGGCTTCCCGGCGACCGAAGCGCTGTTGCTTGCAAGGCGGCGCAGATCGGAAATGACCGACAGCGTCGCTGCCTCGGCGAATGCGCCGAGCGCGCTCTCGCTCGGCGCATTCGGCAGAAAGCTCACGTAGCTCTGCGACAGCAGCCCGCGGCCGCCGGGTTCCGCGACGGTGACGCGCCATTGCGCACGCGTGGTGGCACGAGACTCCATGCGCTCGAATGCCAGTGTCAGCACCAGCGCGTCGCCGCCTTGCGAGGTCTGCAGGTCGTTGCGCGAGACGATGCGCTCGACGGCGCCACGCACCGCGGCCTCGTTCACGCCCGCAGGGAGGTTTTGCACGCGCACCGTGATCGGACGGCTGGGCGTCTGCACGGCAGCCGTGCGGACGAACACGACTTTTTCACCTTCGAGCAAGCTCTTGTCGATGGCGCTGGCCAACGTGGGAATGTCGGTGCCGGTAACGGTGTCGGGCAGCAGGTCGATGCCCACCGAGTTCAACACGCGGGCGTACGAGGCCTGCGTTGCCGCGTAGGCGGTGGAGAGCTGAAAACGCGAAACCAGTGCACGCGAATCGGTGCGCAAGGCTTCCAGCTCGCTCTCCAGCCGGTTGCTGCTGCCGGCGCGCGAGACACTTGCCAGGCGCTGGTCGACGCGGCTCGATTCGGCCGCGAGCTCCTGGTCGACCAGTGCGAGCTTGTAGCGCTCGGCCGACACACGCACCTGCGTGATCACCGCCATCGAAAGCGCCAGGCGACGTGCCTCGTCGTTGCGCAGGCGCGCTTCGTTGGTACGGTTGATCGCGGGAATGGCCGCCAGGCGGAACAGGTCCATCGACACGCTCACGCCCACATCGGTCCAGCTGTTGTTGTACAGCAGATCGTTGGAGTTGTAGCGCGGGCCGCCGTAGAGGTTCAGGCTCGGGAACAGGGCCGCGATCTGCTTCCTGGTTTCGTTGACGCCGACGCGGGCCTTGTAGTCCTCCTCGCGCAACTCGGGCCGGTTTTCCAGCGCAATGCGTTCGAGCTTGTCGATGTCCAGCGTCGCCGGCGCATGCTGGCCCATCGGGCTGTCCACCAGCGTGAACTGGGTGCCGGGCGGCAGGCTCATGAGCGCCGCAAGTTCGCGCTTCGCAAACTGCATTTCCTGGCGCTTGGCGTTGACCAGCGACATGGCGTCGAGCAATGCGCGCTGATAGGCGAGGCCCTGCGCCGGCGGCAGCACCCCGGCACGCTCGGCCTCGCGCGACTTGGCCAGCGCGTCTTCGATGCGCTTGGCGAGCTGGTCGGCTTCGGCCAGCAAGCGTTGTGCGCCGAGCGCCCGCCAATAGGCGTTGCGCACGTCCTGCACGATGTTCTGCAGGATCTTGCGGCGGCGCTCCTCGGCAATGTTGACCTCATCCGCTGCCTGCTTGGTGCGAAAGTAGGCCAGGCCGAAATCAAGCGCGTTCCACGACAGCGTGGCGCGGCCGTAGTAGTGCGAGCGCTGCTCGGAGGTCGAGGGGCGCAGGCTCACCACCCGGTCCTCGATGCCGATGCTGGTGCCGCCGGAATCGTTGTTGCGGTCGTTGTAGCCCGCGTCGGCCACCAGCTTGGGCAGCATGTCTGTGGCCGACACGTCGAGCAGCCCGCGTGCGAGCGCGCTCTCCATCAGCTTGAGGCGGTAGTCCAGGTTGTACTTGAGGGCACGCGCCAATGCATCGGAGTAGCCGATCGGCGCGGAGACCGGTGCCTGGTCCTTGTACATCTGGGCCTGGTCGCTCTGCACGCGCTGCGCGACCTCCTCCGGCGTGACCTGCACGGGATTGACGCTGCAACCCGCCAGCAGCACGGCGATGGCCGCGGCCGCCCAGGTAGGGGCACCGGGGAGCTTCGATTTCTTCACGTTGAGAGTTTTGGTCATTTGGGTATCGGTTCTGAAAGATGGTTCGATGGCAGGCCGTGCGGTGGCCGGTTTCATGACTGGGCTGCGGGCACTTTGACGCGCACCGCTTCCTGCTGCTGCACGCGCACGACGTCGCGCACCGTGCCGCGTTCGCCTGCGCTCGCAGCCAGCCGGCTCGAGAAGGAGCGCGCGGCCTCCGCCGGCTCCGCGGATTGCCTGGCGCCGCCAGGTGTTGCGGGCAGCTGGATGGCTTCCGCATGCTGCGCACGCTCGGCGAGCGGCGCGGCCGAGGTTGCCGCGCCGGGCACCACGATGCGCTCGCCCTGCGGCTGCCGAGCCTGCGGGGCCTCGGCGGGCTTTTCCGCGGGTGCGGCAAAGTCCGGGAAATCGCCGAACAGGGCGTTGCCGGCATCCGGCAGCCCGGCATCCAGCCCGCGCAGCGCCTGCACCTGCCGCATTTCCTCGAGCAGGCGCAGCGACAAGGAAACGCCGTCGCGGCTCACGTGCTCGGTGTGGCTCATGTCCTGGCCGAAGCTGAAGACCCGGTTCCGGTCGACCGAGTTGTAGGCGCCGCCCGCCACGCGCGAGGCGATGGACGCCACCGCCTCCTGGCTCGCGCGATACGACTCCTGCACCGAGAACTCGACGAAGAGCGCCGGCACCATGCCCTGGGCGATGTAGCGCTGACGGGGCGCGTAGTCGTCCGGGAAGACCTCTTCGGACGTGGGCGGACGGAACTGCGAAGCGCCGCGAATCGTCACGACAAGTTGCGCCGTGCTTGTGCTGCCGTCGGCATCGGTGATGGTGTAGCTGAACACCTCGGTCAGCGTCTGCCCGTCGCCGAGCGAGGACACGCGCGAGTTGTTGCTGTCGACCGCATAGGTGTAGCTGCCGTCCGCGTTCAGCTGTAGCGTGCCGTAGGCGCCTGCCAGCGGCGCGCCGCCGATGATGCCGGGCCGCCCTTCGAACGAGAAGCCAGTCACGGGCTCGGCCACAAAATCGGCACCGATGCGGTCGCCGACGTCGCCGGGTCCACGGCCGTTCGGCCCAAACAGGTTACCCCCCACCGAGGTGGCGCCGGGCCGCGCGGTGCCGACCGAAGCCGCATCGTCGCGCGCGGTGGGCACGTCGTCGATCACCAGCACGCGCAGCGTGCCGGTCGTGCTGTCGCCGTCGCGGTCGCGCACGACCACGGCGATGTCGTCCGTCACCTCGGCGCCGCCATGCGGCTGGCGCTGGCTCAGCGTGTAGCTGTAGCTGACGGCGCCCGTTGCCGGGTCGTAGCCGGTCAGCGTGATGGTGCCCTTGTCGGTGACGATGGTGACCGGTGTCGTGCCGAGATTCGCGAGCTGTGCCGGCGTCACGGTCGTGCCGCCCACATCGATGCTGCCAAGCCCGTCGGGCGTGCGGATCACGAAGCGGCCGGTGGTCGTCTCGCTCGGGTCGTTGCCATCGCCAAGCCCGCGCTCGGAGACGGTGGCATGGCCGGTGCCGTCGGGGCCGTTGCCGTCCGTCAGATCGAGCACCACGCCGTCGTTGGCGCCGCCGATAGTGATGGTGATGGTGGCCGTCGAGGTGTCGCCGTCGGCATCGGTGATGGTGTAGCTGACCGTGTCGGTCAGCGTCTCGCCAGGCACCAGGTGTTGGACTGCGGGGTTGCCGTTGTCGAGCGTGTAGGTGTAGCTGCCGTCCGCGTTCACGACGATGCTGCCGTAGGCCATGGTCAGCGGCGAGCCCAGGCTGCCGGCCGTGCCGCCAAAGCTCACGCCGGTGACCGGCACGCCGTTGGCATTGTCCGCGCCGTTGGTGTCGTTGGCCTTGACGGCGCCGCTCACGGTGTTGGGCGCGGCATCTTCGGTGATGCTGGCCGTGTCGTTCACCGCCACCGGCACGTCGTCGACGATTCGCACCAGCAGCGTGCCGGTGTTCGTGCCGCCGCCCGCGTCGGTGACCTGCAAGGCGACCGGGTCGAAGCTCTCCGTCGCGCCGGGCTGGTTGATCGGGTTCTTGACCGTGTAGGTGTAGCTCAGCTCCCCGGCTGTGGGCACGGTGCCGCCGCCCACTGAACTGGTCACGGTGAAGCCGGTGAGCACCAGCGTGCCCTCGCCGGTGTCGATGGTGACCGGCGTGGTGCCGAGCGCCTGCAGCTGCGCCACCGTCAGCGTGGTGCCGCCGACTGTGACCGACGTCAATCCGTCGGCCGCGTCGATGGCGATGGTGCCGTTGCTGGTTTCGCGCGGGTCCGTGCCGCCGGGGCCGTCGGTGAGGCCGCTTTCGTGCACCTCGGTTTCGCCTGCCGCGGAACCGTTGCCGTCCACCGAAACGATCGATGGCCCGCTTGCAACGTCGGTACGGCCATTGATGGTGATCGTGAGCGTGGCGGACGACTCGTCGCCGTCGGCGTCGACGATGGTGTAGTCCACCGTTTCGGTCAGCGTCTCGCCGTCCTTGAGCGCGTTGACGGTGGCGTTGTCGTTGTCGAGCGTGTAGGTGTAGGTGCCGTCCGCGTTGACCACGATGCTGCCGTAGGCGGTGGTGAGCGGGAGGCCCAGCGTGCCTGCGGTGGCGCCGAAGCTCACGGCCGAGACCGGAACTGGGACCGGGACGCTGTTGTCGTCGGCGCCGTTCGTGTCGTTGAACTTCAGGTCGCCGCTGACCGTGTTCGGTGCCGCGTCCTCGCTGATGCTGGCCGTGTCGTTGTCCGCCAACGGCACGTCGTCGACGATCAGCACAGTGAGCGTGCCGCTCGCAACGTCGCCGTCTCGATCGGTCACGGTCAGCGCGAACGGGTCGGTGACTTCGCCGTTGGTGTGGTCCTGCTGCTGCGTGAGCGTGTAGCTGTAGCTCACCGCACCGGCGGTCGTATGGATGCCCGCCACGGTGGTCGGCGTGAAGCCGGTGATGCTGAGCACGCCGTCTGCTGTGGTGACGGTCAGCGGCGCGTTCGACGTGGCGGCCTGCAGTTGCGCCAACGTGAACGACGAGCCATTGACGGTGATCGAGGCCAGGCCGTCCGCCGCGCTGATTGTGAAGGTGCTGTCCGCTGTCTCGTCGGTATCGGCACCGCTGGTGAGGCCCGCCTCGAACACGGTGAGCTCGCCGGTGGCGGCGCCGTTCTCATCGTTCACCACAATGGCGGGCAGGTCGTCGGCCGGGCTTCCGTTGCCGGCGCCCGTGATCGTGATGGTGAGCTGGGCCACGTCGGTGCCGCCCGCGCCATCGGAGATGGTGTAGGTATAGACCTCGGTCAGGGTCTCGCCGGCGATCAGCGCCTGCACGCGCGCATCGGAGTTGTTGAGCGTGTAGGTGTAGTTCCCGTTGATATCGAGCGTCAGGCTGCCATAGGTGCCGGGCAGTGGCGTGCTCACGGTGCCTGCGGTGCCGCTGCCGGCCTCGAGGCCGGTGCGCACGCTGGTCACCACCAGCGCGGTGTTATCGGGATCGGTGTCGCCCTGGCCCGACACGCGGCCGGTGATGACGTTGCTGCCGACCGAGACCATGCCCTCTGTGATGTCGTGCGTGTCGTCCCTGGCCGTCGGCGCGTCGTTCGTGGCCGCGATCGTGATCGTGCCGATCAGCGGGTCGCTGTTGAGCGCGGGGCCGCCCGAATTGCCGCCGACCTGCATGTTGTTACCGTCGTTGATGACGATGGTGTAGACGCGGTCGAGGTCGGTGCCGTAGTTGGTCGGGTTGTCGCTGGTGCTGCTGTAGGTGATCGCATTCAGCACCGCCTGCACCTCGGCCACAGTGGTGTCGGCGTCGAACTGCACGACCAGGGGGACGCCATTGCCGCCCGAGACATTGACGCCCGCGGGCAATGCCGCCGGATTGACGGACAGCACGTCGCCGGCCTGGTAAACGTCGAGGCCGACAGTGATGCTGCCGGCGCCGAAGGTGCCGGTTGCCAGGCCGGGCGTGGTCGTCAGGTCGAGGTCGGTCACGGCCGAGCCTGTGAGCAGTGCCACCGGCGGGATGCTGGTGCCGGTGCCTGTCTGGCCGTTTTCGATGACGGTCGCGCCTGTCGTTCCGCCGAGAACCGGCGCATCGTTGCGCGGATCCACGGTGGTCGACAGCGTGCGGTTGACGGACCACTGACTGGTCTGATTGCCGACGGTGGCGCTGATGTCGCCTGTGCCTGCCACCACCGGCGCATCGGAGACGCGCACGGTCAGGCTGCCTGGGGCGCCGTTGTAGTCGGCAGCCGGCACGAAGCGCAGCCGCGCATCTGGCGCGAGCAGGAGTGCACTGCTGTCGGAGGCGCCGGTCGGCACGCTCGCCCAGCTCGTGCCGTTATTCGTCGAGTACTCCCAGGTGCCCTGTGCCGCGGTAGCGGCGTTGCCGACGATCGCAATGCCGCCGAAGCTGGTGGCCGCATTGCCGCCGCCGGCAATGGCGCTCTGGTTGTCGGTGGCGTCGCCGTAGCCGGGGCCGAACAGCTCGGCTGCGGTGGAGGACTGGCCCTGCTGGTCTTCCACGCCGCTCGTGAGCACGGCATCGGTCGCGGTGGGCCGGTCGTTCACATTGGCGACGCTGGTCGAAAGCACCACGGTGCCAGCGCTGTAGAGGGTGGTGCCGCCGTTGCCGGTGCCGGAGACGTCCACGTTCGAGCCGGAGACCGGGTCAACCGTGGCGCTGTCGTTGTTGGCGTCGCTCTCGACGAGGCGCACCGTCAGTGCATTCGGCGTGCCGTGGAAATTGGCCGCGGGCACGAAGCGCAGCTGCGCATTCGATGCAAGCACCAGTGCGTTCGTGTCGCTGCGCGCGCCGACGGCGGTCCAGGTCGAACCGTTGAGCGAGTACTGCCACTCGCCCTGCGCCGGATCGAGCGCGAGCCCCGTGATCGCAACGCCGAAGAAGCTGTCGGACGCGCTGCCGCCCGTGGCGCCAACGCCGCTGTTGTCGATGGCGTCGATCGCATCGGCGAAATGGCCGCCGAACAGTGCGCCCACCGTGGCGCCCGCCGCGGAGGCGCCCACGTCTTCGTTGACGGCCGCGAGGGTCTCGGTGTTGCCATTGACCACACCGGGCGCATCGTTGAGCGGATTGACTGTGAAGCTGAAAGTGCGCGTGGTAACGAGGTCGGCCGCAGTGCCGTCCTGGTACTGGAAGGTGCCGGTGGTGCTGTTGTCGCCGGGCGCCAACGTGGTGGGACGACCGCCCGTATTGCCTTCGTCGTCGACAACCACGGTCACCGTGAAGGCGCCGTTCCAATCCGTTCGCGTCGCATCGCCGGGCGCGTCCGGCAGTTGCACCGCGATGGTGTTGATGCGGCTGTTGATCTCCGCCAGCGTGCCCGTGATGGTGACCGACAAGCCGTCGCCCGCGATCACCGCGCTGCCGCCGGTGCCCGCGCCGATGCCCGTGATGGTGAAGCCCGCGGGCACCGAGACCGTGGTGGTCAGGACGCTGGTGGCCAGGGCGTCCTGGTCGGTCACGGTGATGCCCGTGATCGTGACGCTGCCGCTGCCTTCGCCCGCGGTCAGGTTGCCGGCCGCGATGTGCGCCGGATCGTTGATGGACGACGGGAACAGCGTGCGGTAGGTCGACGCGACATTGTTCGCGAGCCCGACCGGGATGGCTGCGTAAGGATCGACCACGGTCGTGGGCGGCGCCACGGTGCCGTTGCCCGCGTTGTTGTTGAGGCCGCCGTTGGCGGTTGTTTGCACGCCGGCTGTGCCTGCGTCGGTGTCTATCAGCGTCCCGGCCGCGTCGCGCAGCCGGTCGTCGGCGATGACCTCGACGCGGTAGCTCTGGTCGCCGTTGGCGAGGTCGCCGGTGAGCGCAACCTCCAGGCCGTCCAGATAGGCCTGCACCTGGGCGTGCGTGCCCCTGATGATGAGCGCACTGCCGGTACCGTCGAGCGCGGCGTCGACCGTCGCGCCGGAGGTGCCGGAGGTGGTCGAGGTAATGGTGACGCTGTTCGCGCCGTTGTAAGAGCTCAGGGGCAGGGCATTGCCGGCCGCGTCGGTGATGCGGACGGTGACCTGCAGGAAATCGGTTTCGCCATCGGTCACGTCGGCATCCGAACCGTTGCCGATGTCATTATTGACGTCGAGGTCGTCGACCACGAAACCTGGCACCGCGGTGGGCGTTGTGCCGCCGACCAGCACGACCGGCGTGCCTGTCGTGGCGCCGCCGCGTAGCGTGACGGTCGGCGCGTCGTTCACCGGCGTGATCGTCAATGCCATTGTTACGTCGGCCGGGTTGTTGGCAACGCTGCCGCTGCCGACGTCGTCGCCGATGCGCGAACCCGTGTCCTGGAAGGAAACAGTGAGCGTCACGTCGCCGCCGGCGACACCGTTGGTGTCGTGGTTGACGTTGGCTGCGCTGCGATAGGTCAGGCCGGTGGTGGCGCCGCTGTTGAGCAGCGCCTCGATGTCGCTGGCCCGGCCGGTGAGCGTCAGCGTGCCGGTGTTGTCGCCGGTGATCGTGACCGGTTGGCCACCGCCGAGGGTGAACGTGCCCTGCGCGCCGGCACCGCCGATGCCGAGGGTTCCGCTCGGCACGGAGAAGGTCACTGTGACCGGCGTATCGAACGCGGCGGACTCGGGGTCGGCAACGACGAAGCCGCCGCCGATGTAGCTCGCCTGGTCTTCGACCACCGTGGCGGTGGGCGAGGCGGTCAGCGTCGCGGGGTCGTTCTCGCTCGACGCGAAGATGCGCACCGAGGCGGCTGAGATGTTGCCGGTGATGGCGCCGGCAGCTGGCACCGCGGCGCTGTACCAGTCGTATTCGGTGTTCGGGATCGCGATGTTCGCGGTGCCCGGCGACTCGGGTTCGTTCACGGGGCCGCCGTTGGCGGTCGGCTGCACGCCGGCCGTGCCCGCATCGGCATCCAGCAGCGCGCCGGTCGTTTCGTCACGCATCCGGTCGTCGGCGATGACCTGCACCTGGTAGACCGCATCGCGGTCGTCGCCGAAGGTGACGGTCAGCCCGGCCAGTGCCGCGTTCACCTCGGCGCGCGTGCCGCGCAGCGTCAGGTAGTCGCCGGAGCCGTCGTGATTGCTGTCCATCGTCGCTGCGCCGAGCGAGGTCGTGCCGATCGTCACGCCCGTGTAGGCGCCGCCTCCGAAGGCGTTGCCACCGGCGTCGAGCAGGCGCACCGTGACCTGTACGAAGTCGGTCTCGACGCCCGCCGTGATGGTGTCCAGCTCTGAATCGGCCACGCTGAAGCCCGGCACCGGGTTGTTGGCGCCGCTCGCGCTGTCGACGGGGATCGGGTTGGTCGGCCCGCTCACCACCGGCGCATCGTTGGCGGGCGTGACGTAGATCCAGAACTGGTTGTTCTGCTGTTCCTTGTCGCCGTCGCCGAGGCTGAAGCGGAAGGAATCGGTCGGCGAGGCCGGATAGGTCGCGCCGTTCGATTCGGTGCCGCCATGCAGGTAGTAAATGCGTCCCGCCTGCACATCGGCTTCGGTGAAGCTGGAGCCGACGCCCAGGCGCAGGAAGGTGAGGCCGTCGGTCGAATAGGCGATGCTGCCCTGCGCCGCCGCGGTGGTGATGGTGTACTGCACCTGCGTGGTGGTGCTGTCCGGATCGAAGGCGGAGAGCATGGCCGTCGTGATCCGCGCATAGCCGCCTTCGGCGACGGTGAGCGGCTCGTTGTGGGAGAAAGCGTCCGGATCGGCCTTCGTCGGATCAGTCGCGATCCGCGGCGCATCGTTGACGTTGGTGATCTGGATCGTCACGGTCGCTGTGTTCGACGTGGCGCCCCAGCGGTCGATCGCGACCACGTCGAAGCTCGTGTTGCGCACTTCGGAGCCATCGCTCACGAAGCGCAGGCCGGTGGTGCCGGCCGCACCGGTGATCAACGACGCGGCCAGAGGGGTATTGACCGCCACATTGCTCCAATTGAGACCGCCGTCGAGCGAATACTGCAGCGTGCCGCCGGGCGGCAACGCGAGGACCTGGAATTGCAGCGCGCCCGCGCCGCTCGCGGCATTGTCGAACGCGTAGTTGCTGCCGCCGCCAGGCAGCGTGGCCGAACTTTCCAGATAGCCCTCGCTGAGCACATCGTCCGGATCGTTGATCCGGATCTGATCGGTCGTGATGTAGGCCGTGCCGCCTTCGGGAATCACGGTGTTGGAGGAGCCCGTGGTAACGGGCGCGTCGTTGACCGGCCTCGCATAGAAGCTGAAGCTCGTGGTCCACGAGTCGGCCTGCACGCCGCCATTGCCATCGCTGACCAGCACGCCGGCCGACGCCGACAGCTGCACGCTCGATTCGAAGTCCTCGCTGGCGCCGTCGTGCACGAAGCGGACCCTGTTGGCGTTGAGGTCGGCCTGCGTGAAGGTATCGAAGACGCCAAGGTCGACCCAGCTGTTGGTGGCCGTGTCGAAGCGCTGCAGGGCGCCGTTCCATTCGCCGTCGCTCTCGCCGTCGTCGCCGCCACTGAGGCCCAGAACGGTGTAGACCACCTGATTGGGCGAGACGCCGCCGACCGTGTAGCTGAGCCCTGGCGTGACACTGAAGTCGGCGCCGGTGCCCGACAGGATGATGACGCCACCTTCGCTAAGGGTGCCGCGCGACACGCCGGCGGTATTGGTGCCCGCATAGCTCGAATCGGCATGAGCGGCCGTGTTGTCCAGCGGCACCAGAGCGCCTCCGTTACCTGCGGGCGTTTGCGCGAGGTTGATCGTGAAATTGAAGGTGCGCAGGCTGTCGTCGCCATGGTCGCCCGGGGTGCCGTTGTCGTCGTACTGGCCGCCGTCGCGCAGGACCGGCGTGCCGTCCGCATTCCAGTGCACGCTTGTCGTGTTGTCGCGGACCTGGAACTGGAAGTTGTCGATATCGCCCGCGTTCGCACCGAGCTGCTGCACGTACTTGACGCGGCCGGCCTTGACGTCGGCGACCGTGAAGGTGCCGCCGTTCGGCAACTCCTTCCCGTTCAGCAGCAGGCGGCCCTGGTTCATGCCGGCTTGCGAAACCACGGCGATGGTCAGGCGCTCGTCGCTCGAGTCGACGTCCATCGCATTCAGCATGGCTGCGGTCAGCGTCACCATGTAAGGGCCGCTGCCATCGCCTGCCGCGGTTACGGTGGCCTCGAGGCTGCTGCCAGGAACGAGCGCCGGCTCGTCGTCGGTCGGCCGGATGTTCAGAGCGATGGTCGTGCTGGCGGTCAGCGCCGCGCCGGCGCCGGCGCCGCCGCCGCCGTCGGTGATCTGGACGCCAAAGCCGTCGGCGAATGGGTAGCCGGTCGCCGGGTCGACATCGGCGTCGCGGTTGCCGGTGTTGGCATAGGTCAGGCCGCCGCGTGCACCGTAGGCGAACACAAAGCCGGAGCCTGTATCGATGTCGGCCTGCGTCACGGGTCGGTTGGTAACCGTCTGCAGGACTCCATTGATGGTCACCGCCCCGGTATAGAACAGGGTTCCGTCGCTTGGCAGGCTGGTCAGCCGCACCATGAGTGCCGATTCGCCGTCGTCGCCGCCGCCCTCCGCCACGATGAAGTTGCCGACCACGGAAGCGGGATTGCCGCCGCTGTCGAGCGCATTGGCCGGCTGGCCTTCGAGGATGTTGCCCGAGCCGCTCACGGACGGAGCCTGGTTCTGCGGCGTGACGTTCAGCGTGATCGTGGCCGTATCGGAGCGGTTCGCCAAGGTGGCACCGTCGTTGATCTGCACGGCAAAGCCGTCCTGGGTGTTCTGGTCGACACCAGTTGCCGTGTGAACGTAGACCACGAGGCCGGCGATGACGTCTTGCTGCGTGAACACGCTGCCAATGCCCAGGCGCGTGCCGTTGAGCGTCAGGTAGCCGTAGGCCGGCGCAACCGTGAGGCCGTAGACGATCTGACTCGGCACCTGGGTGCCGAGCGTCACTTCGGGATCGATCGCATTCAGTGTCGCAACGGTGATCGTGGTGCTGCCGATTTCGGAAACGGCCTGGGCCGTGTCCGCAACGGCGACCGAATCGTTGGACGGCGTGACTGTCACGTCGAGGGCGCGGTTCGCGGTGAGCGCGGGCGCTTCGGAATCGGTGACGTTGACGAGAATTCGCGTGCTCGCGGCCGTGGTGCCGAGCTCGACATTGGCCGAGGTGAACACCAGCTGGTTCACCCAGATGTTCGCGTTCGCCACGCTGCCGGTGAAGCTGAAGCCGCCGGCGATGGCGCTCACGCCCGTGGTGCTGGCCGAAGACAGCGTGCCCACGGACGGATTTTCCACAACCACGGTGACGGTCACGTTGCCCGATCCGTCGTCGGTGATGGTCCAGCCACTCAGGGTCGCGCGGTCGGCGCCGACCGCGTTGAGATCACTCGGTTCCGCCACGGTCAGGCGGGTCGCGGTGGTTGCCACCGTCGGGGCCGCCATCAGGCCGTCGAAATCCGCGGCCGCGAAGCTGCGCGCCTCGATGACGCCGGTCGCGGATTCGAGCGCCCAGTCTGCGCCGCGCGCCGCGGCACCGGTGGCGTCGGAGGAGGATGCGACGTCCGCGCCGGTCAGATTGGCCAGGGCCAGTGAGAACTGCGCGCCGTCGGCCGCCACGTCGCAGCCGTAGAGCAGGATGTCGGCATTGGCGCTCAGGCTTGCACCGATGGCGCGCCAGGCTTCTGCCGAACCGTTGAGCGAAGCCGTGTCGACCTGCTCGTTGCCGAGGGTGATCTCCCCCGTGCTGCCATGGCTCAGGATGTGCAGCGCGGTAATCCCGCTCTGGCCGCTGAGTGCGTTGGCAAGCTGCTGAACGCCGGAAGAGCCGGAATCAAGCAGGATCAGCTGTGCGCCCGGCGGCACTGCGGCGGCAAGCTGCTGCCAACCGGCGATGTTCTGGTCGACGACATAGACCTCGTGGGGCGCCGTTGCCGCAGGCTGGACCGGCTCGGCGGTGGCATGCTCGGCCACGGCCTCATGCGGAGCGGGCTGCGCTTGAACTGGCATTTCGGGCGCAGGCGCGTGGTGCGCGTCGGCCGGCGCCGCATCGGCATGCGCCGCGGCCTCGACGATGGCGGCACCATCAAAAAGCTGGCGGCTCTCGAGTGCGAATCGGTGGGCACGAGGACGAAGAAATTTGAGCTTGGGCATGAAAGTTTTCAGCTGACCGCGGCTGCGCAACTGTTCTCGATCTGAAACAATTGTTAACGGCGGCGCGATTTTGATTGCAAACTCGCCATTTGCCCAAGAATCCAAGATGCAACCCTCATCGCCTCCTAACTAGTCTAAGTTGTTGTCAACAAAGGAAAATCCGCTAACAATCACTATCAATGGCACCATTGCCTTAGAGAAAGCGGACCAATCCGTGAAATAGTCCACAAGTCCGTGTTACAGATTTGTCGCAGTTGGGCCGCAGTTTTTGGAGCACGGCTGGAGCGACCGGACGGCCGTTACGTCGGACCGTCGCGCTGGTTGGTGCGGTCTCATGTCTCAGACCGGCTCAGCGTGATCCACAGGAATCGTTGAACGAGCGGTCAAAAAAGCTGGTTGGACGGCCGCTGGCCATGTCTTTCGAGCGGCCCGCCGCGCCTTGGCGCCGGCCTCTTCGAGGGCGAGCTAGCGTGCTGCGAAGCTAGGGTTTGAGCCGCCGCCCACGCGGCCAGTGAGTACGGCTTGTGCAAAGGGGCCCCAAAAAGCCCACCCGAGCGTAAAAAGAAAAGGGGGAAAAACGTGGGCAAAGTGCCTGCTCTGCTGCAAACCCGCATAGATATTGGGCTGCCGGCGGAGAGTGTGAGATTCGAACTCACGGACGCTTTCACGTCGGCAGTTTTCAAGACTGCTGGTTTAAACCACTCACCCAACTCTCCGGAACCGTCGATTTTATGCTGACGCCGGCCCTTCAATCCTCGGGGAGGAAAAGCGTCTGCAGGTCGCTCAAAAAATCCAGCCCGCGTTCGGTGGGCCACACGCGGTGCAGGTCGCGGGCGATGAGGCCCTTGCGCTCGGCTTCTTCCAAACCTTTTTGAATGCTGGTCATGGCAAGGCCGGTGCGCTCGCTGAACTGGGGCAGCGTAAAGCCTTCTTTAAGGCGCAGCGCGTTCAGCATGAACTCGAACGGCAGGTCGGCCAGCGCAACCTCGTCGCTTTGCGATACGGCCATGCCGGCACTGGCGTTTTGCATGTACAGGCGCGGCTCGCGAAAGCGTACCTGCCGCACGATGCGGTGCGCAAAGCTCAGCTTGCTGTGGGCGCCGGCGCCAATGCCAAGGTAGTCGCCAAACTGCCAGTAATTGAGGTTATGCGCGCAGGTGTGGCCGCTGCGCGCATAGGCAGAAACCTCGTAGCGCGACATGCCGCTGGCAGCGGTTCGCTCTGTAATGCGGTCGAGCATGGCGTAGGCCAAATCATCTTCCGGCAGCGCGGGCGGAAACTTGGCGAACCAGGTGTTGGGCTCAATGGTGAGGTGGTACACCGATATGTGCGGCGGCGCGAGCGCCAGCGCTTGGCTCAGGTCGGCGTCCAGGCCCTCGATGGTCTGGCCCGGTAGGGCGTACATCAGGTCGAGGTTGAAGGTGTCGAACGCGCTGGCAGCCTCTTCCACGGCGGCAATGGCCTGGGCGCGGTCGTGCACGCGGCCAAGTGCTTTCAGGTGCTCGTCATTGAAGCTTTGCACGCCCACTGAAAGGCGGGTAACGCCGGCGCTGCGATAGGCGCGAAAGCGGTTGCGCTCGAAGGTGCCGGGGTTGGCTTCGAGCGTTATTTCGCACTCGGGCGCTAGCTTGAGGCGAGCGCGCACGTCGCCCAGCAGGCGGTCTATGGCCTGGGGCGAAAAGAGGCTGGGCGTTCCGCCGCCGATAAAAATGGTGTGAACTGTGCGACCCCAGATCAGAGGCAGCGCGGCGTCCAGGTCGGCAATCAGCGCATCGAGGTACGCGGCTTCAGGAATGCCCTCGGCCTCGGCCTCGCTGGCGGCGCGCCACTCGTGCGAGTTGAAGTCGCAGTAGGGGCACTTGCGCAGGCACCACGGCAAATGAATGTAGAGCGACAGGGGCGGCAGCGCGGCCAGTTGCAGCGGGCCGGGGCGCATCCAGTGCAGCACGTCGTTGGCCTGCGGGGCGCCCGCGGCCTGCGCCGGCTGAATAGGGAACACGGTGGCCATTGGGTTCAGTCAGTCAGTCAGCCCGTCGGTCAGAACCAGCGTTCGCGCATCAGGGCGAGCATGGCCTTTGCCGCCTGGCCGCGGTGGCTGTTGGCGTTTTTTACTTCGGGCGGCAGTTGGGCAAAGGTTTTGCCAAAGCTGGGCAGGTACATGACGGGGTCGAACCCGAAGCCGTTGTCGCCAATGGGCGCCTGCGTAATTTCGCCGACCACGCGGCCTACGGCGATGAGGGGCTCGGGGTCGTCGTGGCCGCGCAGCGCAACCAGGGTGCTGACGAGCGCGGCGCGGCGGTTGGCGACGCCGTTCAGCTGCTCGAGCAGGGTCTTCACGTTGTTGGCGTCGCCCTTGGCGTAGCCGAACTGGGTGGCATAAAACGCGGTGTCGACGCCGGGCAGGCCGCCGAATGCATCAACGCACAGGCCGGCGTCGTCTGCAATGGCGGGCAGGCCGGTGGCGGCGCTGGCATGGCGCGCCTTGGCCAGGGCATTTTCTACAAAGGTGCGAAACGGCTCTTCGGCCTCTCCCACGCCAAGTGCCGATTGGGGCACGAGCGTGACCGACAGCTCCGCAAACAGCTGCTGCAGCTCGGCCAGCTTGCCGGCGTTGTTTGATGCCAGGACCAGTTGCATTGCCGCCATTGCTTATTTAGCGAGCAAAACCTGCTGCTGCACGACGATGAGTTCGCCAATGCCCTTTTCGGCCAGGCCAAGCAGGATGTTCATCTCGTCGCGCGAAAACGCCGCGCCTTCGGCGGTGCCCTGCACTTCGACAAAGTGGCCGGCGCCGGTCATCACCACGTTCATGTCGGTGTCGCAGGCGGAGTCTTCGGTGTATTCCAGGTCGAGCAGCGGCGTGCCACCGACGATGCCGACAGAAATAGCTGCCACGTGGCCCCGGATGGGCGTTGCGGGAATGGTGCCGGCGGCCAGCAGCTTGTTGACGGCGTCTTGCGCGGCAACAAAGGCGCCGGTAATGGCGGCGGTGCGGGTGCCGCCGTCGGCCTGGAGCACGTCGCAGTCGAGGTGAATGGTGCGCTCGCCCAGGGCGGCCAGGTCGAACACGGCGCGCATCGAGCGGCCGATAAGGCGCTGGATTTCTTGCGTGCGGCCGGTCTGCTTGCCCTTGGCGGCTTCGCGGCTGCTGCGGGTGTGGGTGGCGCGCGGCAGCATGCCGTATTCGGCGGTAACCCAGCCTTCGCCGCTGCCCTTTTTGTGCGGGGGCACGCGCTCTTCAACGGATGCGGTGCACAGCACGCGGGTTTGGCCGAATTCGATGAGCACCGAGCCTTCAGCGTGAATGGTGAAGCCGCGGGTCATGCGAACGGGGCGCAGCTGGTCGGCGGCACGGCCGCCGCTTCGTGTGAAAGCAGTCATTTTTTAGAGGTGTGTAAGAGACAAAAGCGGGGGCAGCCCCGCAAGCCGAAGCAGCCCTGGAATCAGATTTTCTTGGCAGCAGAGCGGCGAATGGCTTCGTTGATTTCGGCAATGGAGCGCTCGATGGCGTCTTCGTCCATGTCGTCGATCTCGCCATCGGAGGGCATGCCGGCCTGGATGGTGGAGGCAAACACGCCGTCGTCGATGGTTTCGGTCGAAACGCCGCGGTCTTCGCGCTTTGAATCGGACATTTCCCATTCGAGCGCAATGAGCGTGACGTTGTCGCTGTGGGCGCCGCCTTTGCGAAGCGCCATTTCAGCCAGGTCTGGCGCGGCGTCGGACACGGGCTTGTCGGAAGACAGGGTGTGCACGATGACGGCGTCGTCGAGCACGCCCCACACGCCGTCGGAGCACAGCATGATGCGGTCGCCGCGCTGCAGTTGCAGCGGGGCAGAAATATCGAACAGCGGCGTGGTCGGCGAGCCCAAGCAGGTGAGCAGCAGGTTGCGGTTGACGGGCATGTCAGAGCCCTGCGGGCGCGGGCGCTCGGCATGCGAATGGTCGCGCGTGCGGGTGAGCAGGCGGCCGTCGCGCACCACGTAAAGGCGCGAGTCGCCGCAATGCATCCAGGTGGCCGTGGTGCCCTGGAGCACGGCCGCAACCACGGTGGTGCGGGGCGTGTCGAGCATGGCCTTGTTGCTGGCGTACCGCATGATCTGCTGGTGCGCCGCCATGGCCGATTCAGCCAGAAAGGCCTTTACGTCCTTGACCGTTGGGCGGGCTTCACGCTGGTACAGCGCCGCAATGGTCTGCAACGCGAGCTGGGCCGCAACCTCGCCCTCGGGGTGGCCGCCCATGCCGTCGGCCAGCACAAAAAGGCCGGACTCCCGCGTGTAGCAATAGCCCATGCGGTCTTCGTTCTTGACGCGGCCGCCTTTTCGGCTGACCTGGAATACCGAGAATTTCATGCCGGACGGGTGGTAGGTGCCGCGGCCCTGGGCAGGGCCTTCTTATCGAAGGAGCGGATGTTGTCGAATGAAAGCCGCACCTTCTCGCCAACGGTGAGCTTGGTGTAGCGCCGCTCGCCTTCGCGGCTGAGTTCTTTTTGCAGCGCAAAGACCGACTGCGGGCGGGAGAGCGGGTCGAGCGACATGCACCATTCAACCACTTCGATGAGGTTGTCGGAGTACACGCCGCGCAGGCGCGACAGCGACAGGCTGAGCCGGTCTTTCTCGATGCGGCGCGGCGCGTCGTTGGGCGGGTAGCCCTGCATGCAGGCGTAGATGCAGGCGCCAATGGCGTAGATGTCGGTCCAGGGGCCCATGGACGAGTCGCGCCGGTACATCTCGGGCGCGGCAAAGCCAGGGGTGTACATGGGGCGGATGAAGATGCCCTCTTTGCTGAGCACTTCGCGTGCGGCACCAAAGTCGATCAGCACCGCGCGGTCTTCGTCGGTGACAAAGATGTTGGCGGGCTTGATGTCCAGGTGGAGCATCTTGTACTGGTGCACGATGCGAAGGCCGCGCAGAATTTCATCGAAAAGCGAGCGGATGGTCGATTCGCGGAAGACCTTGGGCCGTTTCAGGTCGCGCGCGGTCACCACAAAGTCCTGCAGGGTGGCACCCTCCAGGTAGTTCATGACCATGTAGACGGTTTCGTTCTCGCGGAAAAAATTGAGAACGCTGACCACCGAGGCATGCGAGATTTGCGCGAGCGAGCGCCCTTCTTCGAAAAAGCTCTTCAGGCCGAGCCGGTAGAGCGAGAGCTTTTCGGGCGCAACTTCGGGCGTGAGCTCGCCCGGCCCGCGCGTTGCAAGCGAGGAAGGCAGGTATTCCTTGATGGCAACCTGCTGTCCGCTGGGGTCGATGGCGAGATAGACGACGCCAAACCCGCCTGCTGAAAGCCGGCGAACGATGCGGTAACCGCCAATGACCGTATCGGGCGGCAGGGGCGAAGGCTTGACCTTTGACATAATCCGGGAGTTTCGCCCGAAGGCGATGGTGCGGCAAGCGAACGCCATGCCGACGCCTCGGTGCATACAGCAAAAACCACAGTGAGGCGCAATGCCAGTTTACAGCATGACCGGCTATGCCAGTGGCCAGAACGGCCCCGTTGGCAGCCACTCCGAAGCCGAAGCACGGCCTAGCGCCGCAGGCCGACTCGGGGTCGAAATACGCTCGGTCAACAGCCGCTTTCTCGACCTCACATTCAAGCTGCCGGAAGAACTGCGCCAGCATGAAACCGCACTGCGCGAGCTGCTCACGGGCAAGCTGAAGCGCGGCAAGGTCGAGGTGCGGGCCGCCATCGAAAACACGGCCCAGGGCGGCATTGCCGAACCCTCGGTCAAGCTGCTGCAGCGGCTGAACGGCGTGCAGGACGGCATCAAGGCCTGGCTGCCCGGCGCCCGCGAACTGAGCGTGGCCGACGTATTGCGGCTGGCCGGCGGCGACGGCACCACCCGCGGCGACTGGGGCAGCGACCTGCTCGACGTGGCCGGCAAGGCGCTGGAAGCGCTGATGTCCGCCCGCCAGCGCGAAGGCGCGCGGCTCGCCAAGATGCTGGAAGCCCATCTGGCCCAGTTGCGTACGCTGGTCGAACAGGCCGGCCCGCTGATTCCGCAACTGGTCGAGCAGCAGCGCGCGCGCTTCCTGGAGCGCTGGCAAGAGGCCATGGGCCTGACGGGCGGCACCCTGCCCGAGGCGGCGCAAGACCGGGCGCTGAACGAAGCCACGGCTTTTGCGATTCGCATCGACGTGGCGGAAGAGCTCACGCGCCTCAATTCGCACCTGGACGAAATCGAGCGGCTGCTGAAGAAGGGCGGCGAAATCGGCAAGCGGCTGGACTTTTTGATCCAGGAGCTGCACCGGGAGGCCAATACACTGGGCTCCAAGTCCGCAGCGCTGGAGCTCACCCGCATTGGCGTGGACATGAAGGTGCTGATCGAGCAGATGCGCGAACAGGTACAAAACATCGAATGAGCGAGCGAATGGACTATCCAGGCAACATCTTTGTCGTGGCGGCACCCAGCGGTGCCGGCAAATCGAGCCTGGTCAAAGCGCTCATGGAACTGGACACGGCCGTTCAGCCCTCGGTTTCGCACACCACCCGGCCGCCGCGCGGGCAAGAAAAACACGGCCGGGAGTACTTTTTTACCTCGCCCTCGGAGTTCGACGCCATGATTGCCGCGGACGGCTTCGTGGAATGGGCCCATGTGCACGGGCACCGGTACGGCACCTCCAAAAAGGCCATCGAAGAGCGGATTGTCCAGGGGGCAGACGTCATTCTCGAAATCGACTTCCAGGGCGCGATCCAGATCCGCAAGACTTTTGCGAACGCGGTCATGATTTTCATCCTGCCGCCAAGCTGGGAAGAACTGCGCTCCCGGCTGGAGCGGCGCGGGGAAGACAGCGCCGCCGTCATCGAGCTGCGGCTGAAGAATGCCGCCGAAGAGATGGCCCGGGCGGGGGAATTCGACTTCGTTATAATCAACGAGTTATTTGAGCGCGCGCTTTTCGATCTCAAGGCGATCGTCCACGCTCAGCGGCTTCGGTACTCTGCACAGCGCCGCGCACGTGCCGACACATTCGCCGCACTGAACATCCCCTGATTTCCTGCTCACCGACCGAAAGATTCTGATCATGGCCCGCATCACCGTCGAAGATTGTCTGCTTCAGATCCCCAACCGTTTCCAACTGGTTCTGGCCGCCACCTACCGTGCGCGCATGCTGAGCCAAGGCCACGCGCCCAAGATCGAGAGCAAGAACAAGCCCGCCGTCACCGCCCTGCGCGAAATCGCCGAAGGCAAGATCGGCATCGAAATGCTCAAGAAGGTGCCGGGCTGATCTGACGCAGCCCTGCAACGAAAAGGCACCGCAAAGCGGTGCTTTTTTTACGTCTGGACGCGTCCATACAGCGGTCACGCTAAAGTGGTAGCCATGAGTGCGGTTGCCAAACATCAGTCCCATGCCCCTTCGGGCATGCCAAAGCCGAGCCCGGCGGCGCTGAATGCGGCCGCCGCAAGCTTTGCCGCGCTGACGGCCAGGCTCGATTACCTGAGCCCCGAAGACACCGAGCTGGTCCGCCGCGCCTACCGCTTTGCCGACGAGGCTCACCTGGGCCAACTGCGCAACAGCGGCGAGCCCTACATTACGCACCCGATTGCCGTGGCTGCGCAATGTGCCGAATGGAAGCTCGACGCGCAGGCCCTGATGGCCGCCCTGCTGCACGACGCCATCGAAGATTGCGGCGTCACCAAGCCGGAACTGATCGAGCGCTTTGGCGCCCCAGTTGCCGAGCTGGTCGACGGGCTCACCAAGCTCGACAAGCTGCAGTTCAACACGCGCGAAGAAAACCAGGCCGAATCGTTCCGCAAGATGCTGCTGGCCATGGCGCGCGACGTGCGCGTCATTCTGGTCAAGCTGGCCGACCGCACGCACAACATGCGCACGCTGGACGATGCGCCGCGCGAAAAATGGGCCCGCATCTCGCGCGAAACGCTCGAGATCTATGCGCCCATCGCGCACCGGCTCGGCCTGAACCAGACTTATCGGGAGCTGCAAGAACTCTCGTTCCGACACCTGAAGCCTTGGCGCTACGCCACGCTGTCCAAGGCTGTGGCCAAGGCGAGAGGCCGTCGGCGCGACCTGATCCAGAAGGTGCAGAAAGAGGTCGAAACCGCCTTCTCGGCCGCCGGCATGACGCTGCGGATTGCGGGCCGCGAAAAAACGCTCTATTCGATCTACCGCAAGATGGAAGAAAAGCACCTGAGCTTTGCCCAGGTGACCGACATCTACGGTTTTCGGCTGATCGTGCCAAACGTGATCGCCTGCTACACGGGCCTGGGCATCCTGCACCAGATGTACAAGCCGCTGCCGGGCAAGTTCAAGGACCACATCGCCATTGCCAAGCTCAACGGCTACCAGTCGCTGCACACCACGCTGGTGGGCCCGGCGGGTGTGAACGTGGAATTTCAGCTGCGCACCGAGGCCATGCACGTGGTAGCCGAATCGGGCGTGGCGGCGCATTGGCTCTACAAAGCCGCGGAGCCGAATGCGGCCAGCAATGACCGGCTTGGCACCAAGTGGCTGCAGTCGCTACTCGACATTCAGGACGAAACCCGTGACGCGGCCGAGTTCTGGGACCACGTCAAGGTCGACCTGTTTCCCGATGCCGTTTACGTGTTCACGCCCAAGAGCCAGATTCTGGCGCTGCCGCGCGGTGCCACGGTGGTCGACTTTGCCTACGCCATTCACAGCAACATCGGCGACCACACCTCCGCCGCGCGGATCAACGGCGACCAGGTGCCGCTGCGCACCGAGCTGAAAAACGGCGACGTGGTCGAGGTGATTACCGCGCCGGTGTCAACGCCCAACCCGGCCTGGCTCGGCTTTGTTCGAACGGGCCGCGCGCGATCCAAGATCCGCCACTATTTGAAGACGCTGGCGCACGCCGAGTCTGAAGGGCTCGGCGAAAAACTGCTGGCGCAGGCGCTGCGTGCCGAAGGCCTTAGCAAGCTGCCGGCCGACGACGCCGAGCACCAGGCGCTGTGGGAAAAGCTGCTGCGCTTTACCGGCAACCGCACCCGCGCCGAGCTGCTGACTGACATCGGCCTGGGCAAGCGAATTGCCAGCATCGTGGCCAAGCGGCTCGTGGCCATGCTCTCCGAACTGGGCGAGCGGCCGGATGCACTGCTGCTGAGCCGCGAGCGCTTCATTTCGCACGAAACCATTTCGCAGGGCGCCGTGACGCTGGACGGAAGCGAAAACTCCTCCGTTCGCTTTGCACTGTGCTGCCGACCGATTCCGGGTGACGAGATCGTCGGCTATCTGGGGCACGGCGAGGGCCTGGTGGTGCACACCGAAAGCTGCGGTGTCGGCCAACGCTTGCGGCATAAGGACAGCGAGCGCTTTTTCGCAGTCGAATGGGCCGACGAGCCGACCCGCGCGTTCGAAACCGGCGTGGTGATTACCGTGCGCAACGACAAGGGCGTGCTCGCACGGGTGGCTGCAACGCTGGCGGATGCCGAGGCCGACATCACGCACGTCGAAATGGCCGATGAAACGCCGCAAGATTCGACCGACCTGCGCTTTGTGATTGCCGTGCGCGACAGAAGCCACCTTGACGCGGTGTTGCGCGCGGCGCGGCGAACTGCTTCCGTGCTGACGGCGGCGCGAACGGTTCCCGCGCCCTGAAATGCCCGCCCGCGGCAGTTTTATGCCGCGGTGCCTGACCCCGGAGCGGGATAGCTCACGGACAGCAGCTCGACCTCATGCGTGCCGCCGGGCGTTACGAGCTTCACCACATCGCCTTCGCGCGACTTGAGCAGGGCCCGGGCAATGGGCGAGATCCAGCTGACCTGCGACTGGGCGCTGTCCGCCTCATCGATGCCCAGGATGGTGACGCTGCGTTCGTCGCCCGTTTCATCGGCATAGCGCACCGTGGCGCCAAAAAAGACCTGGTCGCTGCCGTGGTGCACCGAGGGATCGGTCACTTCGGCAATCTCTAGCCGCTTGGTCAGAAAGCGGATGCGTCGGTCGATTTCTCGCAGGCGCTTTTTGCCGTAGAGATAGTCGCCGTTTTCGGAGCGATCGCCATTCTTGGCGGCCCAATGCACCGCCTCGACGACCTTGGGACGCTCTTCATCCATCAATTGCAGCAATTCATCGCGCAGCCGGGCATAGCCGGCCGGCGTGATGTAGTTTTTGCTTCCGCTCGGCAACGCGGGGCCGGCGCTTTCGCCGCCATCGTCGTCTTCGTCGGCGTCTGTTTCCTTGGTGAATGCTTTGCTCAAGGCAAAACCTCCGAATTTAAAAAGGCCCGCAACTTTCGTTGCAGGCCTTCATGATGAAGTGCGGCGAACTCCTGAGTCGCCCGTTCAACATATTGTGCCCCGATGCATGGGCGCGAGGCCTGGGGACCGGGCCGGCTTGCTCACCCCAGGTCGGAGCGCTTGCAGTCGAAGACCACGCTTTGCTCGACGGCGCGCAACGCGGGTACCTTGTTCACAAAAGTCACGCCAGCGCTTATCAGGCGCCACTCCGTGGTCTTGAACAGCTTGAAGAGGCTCGTGGTTTCGACCCCGACCGTCGGGATGGAGTTGAAGACATAGACGGGCTCGCCGGACTGGTTGTCTTCCATGTTCACCAGGTCCGCTCTCAGCTTGCCCATGGTTTCCGTGTCTTTCGTTCTGGAGCGAACGACGTCCATGTTGACGGTGCGAGAGTGCTCGTCGATCGAGATCCTGCGGATCGAATTGAGAGGCGAGGCGGTTCCGCTGTTTGCGCCCGGAATGCAGGTGATCTTTCCTGCCCAGGTCGAACCTGTGGCCAAGGACAGCAAGAAAAGGAGCGGAAATGCGATTCTTTTTGCGTGGGTACCCATGATTCACTCTAAGCCGTTTCCCCGGCCGGCAGGGTTCGACCTACGTCGTATGGACTAATTGTTACGGCATCAATAAACGTTAACATTTTCGTCTTCACGTGAAATAAGTCACGTTCTTCATTCCGGAGGCTTGCTACTGATGAGTCGAGTGGGAGGGAAGCTCTGAGTTCTATGGACTCTGGTGGGAAGCAATGGTCACTCAGGTCATTCACAACGCGACGATCACGCTGCAATTGCCCTTCGGCATGAGTGCCAGCGCCGAAGTGGCGGCGCTTCGGACCGCGGGCATTCCGGTCGACGGGTTGGGCAATGCAACCTCAGGCTATCTGTTCGTGCGAACGACGGGCCGCGGCGACAACCGGACGAACACCTTTCGGTGGTTTGCCACCAGCATCGGCAGAGATCCCATCGATGTGACCAGCTTGCCTGGAAGCCCCTCTTTGGCATGCCGGTAGGCAAAAAGAAAAAGGGTTAGGACACGTTGATGTCCTAACCCTTTAAGAGAGTGGTGCGGCTGGCAGGAATTGAACCCACGACCCCTTGGTTCGTAGCCAAGTACTCTATCCAACTGAGCTACAGCCGCACAGCTATCGATTATAGCATCCATTTTTGGCCCAAACCGGGCCAGGTTAGAAATGAATGCAAGTGGTAGGCCGTGATGGGCTTGAACCATCGACCAACGGATTATGAGTCCGCTGCTCTAACCAACTGAGCTAACGGCCCACGAGAGACCCCGATTCTATTCGCCGTGCGGCCTTACTTACGGTGGCTCAGCGCGTTGCTGACCAGGCGCGAGGTGATGTCGACGATCTGGATCATGCGCTCGTAAGGCATGCGGGTCGGGCCGATGACGCCCAGGGTACCCACGACCTGCCCGTCGACTTCGTAGTTGGCGCTGACGATGGAAAGCTCTTCGATGGGCACCACCTGGCTCTCGCCGCCGATGAAGATGCGCACGCCCTCTGCCTTGCTCGACACATCGAGCAGGCGCATGAGCTGCGCCTTTTGCTCGAACAGCTCGAAGGCGCGGCGCAGCTGGCCCATATCGCTCGAAAAGTCGGTCACCGAGAGCAGGTTGCGCTCGCCGGAGATCACAACGTCGTCTTCCTGCGCTTCGGTGAGCACCTCGGAGCTGACCTTGACGGCGGCCTGCATCAAAGCGGCGATCTCGCCGCGCAGCTTTTCGACTTCCGACTGAAGCCGGTCGCGCACCTGTTCGATGGTCAGGCCCGCATAGTGGGCGTTGATGTAATTCGACGCCTCGACCAGCTGCGACTGCGAATAGTCGGCCTCGGGAAAGATCACGCGGTTCTGTACGTCGCCATCTGGCGAGACGATGATCACCAGCAGCCGCCGGTCGGAAAGCCGAAGGAACTCGATCTGCTTGAACACCGAGGCCCGCCGCGGCGCCATGACGACGCCCACGAACTGCGACAGGTTGGACAGCAGGCTGGCCGCGTTCGCAATCACCTTTTGCGGCTGGTCGGGCGCCAGGCTTGGCGTGCTCATCTGCTCGCGCTGCGCAGTGAGCATGGTGTCGACGAAGAGCCGGTAGCCACGGGCTGTGGGAATGCGGCCGGCGGAGGTGTGCGGGCTGGCAATCAGCCCCAGCGCCTCGAGGTCAGACATGACGTTGCGAATGGTCGCGGGCGAAAGGTCCAGCCCCGGCGCGCGCGACAAAGTCCGCGACCCGACCGGTTGGCCTTCGGCGATGTAACGCTCCACCAATGTCTTGAGGAGCAACTTGGCACGGTCGTCCAGCATTGCAAGATTTTAGTGTTGTAATTTGTACATGACTTCCCGCTTCCGCAACGTCGCCCTGATCGGCAAATACCAGGCTTCAGGCGCCCGGGCGCAGGGGGACGCGCGCGACGGTGTCATGGAAGATATTGGCGCCTTCCTGGAATCGCAAGGGTGCACGGTTTTCGTCGAAAAATCCGCCGCTGAGGAGGCCGAAGCGGACGCCAGCGTGGGCGGCCGCTACCAGCCGCTGAGCGTGGAAGAAATCGGGCAGCGCTGCGACCTTGGCCTGGTGGTCGGGGGCGACGGAACCATGCTGGGCATTGGCCGCCAGTTGGCGTGCTATGGCATTCCGCTGATCGGCATCAACCGCGGCCGACTCGGTTTCATCACCGACATTCCGCTCGACAACTACCAGGCCACGCTGATTCCCATGCTGGCCGGCGAGTACGAGGAAGACCACCGCAGCCTCATGCATGCGCAGGTCATGCGCGACGGTGTGTCGGTGTTCGATGCGCTGGCAATGAACGATGTGGTGGTGAACCGCGACTCCACCTCGGGCATGGTCGAGTTGAGGGTGTCGGTGGGCCGGCACTTCGTGGCCAACCAGCGCGCCGACGGGCTGATCATTGCGTCTCCCACGGGGTCGACGGCGTATGCGCTGTCGGCCGGCGGGCCGCTGCTGCATCCGGCGGTGCCGGGGTGGGTGCTGGTGCCCATTGCACCGCACACCTTGTCGAACCGCCCGGTGCTGCTGCCCGACGCGGACGAGATCGTGATAGAGCTGGTGTCGGGGCGCGGCGCCAGCGCCAATTTCGACATGCAGTCCCTGGCCTCGCTCGCCATCGGCGACCGGGTGGTGGTGCGCCGCTCCGACTTCCGGGTGCGCTTTCTGCACCCGCGCGGCTGGAGCTATTTCGACACGCTGCGCAAGAAACTTCATTGGAACGAAGGGG
This sequence comes from Variovorax paradoxus, assembly GCF_009755665.1. Lineage (NCBI taxonomy): Bacteria > Pseudomonadati > Pseudomonadota > Betaproteobacteria > Burkholderiales > Comamonadaceae > Variovorax > Variovorax paradoxus. Next base: position 4,687,923 of record NZ_CP046622.1, read on the forward strand.
GCTCCTGAGATGGCGCTGCGACGCATCGCACTGCGCGACTTCGTGATCGTGCGATCACTCGAACTCGACCTGTCCGGCGGCTTTACGGTATTGACCGGTGAAACCGGCGCCGGCAAATCCATATTGATCGACGCGCTTCAGCTGGCGCTCGGCAACCGCGCCGATGCAGGCGCTGTGCGCGAGGGCGCCGAGCGCCTGGACGTGAGCGCCGAATTCGACGCTGATCCGGCCTTCGCGGCGTGGCTCGACGAAGGCGGATTCGAATCCGGCGACGCCCTGCTGCTACGCCGAACGGTGGACGTGCAAGGCCGCAGTCGCGGCTGGATCAACGGCAGCCCGGCCACGGCCACGCAGTTGCGGGAGCTCGGCGACCGCCTGCTCGACATCCACGGCCAGCATGCATGGCAAAGCCTGACGCGGCCCGAGGCCGTGCGCGGCCTGCTCGACGCCTATGCCGGCGTGCGCACCGACGCGCTCGACGCAGCCTGGCACAGCTGGCGGCAAGCGATCTCGGCACTGGACAACGCGCGCTCCGCGCAGGATTCTCTGCAGCGCGAACGCGAACGGTTGCAATGGCAGATTGCCGAGGTGATGAAGCTGGCGCCCGCCGAAGGCGAGTGGGAAGAGCTCTCGACCAACCACGCGCGCATTTCAAACGCGCAGGCTTTGATCGATGCGGCGCAGGGCGCAAGCCAGGCGCTCGAAGACGACGACAACGGCGCCCTGGCGGCGCTCTCGCGCGCGGTGACGCTGCTGCAGAACTGCGAGCACATCGAGCCGGAGTTTCGAGCGCTCGGCGAAGTGCTGGCCTCCAGCGTGGCGCAAGCATCCGACGCCGCGCACTCGCTGCACGGCTACCTGCGCAACGCCGAGGCCGATCCGCAGCGCCTTGCCGAATTGGACGAACGCATGGGCTTGTGGATGTCGCTGGCGCGCCGCTACAAGCGCACGCCCGACGACCTGCCCGCGCTGCTGGCGGGATGGCAAGCCGAGTTGAAGGCGTTGGACGCACAAAGCGACCTCGAAGGCCTGGAGCGCGCCGAGCAGGCTGCACAGCAGGCCTACATGAAGGAAGCCAAGGCGGTCGCCAAGTCGCGCAAGCAGGCCGCGCCGCGCCTGTCCGAAGCGGTCACACAGGCCATGCAAGGGCTGGGCATGCAGGGCGGCCGGTTCGAAGTCGAATTGCAGCCGCTGGCGCAGCCGGGCCGCGCGGGGCTCGAAGACGTCGCCTTTCTGGTGAGCGGCCATCCCGGCAGCACGCCCCGGCCCATCGGCAAGGTGGCATCGGGCGGCGAGCTTTCCCGCATCGCCTTGGCCATCGCGGTCACCACGAGCCAGCTTGGCGCCGCGCACACGCTGATCTTCGACGAGGTCGATGCCGGCGTGGGCGGGGCTGTCGCAGAGACCGTGGGGCGCCTCATGAAGCAGCTCGGGCGCGACCGCCAGGTCCTGGCCGTCACGCATCTGCCGCAAGTGGCTGCCTGCGCCGATCATCATCTGGTGGTGGCCAAGCGCCAGACGGCCGCGGCCGGCCAGGACGGCCCGCGCACCGAAAGCGGCGTTTCGCGGCTGGACGACGAGAACCGCGCCCGGGAAATCGCCCGCATGCTCGGCGGCGAGAAGGTTTCGCACACCTCGCTGGCGCATGCCCGCGAAATGCTCGGCCACAAGACTTCGGCGACGCTGTGATGAACCTCGATCTGGTGCTCATCACCGGCATGTCGGGTTCGGGCAAATCCGTGGCGCTGCATGCGCTGGAAGACGCGGGCTACTACTGCGTCGACAACCTTCCGCCTGAGTTGCTGACGCCTTTCATCGCGCTGCAGCACGAGCAGGAGGCCAAGCGCGTTGCCATTGCCATGGACGTGCGCAGCGGCGTGTCGCTGCCGATCGTTCCGCAGCAGCTCGAGGCATTGCGGCACGACGGCGTTTCGCTGCGTTCGCTGTTTCTCGACGCCACCACCGATGCCCTGCTGCGGCGCTATTCGGAAACCCGCCGGCGGCACCCGCTGTCGCGCCAGGAGGGCCGCACCGACGCGCCCGAGCAGGAGCGCGCGCTGATACAGGCCATTGAACTGGAGCGCGAGCTGCTGGCCGACCTGCGCGACGGCGCCGACGTGATCGACACCAGCCTGATACGGCCGGCGCAGCTCCAGAGCTACATCAAGGCGCTGATCTCCGCGCCGCAGAGCGCGCTCACGCTGGTGTTCGAATCGTTCGCTTTCAAGCGTGGCGTGCCGCTGGACGCCGACTACGTGTTCGACGTGCGCATGCTCCCCAATCCGCACTACGTGCCCGCTTTGCGGCCGCTCACCGGCCGCGACGCGCCGGTGGTCGAATGGCTGCGCGAGCATGAAGACGTGGCACGCATGTACGACGACATCGAGCAGTTCCTTTCACGCTGGCTGGATGCGTTGGCGCGAGACCATCGCAGCTACGTGACGGTGGCCATCGGCTGCACCGGCGGCCAGCATCGCTCGGTATTTCTGGTCGAACAGCTGGCACGTGCCTTTGGCGCGCGTTGGGGTGCCCTCAAGCGGCACCGCGAGCTGGACGCGATCTGAACTCGCCCACAGCCGGCAGCTCTCGAAGCTAGCCTGCGCTGCTTTCCAGCAGCTTGCGCATCGGCGCCGGCAACCCGAGCCGCCCCCACTCCTCTGCATCCACCCAGCGCGCGGTCTCGCCTTGCGGTTGGCCGCCCTGAAGCATCACCGGGTGAAGATGCAAGTCCTTGTGGGTCAGCACGTGCACGAAGGGCGGCAGGTCTTGGGCCTTGCGCTGCGCGGCCGGCGGCAGTGCGGCCAACAGGTCTTCGCGGCTTTCGAACACCGGCAGGCAATAGAGCCCGGCCCAGATCCCCTTGGCGGGACGCTTTTCAAGCCAGACACGGCCTTGCGCATCGCGCGCCAGCAGGGTCCAGAGCGACTGGGCACTGCGCTTGAGCTTGCGGGTCTTGACCGGATAGCGCTCCGGCTGGCCTTCCCGCAAGCCGGTGCAGATGCTGTTCACCGGGCAGATCATGCAGCTCGGCTTGCGCGGCAGGCAAACCGTGGCGCCCAGATCCATCACGCCCTGCGTGTAGCCCGCAATGGCCTCCTTCTGCCCGTCGGGCGGAAGCAGCTCGGTAGCCCGGTCCCACAGCGCGCGCTCCTGCGCCGATGACGACATGTCTCCGCCAAAGCCGAGCACGCGCGTCAGGACGCGCTTCACGTTGCCGTCGAGAATTGCAACGCGCTCGCCAAAGCAGAAGGCCGCAATTGCTGACGCGGTGGAACGGCCGATGCCGGGCAAGGTGGTGAGCTCGGCGGCCGTGCGCGGAAACTCGCCGCCGAAGCGCGCGACCACCTCCTGGGCGCAGCGGTGCATGTTGCGCGCGCGGCTGTAATAGCCCAGGCCGCTCCAGAGTCCGAACACCTCGTCTTCGGTGCCGTCGGCCAGAGCCCGCACCGTCGGAAAACGTTCAAGAAAGCGCGCGAAGTAACCGAGCACCGTCGAAACCTGGGTCTGCTGGAGCATGACCTCCGACAGCCACACGCGGTAGGGGTCGCGCGTGTTCTGCCACGGCAGCTCGCTGCGCCCGTGGCTGCGCTGCCAGGCAACGATACGCTGCGCAAAATCGAGCGGCACGTGCAACTCCTGCGTTGCGCCGCCGCGAGGCACCGAACAATCAGGCCGCACGCAGTTCGCCGATAGCGGCCGGAGCAGCCGGCTTTCCCTGATGCGTGATCATCGAAGTGAATTCATTCAGTCGGAGATGCAATTCGGCCAGGCTGCTCTCTTGCGCGGCAAGCTCAAGCAAACGCTCATCGAGATTGCCGGCCGCATTCTGGATGCGCTCGATCGCCTGGATGCGCTTGCTGAAAGTGCGGCGGCGCTCTTTCAGCTGCGCGTCGATCTGTGCGCTGGCGCCCTTGCTCCAGCGTTCGACCTCGGTCATGGCCGCTTCGTTGACCAGCCGCAGCCGGCTAGCGAGCGCACGGACCAGCTTGTCGCAAAAATCCGCCTGCGCCAGCCTCAGCAGATTGCCGACGCTCAGGTAATGGATGTGGCTGCGCTCGATCTGGCTCAGCTCCTGCTCGAAGCTCGTCAGGTCGGGCTCCGCCGGCGCCTGCAGGTTGAAGCCCTGCTCCGCATTGAGCTGGCGGAAGGTGGCGTGCAGCATCGACTGGATCTCGGCGGTAGTCGCCTGCACTTCGCGCAGGTTGTTGCGCAATGAATCGAAGGTCTCGCCGTACACCTTACGCACGTTGAGCTTGATGCCGGGGCGCTTGAGCGCGGTCGAAAGCCGCACCATGTCCGCCTTGAGCGCGGTACGGCCAAGCACGGCATACACCTCGCGCAGCAGCTTGCCCTGCACGGAGCGCAGCGCGAGGATGCGCGTGTTGCTGCCTTCGAATTCGGTCTGCTCCTGGTCGATGCGGGCGCGCATGTGGCGAATCACCGAAACGTTCTTGCCGCGCAGCCCCTGCAGTTCGAGCGCCTGCTCCGACAGGTCGCGCTGGCGCACTTTCAGGATGCGCTCGGCTTCCACGCGCAATGCCACCATGCCGGCATCGACAGCAAGCCGCAGCATGGTTTCGCGCTTGCCGAGCACGCCTTCGGCGAGCAATGTTTCGAGCGCCAGCAACCGGCTGGCTTCGAGCAGTCGCCCGTCGCGCTGGATTTTTGCCTGCAGGCCCTTTTGCGCCGACACCGGCAGCACCTGCACGAGCGGAACCTCGAGAAACTTGGCCGCCACTTCACGCTGCCGCTCGATCTGCATCTCGATCTGCGCGGGCGTGCTCAGCGTGTCCCACATGGTGTCGATCTTGTTGAGCACCACGAAGCGCGTGTCGCTGCCTTCACTTTCGGTGACCAGGTGCTCGCGCCAGATGGACAGGTCGGAACGCGTCACCCCCGTTTCGGCGCCGAGGATGAAGACCACCGCATGCGCCTGCGGGATCAGGCTGACGGTGAGCTCGGGCTCGGCGCCAATCGCGTTCAGGCCCGGGGTGTCCAGAATGACCAGCCCCTGCTCCAGCAAGGGGTGCGGCATGTTCAGGATGGCGTGGCGCCAGCGCGGAATTTCGACTCGGCCTTCGGCGTCCTGCACCGGGTTGTCGTCTGGGGTTTCTTCGTTCCAGAAGCCGAGCGCATTGGCCTCGTCCTTGCTGACCCAGCGCACCTCGGCCACCTTGCCCATGGCCTGGGCCAGTTGCTCGGCGTTCTCCACGTCGATTGCAATTTCGGTCCAGCGCGTGGGCTTCTCGCGCCAGTGCGTGAGCGAATGAGGTTCCAGCCGGGTTTCGATCGGCAGCAGCCGCAGCTTGGGCGACACCGCGGCGTCGTAGCCCAGTTCGGTCGGGCACATCGTCGTGCGTCCGGCACTGGCGGGCATGATGCGCCGCCCGTAGCCAGCGAAGAAGATCGCGTTGATCAGCTCCGACTTGCCGCGCGAGAACTCGGCCACGAACGCGACCATGACCTTGCTGTTGCGAATCTGCAGCTCGAGGCCGCGCAGGCGCTCGGCCACGGCTTGGTCGAGCAGCTCGTTCTCGGTCAGCCAGCGGGACAGCCACTGGAGGCGGTGAGCAAAATTGCTTCGCCAGGCGCCGTGCTGATCGAGTTGTTGGTTGAAAGAGCGGCTCAAAGGGAATATGTAAGAAACAACTTACAAATATAGCATCGCAAGCTGTGGAGCAACCGTTTGCAGGATATTCGAACGCGGACGCCGGAACACTATTTTTGACAATTCGGGCAATAGTAAGTGGAACGCTGGCCTTGGCGTAGCTGCCGTATGGGCGTTGCGCAGACCCGACAAGGCTCGCCAGCCCGGCCATAAACGGTGGCTTCGAGCTGGAAATAGCCGTTCTGCCCGTCCACGTTGGAGAAATCGCGCAGCGTGCTGCCGCCCTTCTCCACCGCCCTGGCCAGAATTTCGCGCACCGCCGCATGAAGCCTGGCGGCGCGCGGCCGGCTGATTCGCGCGGCAGACAGGGTCGGGCGAATGCCCGCCTGGAACAGCGCCTCTGACGCATAGATGTTGCCGACGCCCACCACCACGTCGCCCGCGAGCAGCACCTGCTTCACCGCGGTGCGGCGCTTTCGAAGGCCGGCGTGAAACGCGTCGAGGTCGAATCCGTCGCCCAGCGGCTCCATGCCCAGTCCGCCGAGCAGCTTGGTGGCCCATGGCGCCGCTTCGTCTTCCACGTAGACCACGGCGCCGAAGCGGCGCGGATCGTTGAGCCGCAAGGTGCCCCGGTCGGTCACGAGATCGAAGTGATCGTGAACGCCGGGCGGCGGCAGCGCCGCATCGAAGCGCAGGCTGCCCGACATGCCCAGGTGCAAGAGCAGCAGGCCGCGATCGAGATCGATCAGCAGGTACTTGCCGCGCCGGCGCACTTGCAGCACCTGCCGCCCGACCAGTGCCTCGGGCGCGACCATCAGCGCCCAGCGCAAGGGCTTGCCGATGCGCACGGCATCGATGCGTGCACCGGCAATGCGCTCGGCAAAACCGCGCCGCGTCACTTCAACTTCTGGAAGCTCTGGCATAAGAAAAAACTCCGGGCCGCAATGAAGCCCCACGCGGTGCTCGCTCAAAAGCTTGGATTATTATGGTTCGATGATTCCATCGCCCCGCCGACACCGCCTTGCGGCGGCCGCGTCTCTCGTGCTGCTTGCTTGCGCGGTTCACGCGCAAACCTCCGATCCCGCCGCGCCCAATAGCCCGGCGCCCATCATCGAGCGGCCGACTCCGTCCCGGCCCGGCACAAGGCCGCCGGCCGCGGCACCGGTCGCCGCCAAGCCGGCGAGCGAACCCGTCGCACAGCCCTCGGCGCTCACGGCCGAGTTGTTCTACGAAATCCTGATGGGCGAGATGACCACGCGGTCCGGCGATCCCGGAGCGGGCTACGCGCTGGTGCTCGACGCGGCGCGTCGCCTGCGCGACGGCAAGCTGTTTCAGCGCGCGGTCGAAATTGCATTGCAGTCGCGCTCGGGCGATGCAGCGCTCGCAGCGGCCCGCGCCTGGCAGGAAACGCTGCCCAACTCGCGCGATGCACGCCGCATCGAGCTCCAGATCCTGATTGCGCTCAATCGCATCGGCGAAACCGCCGAGCTGCTGCGCGCCGAAGTCGCCGCCACCTCGCAAGTCGAACGCCCCATGCTCATGGCGGTGATCGTGCGCAACTACTCGCGCTCCACCGACAAGAAGCTGGCCGCCTCGGTGGTCGAGCAGGCACTGGCCGACGAACTCAAGAAGCCCGCCACCGGCGGGCTGGCCTGGGCAACGGTAGGCCGTATGCGCCTGAATGCGGGCGATACCTCCGGTGCGCTCGACGCCGCGTTCAAGGGCCAGGAAATCGATCCCGCCTCCGACGCGCCGGCCGCCTTGGCGCTCGAAATGATCGACCCCAGCCAGCCGCTGGCCGAGCCGATCGTCACGCGCTACCTCGCCAGCAACCCCAAGGCCTCGCCCGACCTGCGTGTTGCCTACGCACGCGTGCTGGTCGAGAACCGCCGCTTTGCCGATTCCAGTGCGCAACTGCAGGCACTGACCTCGGCGCGGCCCGAGCTGGCCGAACCCTGGCTGCTGCTCGGCAGCCTGCAGGCGCAGGCCCGGCAGGACGGGGCCGCCGAAACATCGCTCAAGCGTTATGTCGAGCTCGCCGCGTCCCAAAAAGACCAGAAGGATGCGGACGACCGCCAGCGCGGCACCACCCAGGCATACCTGCTTCTCTCGCAGCTCTCGGAGCGCCGCAAGGACTTTACGGGCGCGGAGCGCTGGCTCGCACGCGTCGACAGCACCGACGACCTGGTCGTGGCGCAGACCCGCCGCGCAGGCCTGCTGGCGCGCCAGGGCAAACTGCCGCAAGCGCGCGAAGTGCTGCGCGGCCTGCCCGAGCGCACGCCCGAGGACAAGAAGCAGAAGTTTCTCGCCGAAGTGCAGCTGCTGCGCGATGCCAAGCAATACCAGGCCGCGTACGACATGCTGGCGCAGGCTTCCGTGGCTGCGCCGAACGACACCGACCTGATCTACGACCAGGCCATGGTGGCCGAAAAGCTCAACCGGCTCGACGAAATGGAACGGCTCCTGCGCCGGCTGATCGAGCTCAAGCCCGAAAACCAGAACGCCTACAACGCGCTCGGCTACTCGTTCGCCGATCGCAAGATCCGGCTCGACGAAGCGCGCACGCTGATTCAGAAAGCGGTGCAGCTGGCACCGCAGGACCCGTTCATTGCCGACAGCCTGGGCTGGGTGGAATTCCGGCTCGGCAACACCACCGAAGCCATTCGCATTCTCGAGGCGGCCTACAAGACGCGGCCCGATCCGGAGATCGGCGCGCATTTTGGTGAAGTGCTCTGGTCGACCGGTCAGAAAGACCGCGCCGTGACGATCTGGAAAGAAGCCTTGCTGAGCGACGCCGAAAACGAAACCCTGCAGGAGACGCTCAAGCGCCTGCGGGTCAAGCCGTGACGGCAATGTTCGCGGCGGATCTTCAGGGCGGCCGCAGGGGTTTGCTGGCGGCGGGCGTCGCGGCGCTTCTGGTCACGGCCGGCTGCGCGCAGCTCTCCGGCGGCGTGCGGCCTCAAGGCACGGACATATGGAGCGGCCGCATGTCGCTGCGCATCGACAGCCAGCCGGTGCAGACCTTCTCCGCCCTGTTCGAATTGCGCGGCTCCCCTGAAGCGGGTGAGCTGTCGCTCACGAGCCCCATCGGCAGCACCCTGGCCCAACTGCACTGGTCGCCTGGCGAGGCCCTGCTCAAGAACGGCAGCGAAGTCCGGCGCTACGAGTCGGTCGACGCACTGATCGAAGCCGCCACCGGTGCCGCAATACCCGTCGGCGCGCTCTTCGGCTGGCTCGCGGGCCGCGACGACCGCGTTCCCGGCTGGCGCCCCGACTTGGCGCAGGTCGCGAACGGCCGCCTGCAGGCCACGCGCGAGAACCCGGGGCCCACGGCCGACCTGCGCATCGTGTTCGAACGGTCATGAAGGCAATCTACGACCTTCCCGCACCGGCCAAGCTCAACCTCTTCCTGCACATCACCGGCCGGCGCGAAGACGGCTACCACCTGCTGCAGTCGGTCTTCATGCTGATCGACTGGTGCGACACACTGCACGTCGAACTACGGCGCGATGGCCAACTCAGCCGCGAAGACCTGACGACCGAGTTGCCGCCCGACGACCTGGTGCTGCGTGCGGCGCGGGCGCTGCAGGTGCATGCCAGCCCGGGCCAGGGGGCCCATATCGGCGTTGCCAAGCAGGTTCCGGCGCAGGCCGGCATGGGCGGAGGCTCTTCGGACGCTGCAACGTGTCTACTGGCGCTCAACCGCCTCTGGAACCTGAATCTGCCGCTGGCGCGTCTGGCCGAAATAGGCGTGAAACTGGGTGCCGACGTGCCGTTTTTCCTTGGGGGCCGCAATGCCTGGGTCGAGGGAATCGGCGAGAAAATTACTCCCGTGAATGTGCCTGCGGCACGTTTCGTTGTGGCCAAGCCACCCGAGGGACTCGACACGCGCTTAATTTTTTCTGCGCCGGACCTTCAACGCGCCACTCCTGCTGCTATAATCTCGGGCTTTGCTGCAGATAGCGAACAGCTTGAAGCTCCAAACCAGGAAAGCAGCGCTTTCAAGGTTTTCGACTTCGGCCACAACGACCTGCAGCCGGTTGCCCAACGGCTTTGCCCTGCAGTCACCGAAGCCATCGAATGGCTCGGCGCCCAAGGATTGAAGGCCCGGATGACCGGCTCCGGAAGTTCGGTATTCGCGAAATTGCCGCAAGGGCCGCAAGAAGCGGAACTGACCGAAGCCCCCGCGGGCTGGCAGGTTCGTCAATGCAGCAACATGGCCGTTCATCCACTTTGGGGATGGGCGACCTGAAGATAATCGGATCGTGATGGGTCCGATGCGACATATATCGGTTTGTGGTGAAAACCATCGACCCGTGTAGGGGAGTCGCCAAGTTGGTTAAGGCACTGGATTTTGATTCCAGCATGCAAAGGTTCGAATCCTTTCTCCCCTGCCAAATCTCTTCAGGCTGCGGTCTCACCGCCGCAGCGCTTTCAGACTGCGGCCCACGGGCCGCAGTGCTTCTTTTGCAGCCTACCCGCTGCAATAATCGGCGGCCTCCGGGCCGCCACCACGACTCAAACTCTTTGGCGGCTTCCTAAAAGCCATTCGACTGCCGGGACGCGCTCATGCAGGCTAATCACCCTGATTTCATGGTTTTCACCGGCAATGCCAATCCTGGCCTCGCCGCAGAAATCGCGCAAAACCTCGGTACCTCGCTGGGTGCCGCGCGCGTTGGCCGCTTCTCCGACGGCGAAGTCACCGTCGAGATCAACCAGAACGTCCGGGCGCGCGATGTGTTCGTGGTGCAGTCCACCTGCGCACCGACTAACGAAAACCTCATGGAACTGCTCATCATGGTCGACGCGCTCAAGCGCGCCTCGGCCGAGCGGATCAGCGCCGTGATTCCCTATTACGGCTATGCCCGCCAAGACCGCCGCCCGCGCTCCAGCCGGGTGCCGATCTCGGCCAAGGTTGTGGCCAACCTGCTGGAAACCGTGGGTGTCGAGCGCGTGCTCACCATGGACCTGCACGCCGACCAGATCCAGGGCTTCTTCGATATTCCGGTCGACAACATCTATGCGTCGCCGGTGCTGCTGGGCGACCTGCGCCAGCGGAACTACGAAGACCTGATCGTCGTGTCGCCCGACGTGGGCGGTGTGGTGCGCGCGCGCGCCTTGGCCAAGCAGCTGAATTGCGACCTCGCCATCATCGACAAGCGCCGCCCGAAGGCCAACGTGAGCGAGGTCATGAACGTGATCGGCGAAATCGATGGCCGCAACTGCGTGATCATGGACGACATGATCGACACGGCCGGCACGCTGGTCAAAGCGGCCGAAGTGCTCAAGGAACGCGGCGCAAAAAGCGTCTACGCCTATTGCACGCACCCGATCTTCTCGGGCCCGGCCATCGAACGCATCACCCACTCCGCGCTGGACGAAGTGGTGGTGACCAACACCATTCCTCTCTCCGACGGCGCCCTGGCGTGCGGAAAGATCCGCCAACTCTCCGTGGCACCGCTGATCGCCGAAACGATCCAGCGCATTGCCAAGGGCGAGTCGGTCATGAGTTTGTTCTCGGACCAGGACAACCTGTTCTGAGCAAAAAGCGGGCGCCACCTCCTTTGTCGGAACGGCGCCCTTGTTGAACCGGAGTCGCACTGGTCGCGGTGGACTCTCACAGGAGTTGTTATGAAATTCGTCGCTTTTGAGCGCGCCAAGCAGGGCACGGGTGCGAGCCGCCGTCTCCGCATCTCGGGCAAGACGCCCGGTATCGTCTATGGTGGTGAAGGCAAGCCCCAGCTGATCGAGCTCGATCACAACGCGTTGTGGCACGCCCTCAAGAAGGAAGCCTTCCACGCCTCGATCCTCGAAATGGAACTCGGCGGCGCCACCAGCAAAGTGCTGCTGCGCGACGTGCAGTACCACCCATTCCGCCAGCTGGTGCAACACATCGACTTCCAGCGCGTCGATGCCAAGACCCGCCTGCACATGAAGGTGCCGCTTCACTTCAAGGGTGAAGAAGAGTCCGACGCCGTCAAGCTCGACCACAACCTGGTGACGCACGTGATGAACGAGCTCGAAGTGAGCTGCCTGCCGAGCGACCTGCCCGAGTTCATCGAGGTCGACCTCTCCAGCCTCAAGAAGAACGCCACGCTGCACGTGAGCGACATCAAGCTGCCCAAGGGCGTGAAGTTCGTGAGCCACGGCAAGCTGAACCCCGTCATCGTGTCGGCCGTGCCTCCGCTGGTCGCCGAAGAGCCGGCACCTGCCGCTGAAGGCGCAGCACCTGCCGAAGGCGCCGCAGCTGCCGGTGGCAAGCCTGCCGCCAAGACGGCAAAGCCCGCTGCGAAGAAGTAATTCTTCCCGCACCCTGCAAAAGGCCCGCTTCGTGCGGGCCTTTTGCTTTTGGGGCGGCGAGATAATTCCCTCATGATCAAGCTGTTTGTCGGCCTCGGTAATCCCGGGCCTGAATACGAAGCCACACGGCACAACGCGGGCTTCTGGTGGATCGACGCGCTCGCACGCGACTGGAAGCTCAACCTAGTGCCCGAGCGCAGCTATCACGGCCTTGCGGCGCGCGCGAACATCGGCGGGCAGAGCGTGTGGCTGCTCGAGCCCCAAACCTTCATGAACCTGTCGGGCAAGTCGGTGGGCGCGCTCGCGCGCTTCTTCAAGATTGCACCCGAAGAAATTCTCGTGGTGCACGACGAACTCGACGTGGTGCCCGGCCAGGCCAAGCTCAAGTTCGGTGGCAGCCATGCAGGCCACAACGGCCTGCGCGACATCCATGCGCAGCTGGGCACGGGCGACTACTGGCGCCTGCGCCTGGGCATCGGCCATCCCGGCGTGAAGTCGGAGGTGATCAACTGGGTGCTGAAGAAGCCGCTGAAGGAACAGCGCGAAGCCATCCAAGACGCCATCGTGCGCACGCTGCATGCGGCCCCTGCCCTGGTGGCGGGCGAGATGGAAAAGGCGACCTTGATCATTCACACGAGCAAACCGCCCCGGCCCAAACCGCCGCGGCGAGAGCCCGGCGACGGAGGCACGCCCGCCGCCACCTAGTCAGCCGGCAACGAGAGCGCGGGAGAGAAAAAGGGAGAGAAATAAAAATGAGAAGAAGCAGAAGAGCCACCCAGACCGGGAAAACGGGCGCAGCTATAGTTTTAATAGCATCGAGTTTTGTCTGGCTACCCGCCGCGGCACAAGGAAGGTCCGAAACCTACCGCTGCGGCAACACCTACACCGACCGGCCCTGCGAGGGCGGAAAACCGGTGAAGGTTGACGACCTGCGCACCGATGCGGACCGCCGCGCCTCGGAGGCCGCCACGCACAAGGCCGAGGTTCGCGCCGATCAGCTCGAACGCATTCGCCTGTCGCAGGAAAAAGAAGCCTACGAGCGCGATCGCCGTTCCGCCCACGAGGCCCGGCAGGCCGCCGTCGCCGAGCGAAAGCTCGCGTCTTCCGAACAACTCGCGCAGGCACGCGCCCGAAAACTCGCCTCCGAGCCGCACAAGTCGAGCACGCGCTTCAGTGGCGCATCTGCCGGGAAACCAGCCTCGCCGCCGGATGGCGCGGGCAGCACGAAAAAGCGAAAGCCGTCGTCCGGCTCAGACGCCGGCTGAAGGCACTGGCGGCCGCGGCTCCACAGCCGCGGCTGCTGCCTTGGCCGCGGCAAGCCGCTCGAACTTCTGCCACAGCGTCTCGCGGCTTTCCACGTGCTCCGGATGGATGGGGATGCACGCCACCGGGCACACCTGCACGCACTGGGGCTCGTCGAAATGGCCCACGCATTCGGTGCACTTGTGCGGATCGATTTCGTAGAATTCCGCGCCCATGTAGATCGCATCGTTCGGGCACTCGGGCTCGCAGACATCGCAGTTGATGCATTCGTCGGTGATCATGAGGGCCATACCCGATTATCGCGAACAAGGCACGCTTGTTGCAGGAGTCGGGTTATGCTGCGCCCCGCCCCATGAGCCTGTTTATTCTCAAGCGCCTCGCCACGCTGATCGCCACGCTGATCGGCGCCTCGGTCATAGTGTTTCTTGTCCTGGAGATCCTGCCCGGCAACGCCGCGCAGTTGCTCATG